>NZ_JBEGDL010000011.1:0-216958 GCF_040813775.1 Ammoniphilus soli
CATCGGCTCCCAGTCCATCCGTCTCCTTCATGACCAAATCATGCAACGAATCCACTTCCGGATTTACCACGAGGTCCGCCCCGGCGATCAAAGCCTTTTCCCGGCGATGATCGATCGGCTCACTCAGGATGACTTGGCGCGCGCCTGCCGCTTTCGCCAGCTGGACATGCATCAGTCCAATCGGGCCTCCCCCGATGATCACGACCGTATCGTTCATCGAAACATTCGCCTTGCGCTGCCCGTTAATGCAGCACGCTAGCGGCTCCACCACGACCGCCTGCTCGAACGGAACATGGTCGGGGATCTTCACGAGGTTGCCCGATTCCAGGGCTTCCCTTGGGATCCGCACATATTCCGCAAACCCGCCATCGAATTCATACCCGATCGCTGTTCGATTCGCACAAGCGTTTTCCCGGTTGTTCAAGCAGTAGTGGCACTTCCGGCAAGGGATGACAGGCATAATCCCCACGCGATCCCCCACTTGGAACTCCTGCACCTGGTTCCCTACCTTTTCCACCGTTCCCACCATTTCATGGCCGATAATGGAGGGCGTTCGAACGCCTTTCGTTTTCTTTCCGTCAAAAATTCGCACATCCGTCCCGCACACGGCGCTGACATAAATCTTCACTAAAACTTCTTCTTCACTAATTTCCGGCGTTTGCACTTCCTCTAATGAGATGTTCTCTGGTCCGTGAAAGATCGCTGCTTTCATTGTTGTCCACTCCTTCATTTTGATGTTCGTATATAGTAGATTTCTTACTGTCTTTTACATCCCAAACCATTGGATCGGGACCGTAATCAAGGATGGGAAAAGCACGAAAATGAGAATAATTCCTGCCGTAACAGCCATCCAAGGCAGCGTGCTGCGCGTCACCTTCTCCATCTTAAGCCCAGTGATATTGCATACGGCATAAAGGCATACCCCGACAGGCGGTGTAATCAAACCAAAAGACAAGACGATAACCATAAAGATTACGAAAAACACAGGGTCAATTCCAACGGCATGAATGGTCGGGAGCAAGATCGGAATCAGGATAAAGATCGCCGCCGTAGCGTCCATAAACATGCCCACAATCAGCAGAAAAATAAAGAGCAGAAGCATGATGACAATGGAATGGGTTGAAGCTTCCCCGATTAAGCTAGCAATCCGTGATGGCAGGCCATCATATTCGAGAATCCAGCTTGCCGGCTTCGCTGTCACTGCGATAAAAAGAATGGTTCCCGTCATTTTGGCCGTGAGGAACGCGATTCTCGGAAGCTGATTGAACCGTATCGTCTTATAGATAAACATAGAGATGAAAAGAATATAGATGGCGGCAATCGCCGCTGCTTCCGTCGGGGTAAAGAAACCGCTTAGAATTCCCCCAAGCAAAATGAGCGGCGCCAGCAAGGCCGGGAAGGCATGAGTAAAACTCTCAATTAAATTCTTCCATTGAAAAGGAACCCGCTCACCGATCCCGTGCTTCTTGCAATAGTAATAGTTATAAATCATCCATAATACGGAGATGATGACCCCTGGAATGAGTCCGCCGACTAGGGCAGCCCCAATCGACACTCCCGCAGTGGAAGCTGCGATCACCATCAGAATGCTGGGAGGAATAATCGTAGCCAGCATGGCGGAAACCAAGGTTAGAGCTGTCGCATATTCAACAGGGTACTTGTTTTTGACCATGGCATTAATGCTCATCTTCCCCGTGCTTGCGATATCCGCTACGGAAGACCCTGCCATTCCGGCAAAGATCATACTCGCCAGAATGTTCACATGCCCTAAACCTCCCGTGATCCAGCCTACCAGACTGGCTGCAAAATCATTGATTTTCTCAGCCACCTTACCTTCATCCATCAGAATCCCTGCGAGAATGAACAAGGGTACGGCAACCATCAGGAAACTGTTCATCGAACTGAACATCGATTGGATGACCAGATTCAGAGGGATATCCACAAACAGGAGCAATACAAGGACGGATGAGATTCCCAGGGCTACAGCAATCGGAAGACCTAGGAACATTAGGATAAAAAAGATAACAAGAAGGGCAATCGACATAACCTATTCCTCCTCCGGTTCCAGCAAATCTCGATGAAACAGGAACGATTCAATCACACCCAGAATACCAACGATAGCCGAAACCGGGAGACTGAGTCCGATAATCCACATGGGAATCCTAAGAGCTGACCCCATCTCATTCATGTTAAATTGCTGCAGCATCAATTGGGTTCCCGTAACCAGCATGAATGCGAAAAACCCGATCGTGGCGATTATGTAGAGCCATGTCGAACCCCGCTGCACAATTTTAGGCATCCAAGCCAGAAAGTACGTCACCCTTGCCGACTCCGCTTGGCGAAAGCCGATTCCAATACCCAAAAAGATCATCCAGATGAAAATGAACCTCGTGGCTTCTTCTGTCCAGGGAGCCGGACTTCCCATCAGTCTGCCTCCAATCTGCAACAGCACGGTCAGAATGATCGCAAAGGTCGCTAATATAGCTGTTAGATCGAAACTTTTATTTGCATACTTAAAGAATTCTTTCATTTTATTTCCTTTTTCCGTTGTCACACCCAACGGTTTTTCATCAGGCGTTGTATTGTTGACTGTTGAGGTTTTCAATTTGAACGATCTCCCTCTACAAAAATAGTTGGTGTTGCAAGCGGAAGGCCGATCCTCCTTCCACTTGCCTTCATTTAGTTACTCTACTCTTTTCCTACAAATTTGAGCGTCGTATTGAAGAAAGCCTCATCTTTTACTAGGTCCTTAAACTTAGGATAAAGCTGCTTAGAAATATCTACGAATTTCTGATGATTTTCAGGTGTGAGCGTGTTGACCTCCATCCCTTTCCCCTTCAGGAACTCAATCGCTTCATTTTCTTGCTTCTGATCATAGTCAAGCGCCCATTCCTGAATTTCCTTAGTGGCTTCCCTCAAGGCCTGCTGCTGCTCAGGTGCCAGCTTATTGAATTTATCTTTATTGATTCCGATCACCCAGCTGTCTGCCATATGGTTGGATACCGTTAAGTATTTTTGAACCTCATAGAACTTCGCATTCATTGGAATTTCCGCCGGGTTTTCTTGCCCATCGATCGTCTTCAGCTGAAGGGCATTGTACACTTCACCGAAAGCCATAGGAGTCGTGACAGCTCCGGTCTCTTTGAAAAATTCCACCCACAGCGGGTTATTCGGAACTCTTAAACGAACTCCTTCCAAATCGCTTGGCTCTTGAATCGGTCCCTTGGAATTCGTAATCTGCCTGAAGTTCCTTGCCCAGTAGCCTAATCCTTCAATGTTGAACGAATCAATACTCTGAAGAAGCTGCTGCCCTGGCTCCCCATTCAGGTAACTCATAAACTGTTCGCGATCATCGAATAAGTATGGAATGCTAATCGCACTGAACTTCGGTTCAAAGTTGGCATAGAGAGAAGTCGATAGGGCTAACATATCCAGCGACCCCGCACCTAGCTGCTTGACAGCTGCGGAAGGGTCTCCCCCATATAGGGAACCACTTGGAAACACTTTCACTTCAATGGACCCTTTGCTCTTCTCATTGACCAGTTTGGCAAATTCGTTAGCTGCTATCGTAATGGAAGCGGTGTCAGGATCAGGTGTAGATAAGTTGAAAGTGACCTTCTCCGCTTTGCTTCCCGTATCCGCAGCTGGAGCCTCCGTTTTCGGACTGGAGCTTCCTTGATCTCCTTGAGAAGAATTGGTTGCCGTATCGCAAGCTGTCATTGATACCGCTAACATGATAACCCCTAGTCCTGATAACGCTTTCTTTAACATCTTTTATCCCCCCGCATTCTGAATGGTTGCGACCGCCATACTCTTAAAGAAGTCTGGAATCTTCGCAAAGTTTTTTCACCTTACTCAAAAGTTTCTGTAAATTTTCTTCGTTGAATTTATTCTATCACCGTTGGTAATTTTCTTCAATATTTTTTTAAAAAAATAAATATATTTTTCATTCTTGAGATTAGCATGGATCTATAAGCATAATCAAACAAACCCCGGTAGAACTGCCTTCCATAGGTACTCAAACCAAAGGAAAAATTCCAACAAAGCGGTTAACTATTTGAAAAAAAACTTCAAGAAACAGAAAAGTTCCCGATTCATGAAAGAATCGGGAACTTTTCTAATACTTTAGCAGAGTGACATGGTTTAGGTTTAGGATCATAAAAAAGAATGGACATGTCCAAGCATCATCCATCCTGAAAATAAATACTTTAAGCTATATTTTTCGCCATTTGATATGCCTGAAGAAGCTGTTCAACCCGTTGATTTTTAGTATGTTCTTCTATGTATTCGTCCGATTGGATGACTCTAACTAATGCAGAAAATACTTTCTCCGGGTCTGATGTTTGAAGCGCTGTTAAGAAATCCAATGTTTCATTTGCTAATTCCATAGACATGCTGTATCCTCCCTATTCATCAAGAAAAATTAGGAGGCAACTGGCTGACATATTGAATGAATCAATTTAGTCCCTATAGCTTTGCGTCACCATTTTTCAATGGCTTTGCCTTGTCTCTATAAATTGAGAATACTGTAAAAGAATGGTTAAAACAATACGAACATCGAACCATCTTTACGAGTGAGAAATTAGGACTATTTTTTGGAAATTCAAGTAGTTCTATAGTATCGGAAAATAATAATAAATAGAAACGATCGTTTTTGCACAAATCGGGTGCCTTAATCGATCCAACGACTCTTTAAATCAAGACTAGGTCGTATGCCTAACGAAGAAATCCCATATGATTGTACTAGCGTCCGGTCCTAACGTATCCGTATACGATCCTTCAGAGCTTCCTCCAGACCAAGCATGTCCCATTCCGTTGATCAACCACAATTCCATTAATGGATAGCCATTTTGATCATGGTATACATTCTTTAAATAGCTTCTACCGTTCACAATTTCAGCTTGTACAGATGCTGGGATAATCTCCGCCTTTCCTATTCCGCCTTCGACAAGGAAGTTGGTTTGTGACCATTGAGTAATTAACTGTTCTGCGTTTATAGGATGAACGATGTTATCGCTTGTTCCATGGAAGACAATAACCGGTATTTTTCGTTTATTCGCTCCCATTTCCAGAAATGCCTTTTCTGCGCTTTTATATGGATCATCCCCACCCTTGTCCATTGCCGCCAATGGATTTTCCAGATCTTCAATATCTGCTGCGCAATATTCTACGCCTGAACATATGCCGATACCGCTAAATACATCTGGATATGTTGCTCCTAAATTGGAAGTCATGGCTGCACCGGATGAAAGTCCTGCAGCAAAAATTCGATTCGAATCAATGCTGTAATGTTTTTTCACCTCGTGAATCATACCAACGATGATATCGGGTTCACCGCCTCTTCCACGGTGTAGATTTCGATCCTCAAACCATCTCCAGCAGCCGTCCGGATTAGCTAGTTCAATTTGAATCGGATGTTCAGGATACAAAACCAGGAAATTCTCCTTTTCCGCTATTTCATTCATTCTTGTTCCTGCAGCAAAGTCATCCGGATTCTGTTTGCATCCATGGACCATCACCATTAAAGGAACTTTTGTCCCTTTTTGGTATCCGCTTGGAACGAATAATTTGTAAGTGAAACCTAGTAGACTGTCATGGACATATTCCCCATCGTAATGAAACTGCAAAAATTTTGACATTTTACTTTCCACCCCTCTAAGATTCATTTTTTAAAAAAATCAATTTCAGCTATATTTTAACAAGGGGTGGTCGTAAAATTATGTCACTTTTTGTCCTTTACCAAAATTTAAAGTTAATTTATGGTATCCACCTCATGAGAGAGGGCAATAAAGTAGTCATTAAGCAATGATTCTTTATTATAAGAAAAACGCTGCCCCTGAAGGTTAACCACTTTTCCTCCTGCGGCTTCCACGATCGCTTGTCCAGCCGCCGTATCCCATTCCATCGTCGGGCCAAATCGGGGATAAGAATCCGCTAAAGCTTCCGCCACAGCACAAAACTTTAACGAGCTTCCTTTTTCAATTCGACGAATTTGCGTAAACCGCTTTTCAAGCTTGGATAGATATTCATTCACCTCTGGAGAAGGATGAGACCGGCTCTCTACGATAGTGTATTGGCTTTCTTCCAATGCCTTCACCTTTAATTCTGTCTTGATTCCCCTATCGTCTACTTTGTAGGCTCCTTCCCCCTGTTGGCCTACATAGAGCGTTCCTAAGGCAGGGGCATAGATCACACCCAAGACCGGATAGCCGTTTTCGATCAAAGCAATATTCACGGTAAACTCGCCGTTTCTTTTAATGAATTCCTTCGTGCCATCAATCGGATCGACTAACCAGAACCGATTCCAGTTCTTCCTTTCCTCATAAGCCACTCCCTTTCCCTCCTCAGACAGAACCGGAATAACTGGATACGACTCTTTAAGGGCTTTTGCAATAATAGCATGAGAAGCTTTATCCGCCGAGGTGAGCGGGGAGTCATCTTCTTTGTTTTCGATTGTAAAATCTGTCTGATAAATCTCTAAAATGGCTTGGCCCGCCTCTTGGGCTATTGCTATAAGATGATTCAAATTTATGATAGACATTGCAGATCTCCTATCTTTTATTCGCATTATAAACTACCATAATCTTACCAGATCATGCGAACGATCAAAACGGGCAATTCCATAAAAAGCGGTTTTATTTCTCTTACATCTTGGTAGCATACCAGTCATTTCTAGAAGATAGGGGATCGACGAAGCTGAAGCTATGGTCCAGGCCATACGTCCACAGGTCAAAATCTTTCCGGAATTCAAGCGGGACTTGAAAACCTGTTTCCATCCGCTTAAGGGAACTTAAACATTGCATAATGAGGAGATTGTAGGGGACCCTATTCGATATCTCTTTAAGGAGGAGCAAGAAATGAATTCAAATCAAAACGGGCAAAATCAACCGAATGGATCTCAGACTATACTTAATGCAGACTTTTCGATGACAAACATCCAAGAAGTGAAAGAGGACATTGCTAGGGATACAGCGCCAGTCGTACCTCCCAGCTATCAAGATGCCTTGCAGCCTGGATTTGCAGGAACAAAAGCCAGTAAGGTTCGAGAAGAAATCCAACAGGATTTGATGAAAGCACAAGCAAAGCGGTTGCAGTAAAAAAACCTCTGGATAGGTTTTGGACTCCCCTAAAAAATATAAAACGCCCACTTGGGCGTTTTCATTGAGCAGCTTGCTGCATTTCTTCTATTAATCTTCTTTTTTCATACCATTCCAGAGCCTTTCGTTCAGCCCTTGTTAAATAGCGGTCGCTAACCGTTTTTGCTGATTTCCTTTTATTTTTCTTTTGTTGTGCAAACATATCGCGCTCCTCCTTTGGGATACTGGCTGGCATAACGATCGCCGATCGATCGATGAAGCCCCTATAGTTTTGCGTCACCACTTTTCAATGGTTTTGCCTTTATCAGTCAGGAATGCTTACATTCTAATATGAAAACACTTCCAATACAAGTCCATTTATGTAAGCGCCTAATGTGGTGCTTTTCTTTTTTTCTAAATATGGATGAAACAATTGTGGGGGATAAAGCGTCAGATTACATAGTGATGGCAAAATCTTACATGTTTGTCGCAGATGAATTGAGTTCACTTTCGAAAGGGGAAAGAACATGTTCAAATTTTCAAGGAAAGTGATTTTAGGAACGATTGCTGGTACGTTGCTTTTAACCGGTTCAGCCTTTGCTTGGACGGCTAAGACGAAGAGCATTCAAGCTCGTTTTGCGCAAATTCAACTTATTGTGGATGGAAAGAAGATCCAAACCAAAGCTGAGCCGTTCATCTACAACGGAAATGTTTACGCACCTATCGCCACCATAGCCAATGGGATAGGAGTCCACCAAGAATGGGATAACAAAACACCAGCAGTTCGGGTATCTTCTCCAAAAGGCGGTTCCATTGGTCCAACCATTAAGGAAAAGAACGATGCGATATTAAAGAATCAAGATAGTCGGGGTCAATACACCAAATATGCTCCTTTATTCAATGACTTATATTTCGGGGTGTCAGATCTGGTCTCCAATGGCATGACATTCATTCAGAACTTTGCAACGAATAAAACCCTTAACATTCCCGTCACCAAAATTTCTGGATATACAACGAATGCTACTCATGTCGCGGGGTACCATCAATCGCTAATCAGCCTAAACGGTAATGCAAATGATGGTGTATTTATGATGAATGAGAACCTATGGAAGTCAGATGATAGCCTAAATTACATCTCTTTCTTCAAAATACAGAATGATGTCATCACCAAGGTGAACTCCCAAAGGATTGAACACGATAAAAACACGTTCATTAAAGTGACCTGCCAAGATAATCAAGTCTACGTTAACTTCTTTAAGAATGATAGCAATAACGAAGGAAATTTAGTAAAGGTTAGGGTGTATGATATTAAAAACTACAATCTTGTATTAAACCAAGAAATTACTAAATAACTCACAAACCCATAAAATGTAAAAATGGTTGCATATTTTATCGCAACCATTTTTCTTGTTTAACAACCGAATCCCGTTTTATTGCATGGGATTGGAAAAGTCATTGAAAAGGATTCGTACAGTATCTCCACGGCACAAACAATCCCTCTTCGCTTAAATGCAGCACGGACAAATTCTTTAGCCAGATTGGGACGATTGCCATGTTGTTTTTGAATGACTTCTCCGGATAGGGTACTCTGAACCTTTTTTACGGGGCTAATCCGGTTAGACCCGTCTCCGCTTTCTTAAAATGGACAAAAAATCTCGTACCATCCTTGCTGGTTTTCACTTTGATCTCAGCGCCATGCCGGGCTGCAACCCCATGGCAAACGGATAAACCGAGCCCGGTGCCGTGAACCTTGGTACTGAAGAATGGGGTGCCTATTTTTTCAAGCAGTTCTTCCTTGATTCCGCAGCCCTCATCCTGTATTTCCAAGATGACTTCATTCTCCCTCTGGTAGGTTTTGATCGTGAGCGTTCCCCCGGCAGACATCGCCTCTAATCCATTCAATGAAAGATTCAGGATCAGCTGGCGAATTTCTTTTTCATCCAATGACAAGGGCCGGCATCGCTCCAATTCAAGCTTCACATCGATATTGGTGCATAATGCCTTCGCTTGAATCAGAGGAAATAAGGTTTCTACGATCGGATGAAGCTCCTTGAGCTTTCGCTTGGTAGGATTGGGCTTTGAAACGGATAGAAAGTCCGTAATGATGTTATGGGCCCGGTCGAGTTCCTCAATCATGATATCGATATAGTCGGTCGCGGGGGTGTCTTTCGACATTTGCAGAAAGCCGCGAACGGTCGTCATCGGATTGCGGATTTCATGCACAATCCCGGCTGCCATTTCCCCCATGATGTTCAAACGGTCAAATCGGGCCATTTCTTTCTCCAAAAACACTCGGTCCGTAATATCCGTGATCACATGGAGAAGGCATTCCTCCCCATGGATCACCATTACTTCCGTGGATAAGAGTCCTTCTCTCAAGTCTCCGGACTTGGTCAAAAAGCTGATCTTTGCATTTCGAACCAGTTCTCCCATTTCATCTGAATCGATGATATATTGCAGGACGTCCGATGTTTGGTTAATCACTTCATCATAATGAAAGCCCGTATGATGCACCCAGCTTTCATTGACATTGATATATCTCCGATCCTTTCGTGATCTTAAGGCCACTAAGCAGGGAGTAGAGTCAAAGATTTTGCGGAACCGTTCCTCCTCCAGCAATTTCCGCTCGGTGACATCACGAATGGAACAGATATAAATACGATGTCCCTCTACGCTGGCTTCACCAATTTGAATGTCTGCGGGGAAGTAGCCTGCATTTTTTCGCAAGGCAACGGTTTCGATGACCGTTCCTACGGCTTGCTCATCGAAACCATTCTCAAACAGTCCGGGAACCAATTGATCGATGGGATGTCCAAGCAATTCTTCCTCTGTATAGCCAAACATATCCCATAGGGCAGGATTGGCAGTTAACAGCCTTCCCTTTTCATCAAGGGTAGCGATCGTATCAATGGAGGTTTCCCCGATGACTTTCAGCAGTTGATTCTGGAGCTTGATTTGCTCCTGGTATTGATGCAGCTTGACAAATGCCTCCACTTTCATTTTCAGCGTTTCCGGATGGAACGGTTTAAAGATATAGTCAATGGCGCCTACGGAATAACCGTGTTTGACATGCTCCATCGCTTGGCTTATAGCCGTAATAAAAATAATCGGGATATGCATGGACATGTCCCGCGATTTGATTATTCGAGCCGTTTCAAAGCCGTCCATGCCCGGCATCTGCACATCAAGCAGAATCACGGCAAAGTTTTCGGTCAGTACATGCTTCAGCGCTTCCTCGCCGGAGGTTGCACGGACCAAATGATAATCCGGGCAAGTTAACACATTTTCGAGGGCTAACAAATTTTCGGGACGGTCATCAACCATTAGGATATTGACTTTTTGTGCAGCACTACTTAACTTTGCAGTATAGTTTCTCATGTGGATCGATCTCCTTGTAACACGCAGTTTTGCTGGTAAAGGCAATATTCTCTTTTTGTCCCAATCCCAGGACCCCGGATAAAACTAAACTATCATGAAACAAATCATGGACGCGGTTTTGCAAAGCCGTATTGAAATAAATCATCACATTCCGGCAAAGAATCACGTGAAATTCATTAAACGAGTGATCGACTGCTAGATTATGCGGAGCAAACACAACATTTTCGCATAAAAACGGATGAAAAACCGCCTGATCTCCTGTCACGCTGTAATATTCGCTAAACGCTCTCGTTCCTCCGGCTTTTAGATAATTCCTTGTATACAAGGACATTCTATTTAAAGGAAAAGCTCCTTGCTTGGCTTTTTTTAAGACAGATTCATTCATATCCGTGGCATAGATTCTCGTTTTTTCATGCAAGCCCTCCTCATATAGGAGAATCGACATCGAATAAACCTCTTCACCAGTAGAACAGCCTGCATGCCACACCCGGATAGCAGGATAATTCCTCAATAAAGGAACGACGTTTTGACGAAAGGACAGAAAGAAACCCGGGTCCCGGAACATCTCTGTCACATTAATCAAGAGATCGTTCAATAAGTTCTTCATCATCTGCGGATCATGAAGAACTTTCTCCTGCAGGCCGGATACGCTTCTCAAATTTTCCAATTCAACCCGATGCATGATTCTGCGCTGAATGGAAGAAAAAACATAGTCTCGGAAGTCAAATCCATAACGCCGAAAAATAGCTTCAAGCAAAAATTCAATTTCCATTCTCTCCAATTCATCCGTATCTTCCCTTCCGTTCAACGGGACAGGCTGACGGGATCGGTTCATCTTTCATTCCACCTATCGTATAACCAAACCTGCATGAGCGAGAAAAGCTGCTCCAATTTTACAGGTTTGCTGATATAATCGGACGCTCCAGCCTCCATGCATTTTTCCCTGTCATTTTTCATCGCCTTAGCCGTAAGCGCAATAATGGGCAAGGTTTGGAAATGGGGCATGCTACGAATCGTGCGCATGGCCTCAAAGCCATCGATCTCAGGCATCATGATATCCATGAGGACCAGATCGATGTCAGGATTCTCTCCCAGAACGTTTAGGGCCTGCCTCCCGTTTTCCGCAAAAAAGACCTTCATTTGCTTTTTTTCCAGCGCCGCAGTAATGGCAAAGATGTTACGCATATCATCATCAACGATAAGGATTTTCTTCCCCTTCAAAAAGGGAGCCCTATCCTGTGATAGGATATCCTCTCCATCTATTGCCGGGGATTCGGAACGAGCGGCAGCAACCTCTGGATTAGAAATTTCGGCAGCAGGCCTTTCCGCTTCAGGCATGGGCAAATAGAAGGTAAACGAGCTGCCTTGTCCCGCCACGCTCTCCACGTCAATCTTCCCTCCCAGCAGCTGGGCGATTTCCCGGCTAATGGATAGCCCCAGCCCCGTGCCTCCATATTTCCGGCTGGTCTTTCCATCCCCTTGCTGAAAGGCCTCAAATATAATACTCTGCTGGTCTTTTGCGATGCCGATGCCTGTATCCTTTACAGTGAAGGCCAGCTCGGGATGCTTCGCCAGCGTATCTTTTCCGGTTTCGCGGATATGAAGGGTGACTTGACCTTTTTCGGTAAACTTAAAAGCATTGGACAATAAATTTCTCAAAATTTGAAGTAAGCGGTGTTCATCCGTAAAGATTGTTTTCCGCAGCCCGGCATCCAGCTGTACGGCAAACCCGACACCCTTCTCGTCTGCTATAGGAAGAAATTGCCGCTTCATGAAGGAGCATACCTGATCCAGGTTCACTTCGGCAGGGATCATGTCGATTTTCCCTGACTCGATTTTGGATAGATCCAAGATGTCATTGATTAACTGCAACAGATCATTTCCGGACGAATGGATGGTGCTGGCAAATTCCACTTGCTTGGCTGTAAGATTGCCATCCTCATTATCGATCAGCAGGCGGGACAAGATGAGCAAGCTATTGAGGGGGGTTCGCAACTCATGTGACATATTGGCGAGAAACTCCGATTTGTACTGTGAACTTAACGCTAGCTGTACCGCCTTGTCCTCCAGCTCCATCTTTGTTTTTTCCAATTCCTTTGACCTCTGCTCAGCGTGCTTATACTGCTCCTCCAATTTGTCGTTAATGCTTTTCAATTCCTCCTGCTGCAGCTGCAGTTCTTCCGATTGGACCTGCAATTCATCCGTTAGAGCCTTCGCTTCACTCAGCAGATGTTCAATCTTCATGCGGCCGGTCACGCTGTCAATGGTGATCCCCATATGACTCAGCACCTGCTTCAGCAGCATTTGCTGGATCTTGCTCATGGGCTTCAAGGATGCCAGTTCAATCACGGCGATGACCTCTCCTTGAAATTCCACCGGCTGGATGATCAGGCTTGACGGTGAGAACTTTCCCATCCCGGACGTGATTTGAACGTGATTTCCGGGAATATCCGTAAGCATCATCATTCGATTTTCCAAAGCAGCTTGTCCGACAAGCCCTTCACCCAAGCGGAAAACCAATGAATCGCTCTCCCTCCCATCCGCATAGGCTGCCAGCTTATGGAGGCCCTCTTCATCACCGGTTCCCCTTTTCACGTAGAAAGCGCCATAATCCGCTCCCACCATCGGTGTAATCTTGGTAATGAACTGCCGAGCCAAGGTCTTCAAATCATGAATTCCTTGATACATGGTGGCCATCTCTGCAATGTTTTTTTCCAGCCAGCTTTTTTCTTTGAGGGACTTCGCCATTTTATTGAAAGCTTGGGCAATATCCGCAATTTCATCCCGAGAATGAACCTCGATCCGAGGTGCCTCTGCTTCCTTAAAATCCGAGGTAACGCCGGATATCACCTTCGTAACTTCAAACAGATTTCTGGTAATATTCCGCGATATCAGGAAGCCGATCATGACTGTACAAAGAAAAGCAAAAATGCATAAAAGAAATGTGGATGCTTTTACTTTTTCAACCAGTTGGGTATTCTCTTCTATTCCCTCGTCCATTAACTGCTGATTGCTATTCGTTATGAGTTGGGCGAGAGGTTCAAGTTGCATGCCGATCGGCAAAACTTCTTTCATGAAATAGTTCAATGCCTCGTTCTGATCATCCTTATTTTGATAAATGGACAGCAATACCTCATATTTTTTCTGAAATTCTTGATTCAATGATTCCAAATTACTTACAGTATCTTTCGATTCAGGCAGGGTGACCAGATATTTCATTTCACTGATGTGGTGGTTTAACTCCGCACTCGCCGTTCTTAGTTCAATGATAAAGTCCGGGCTTTGCGTCAAAAGATAGCCTCGCAAACTATTAGTTTGCTTGATCGCCAAAACCTGTATATTTTTAGCGTTGGATAAGATCTGTACCCGGCGGTTGATTAAATCCGAATAAGAATCGTTCACTTTTGCTATGTAATAGTAAAAGATGGCGCTTATGGCTCCAAAGAAAACAGCAATAGACAAAAACCCGATAATTAATTTTTTGCCGATGGTGAACTTCACGAGTCCCTCCTGTCAAAAATAAAACTTTCATTTTTTTCCATCACTAAAAGATGTACCTATCATATACCATCCCTATTTATTTTGACAAAACGGCTATTAATAGAAATCAGCATAGAAAACGGATTCATCGGTGTCTATAGCTCAAATACTCTGTTTTATTACCCAACATGCGATGTAATTAAACATTACATAAATTTGCGATCTGCGTATATTTTTTATAAATAATGTACAACGCTTTATTTTTTGTCACAAATTAGACACAAATCAAAGACTTCTTTCGACATACAAGTAATTCCAGATTGTCATATACTTATCCGTGTTGATCGTCGTGTAATAAAAACTAACATAACCGATACGAATCATGAATAATACCTGGAGGGATAAAAGGATGGTCATGCTGATGGCAAGAAACAATCACGCGTTTTCGGATTACTCTAATCTAATGTTCTATGATGAAATGTTTGATCCACTCGGTAAAGTCAGGCCTTCATATAAAAGGGTCTACCAGCAATTCTCCGGGATGGAGCTAAAAGAGCTGAATAATCTAAACTCTTTCATGCAATCGCAGATGGTCAAACAAGGCATCACCTTCACCTTGTATAGCGAAAACCCTGAGGATGCATCGCTGGAGCGTACCATTCCCTTTGATATGATTCCTCGGATCATCACCGCGGATGAATGGTCGCTCCTGGAACAAGGGCTTAAACAGAGAGTCCGTGCCTTAAATGCCTTCATTTGGGATGTTTACCATGAGCAAAACATTCTTAAGGATGGCATTATTCCAAGAAAAATGATCGTAACCAATCCTTATTTCCGGCCGGAAATGGCCGGGTTGGATATCCCGAATCAAGTGTATATCCCTCTGTCCGGGATCGACCTGATTCGTGGCGAAAATGGCGAATTCTATGTTTTGGAGGATAATTTGAGGAGTCCTTCCGGATTGTCCTATGTCTATAAAAACCGGTCCCTGATGATGCATCTTTTCCCCAGGCTATTCTTTGAGCATCAAATCCAGGATATCGACCACGGCTTAAACGCTTTGCTAAGCAGTTTGCGCAGCCTGGCTCCCCAGGGCAAGCCGGATCCTCTGGTCGTCTTGCTTACGCCGGGCGTACATAATGCGGCCTATTATGACCATACGTTTCTCGCTCAAGAAATGGGGATCGAACTGGTGGAAGGACGGGATTTAATCGTCATTGACCAAAAAGTGTACTTAAAGGGCATTCAAGGGCTTCGGCAGGTCGACGTGATTTATCGGAGAATTGATGATGAATTCCTTGATCCGCTCGCGTTCCGCCCCGATTCTTTACTGGGTGTGCCCGGGCTGATGAATGCGTACCGCGCCGGTCAAGTGGCTCTTGCCAATGCCCCGGGAACGGGTGTGGCCGATGATAAAGCAGTGTATGCTTATGTACCGAAGATGATTCGCTATTACCTGAATGAAGCGCCCATCCTGAAAAATGTTCCGACTTATATGCTTTCCAAGCCCGAAGAAAGGGAGTACGTACTTGCCCGCTTGGCCGAAATGGTCGTTAAAGAGCGTTCCCTTTCCGGAGGATACGGCATGCTGATCGGGCCGACTGCATCCGAACAAGAGCGTCAGGCCTTCGCTGAAAAAATTGTCCGTCATCCGGACCGCTATATTGCCCAGCCGACGATTAAGCTGTCCTGCTCTCCTTCTCTTGCCGGCAGGGAAGTGGCTCCGTGCCATATTGATTTGCGCGCCTTCGTATTTATGGGTCAGGATATCCAGGTCGTACCAGGGGGACTTACAAGGGTAGCCCTGCAAAAAGGTTCCCTTGTGGTGAATTCCTCGCAGGGCGGCGGCACAAAAGATACATGGGTTTTGCAAAGAGACTCCCACAAAAATTAAATGAGGTGAATGATTATGATGAATCGCAGCGCTGAATTGTTATTTTGGATAGGGCGGTACATGGAGCGGGCGGAAAACCACACGCGATTGATTGATGTAAATTATCATATGCGCCATGAACTCAAAGGAATAGAAACGGAACAAGCCTATATATGGGAAAAACTCGTTGCAGCCATTGGTGATGTTCATGCTTTTAAGGCTAAACATCCCGATGTAAATGAAGCGTCTGCCCTGCACTTTTTGACATTTGAGCGGCTCCATCCGAATTCCGTTTTTTCTTGCATCTATCAAAGCCGAAACAATATGCGGGCTTTGCGGCAGCTGCTGCCGAGCGAGCTATGGAATACGATCAACGCCTTTTACCTGTGGCTGATGGAACAGGATATCAGTACCCTAATGAATCCATCGCCGCACATGTTCTACCAGCGCGTAAGAGAATGGTTGTCCCTCTTTAACGGTATGGCCGATTCCTTGATGGTAAGGGAACTCGAATGGAATTTCATTCAAGCGGGCAAGTATATGGAACGGGCGGAGAACACCGTGCGCATTCTCCATACCATCTATACCAACTTTATGCACGATGGGTTTCCTTTCCGAGACCAGAATCATTATAACCGGATGATCGTGCTGCTAAAGTCTGTTGGCGGTTATGAAGCCTTCCGCAGGTTTCACGCCAATGACGTCAGCTTCGCAAAAGCGGCTGAGTTTATGATGCTCAATCCCACTTTTCCCCGGTCTGTCCAATTTTCCTTAACTTCTTTGGAAAGCTGCCTCAACGCCATCAAGCAGCAAGACTATGATTTTGCGGTTGTTTCCGATCAAGCGATTCTCCTGACGGCAAAAATCAAAGCCATCCTGTCCGGCCTTGATGAAGGCCATCCTGAACAGGATGGATGGAAGCTGCTTCATGACATGCTCAGGTCCTGCCACCAGCTCGGATTGGGGATTTCCAAAACTTTCTTTCAAGAGGAGTTCGTTACAGCGTGAAATTACAAATATCCCATCTTACAAGATACGCCTATCAAGAGCCGGTAACCGACAGTGTCAATGAGATCCGGCTCACGCCAAGAACAGATGCTAACCAATCATGCTGCGAGCATTCCATCTTGATTGAGCCATCAGTCCCTCTCTTTTCCTATGAGGATTACTTTGGCAATACAGCCCATTATTTTACCGTTCCCGCTCCGCATGAAGAACTTTTGATCTATTCGAATTCCATCGTTGAGACAACGGAGAACCATCATGAGCCCACCCAGCGGCTTCCCTATGTGGACGAACGGGACATCCTTATGAGTGAACCCTTTCAGAATCAATATGCAGAATATTTAATGGAAACAAACTACACACGGATCACTGCGGAATTAACAACGTTTTCCGTTGAAAATATAAACCCATTACATGCAGAGAGTGTTTATCAGCTCCTTGAGAACATTTCAAATGCCATCTACTCCAACTTGACTTATGATACAAAAGCAACGCATGTTCATACCACCGTAGAAGAAACATTGGAGTTAAAGCGGGGGGTCTGTCAGGATTATGCCCATCTGATGATTGCCCTCTGCCGGATGCATAACATACCGTCCCGATATGTCAGCGGATATCATTTCATCGGTGATTTAAGCGACGGATACACCGAAGTTCAGCATGCCTCCCATGCCTGGGTGGAAGCCTATGTTCCTTTAATCGGTTGGACCGGCTTTGATCCTACCAATAACGGGAAAATGGACTGGCGGTATGTAAAAATCGGCCACGGCCGCAATTATAGCGATATTGTCCCGGTTAAAGGCGTCTACCAAGGCACGAACCAGCAGCAGTTGGAAGTAAAAGTGGATGTAAAACGAATCTACGGGAACGGGGGATAAAAACGTGTTATTGCTAGAGTTATGCAATTTTCATTCGAGGTTAACCTCTATGACGAATATAGAAGCTCTCCTATCAGAAAAAAAATCACTCGAACAGCAGATTAACAATTCGGAGTTGAGCTTCGATTCTCGTTTGACACTATCCAAAAAAGTATATTTAATCAACGAACGAATAGAAGAAATACGAACTGATCAGCGATAAATGGAGAGGGAGAAACCATGTCGTATACCGAAAAAAAAGTCATTACCATTGGTATTGTCAGCGAGTTGACAGGCCTATCAGACAGACAGATTAGATATTACGAAGAACGAAAGCTTATTTTCCCAGCTCGCACAAATGGCGGAACGCGAAAATATTCTTTTAGTGATATAGATAAACTTATGGATATTGCCAATAAAATGGAGGACGGATTACAAACCTTCGAGATCAGAAGGCTGGAAAAAGAAAAAGCCAAACGCGAAGAAAAGGCTCGAAACCAAATGATTCAAGGACAATTGAATTCCACCTTCTACAAGAATAGAAAGGATAGCCTGCAAAACCCTCTATCAAAAGAAAAAGAGCGATTCCTATATTAGGTGAATCGCTCTTTTGTTTCGACAAAATCCGGGTAGTGACAGGCACTTAATTAAATCCGAGCAGACTGGAACAACTCAATCCATTCTCCATCCGGACCGTAGAAGAACATATATCGGGAACCATTCGGCAGGGTCGTAATTTCCTTATCGATGAAGGCTACTCCCAACTGCTTTAAGCGCTGAACTTCCTCTTCGATGTTGTCCACGGTAAAGGCAATATGATGAACCTTTCCCTCTTGGGGAAGCTGGTCATTATACCCTTGGATGAGTTCAAGCTCCGTCTCTTTTGCATCTTTAAATCCCAAAAATGCCAGTTTGATGTTGGGATCGGGGTGTTCTGCCTTCCCTAGCAGCTCCATACCCAAAACTTCCTTATAAAAAGCAATGGATGCTTCCATATCTTTTACCATGACTCCGACATGCTCTAACTTTTTAACAGCCATACCTATTCCTCCAGTTTTTAAAAAAGACATTACAAATATGATACTATATTCATCACATGGCTTCATTCGTTTAAGCTTTTTTATTTTAGTCAATTAACTAACTTTTGTGTAAAAATTCAATTGGTTTGAATTTGTTTGACCTGAATCATTAACCATTTGAATAACACAGCCATTCCCAGGTATCCCGGAACTGAATAAATGTGCTTCCATTTAAGCGGTTGGTAAAATTCCATCCATTCAAGAATATTTTCACCGATAAAGGCAAAGACAACAGCAACTATTGAATTAGCAACTAGGAACGAACTCCAACTTGTATAATACTGATAAATCAGCATATAGGTCATCGGTATAATAATTAAATCAATGGGAATAAGCGGTGTACATATGGGAATCAATTTATTATGATAACTCCATAGTCCGAAATTCCATCCAAAGACGTCAGCAAATGTGGATAATAAAGCAATAAATGCCCCATATAATAATACTTCTGTTAATCTTTTACGATCTACTAGCTTCCACCAAATTATAATCCAACCTATGGTAACAATGATAATAATCCACCAGTGAAATGATAGGAATACTTCATCCAACCAATGTTCTAACGTTATTTCATGAATTTGTTTTTGGAGCTGAATCATTTTATCTTTTGGATTCATCATAACATCGTTCTTTGGGCATCTTTACTTTCACCTCTACGATTATTAATGACCAAAGAGTCATTTTTTAAACATTTATCCAAAGCCAGTCCCTAAGACGAGAAGAATTGAAAAAACCCTTAGTTCCTTTTTTAATTTTTTTCAATAGATCGGGAACCTCAATGAGTGCGATCACAATCGCTACCCCGAAAATTGATATGCTAGCCAGCATATCAATCTACTCCTCTGCCCAAGTTTCCAATTTAATCCTCATAATTAAAAATTTATCCGCATAGAATTAATTTGCTTTTATTGAAACAAATTAATTCCAAGGGCTGTATATGGAGGTGAGCTTAAGGTGGAACATGTAAAAGAAACCGAACTAACCGCATCGGAGATTTCAAGTCTTTGGACTAGTTATATGAACGGCGCCTTATCCATCTGTATCCTGAAATATTTTTTAAATACAGTCCAGGATGAAGAGATTAAACCAGTAATTGAATATGCGCTTGAAGTAGCAAATGGCTATACAGAGGATATCAAAAAAGTGTTTGAAAAAGAGGATTTTCCCATCCCCCAGGGATTTACAGACAATGATGTAAATATGAACGCGCCTCGATTGGTTACAGATATATTTATGCTTCATTTCGTGAAGAGTATTGCGAAAATTGGTTTAAGCACTTTTTCTTTAGCTCGTTGCCTATCTACCCGCCAGGATGTTCGATCGGTTTTTAAATATTGTATAGATACCACTCAAGAACTAGACGACAAAGCACTGCAAGTCGCGCTAAATAAGGGGATTCTTATTAGGCCGCCCTATTTGCCCGTTCCTGAAAAGGTGAGTTTTGTTGAAGGCACGAATTTTATGTCAGGTTTCTTTGGAGAACGCCGACCATTAACCTCCATTGAAATCACAAGTATCTTTACGAACCTGGATACGAATTTATTAGGGTCCAATTTAATGACAGCTTTTTCCCAAACTGCCCAATCCCAAGATGTCAAAACGATCTTATGGAGAGGCAAAAAGATAGCGGACAAGCACGCCAAAGCCTTTGCCCAAAAATTGCAGGAAGATAACCTTCCTGCTCCATCTCTATGGGATGTATCCGTGACAGCCTCTCAAGAAGCACCTTTTTCAGATAAGCTTATGCTTTATCTTACAACCATGTTGAATGCAGCAGGCATTGGCAATTACGGGCTTGCCGCAGCATCCAGTATGAGGCACGATTTATCGTTTATGTATGCCCGATTTATTGCAGAGATTGGAGCTTTTGCAGAAGATGCTGCCGATCTTCTGATTGAAAGCGGATGGATGGAAGAGCCCCCGCAATCTCTAAATAGGAATGAATTAATAAAAAAGAATCCATAACTGCATGGCATCCATCTTGAATTAACTTCTTAGCAGAGAAAAAAGGACTGACTCCCATCTGGATGGAAGTCAGTCCTTCTTGTTTTTAAAGCGCGTTATAAACATTTTCACACTCTGCACCTGTTGGCTGATAAAAGCAATGCAGCTTGTAACGCTCTACAAAAGGCTGATCATACCACGTGGGAGGACAATTTCCCGGAGGCCTGAAATACCACAAACTGAACTTTGCCGGCCAATACCTCTCTCCGTTTATCACCTTTCGCGCTAAACGTCTTTCCTTATCCCTCGGCTTTTGGTAAAAATAGGAATGAATGACAGCCTCAAAAGCATGCGGCTGATAAACCATTTGCGGAATGGTACGGAGACCCTTAAAATCGGAACAATTTGACCTTATCCTGTTAATCCCTACATTCCCAACGAGCAGCATCCCCAATTCTCCTTCACCCTCAGCTTCAGCCCGAAGCAATCTTGCTAAGAGATCGATGTCAGACTGCCTTGCTTTAACAACTGCCATGGTTTCACCTCACCATCTTCATATCACCACAGAATATTACCGATAGCCTAAAGAGGGGAATGCTAGCTTTGTCATAAAGGTCTTTTCCGTAATAAAAAGACCAACCCGAGCATGTTTCGCTATCAGCTGGATTCCTAGGCAACCGGAATATATGACGACTATGCTCCATCTACAGTTTTCTTTCCGATAAGATTAGGCTCGATTACACAACCCGCTTCTGTTTGCGGGATCTGTCTTCCCCATCCATCCAACATTCCGCATGCTGTAAGCCTTCAATGCTGCGGGCATGGAACACGGGATCTTTCCCTTGCTTCTTTTGCTCCACATAATCCGCCAGTGCGGCAAACGCGATTTTTCCGAGCAGCATGATGGCCGCCAAATTCGTCAAGGCCATCAAAGCCATAAATAAGTCTGCCATATCCCACACGATACCGATCTTCGCCACGGAACCGAACAGGACCATTCCTACTACAGCCATTCGATACAATAAAACCCAAACCTTGTTGGAGTTGATAAATTCAATGTTGGTCTCGCCATAATAATAGTTTCCGATGACGGAGCTGAAGGCAAACAACAGTACGGCAAAAGCCATGAAACTGGAGGCCCAGGCACCGATTTGAGAACTGAGTCCGGTCTGGAGCAGTTCGATTCCCTGTAATCCTTCTATTGTATAAGCCCCGGAAAGCAAAACGATAAAAGCAGTGCAGCTGCAAAGCACGAGCGTGTCAACAAATACGCCAAGGGACTGGACCAGCCCTTGCTTGACTGGATGGCTGACCTCGGCCGTCGCCGCCGCATTCGGGGCGCTTCCCATTCCTGCTTCATTTGAAAAAAGTCCTCTCTTGATCCCCATCATGAGAGCCGCACCCATTCCGCCGCCTGCCATTTGCTCGAAGCCGAATGCGCTTTTGACAATCAGTAACAATACAGTCGGAATCAATGCAAAATTCTTAAAGATAACAAAAGCAGCAATCAATACATAGGCACCAGCCATCACCGGAACCATCCATTCCGCTACGCGGGCGATCCGTTTTACCCCTCCGAAGATGATAACAGCGGTCACAGCGGAAAGGGCCAATCCTGTAATCAGGCGATCCGTGCCGAATGCCGTTTCCATAGCCATTGTAATCGTATTGGCTTGAACGGAATTAAACACAAGACCAAAGCACAACGTAATGAGCACCGCGAAAAGAACGCCCATCCATCTCTGGTTCAGAGCTTTTTCCATATAATACGCGGGACCGCCACGGTATCCGTCCCCATCCTTCACTTTGTAAATCTGGGCAAGGGTCGCTTCCACAAAGGCGGATGCCGAACCGATCAGGGCAATCACCCACATCCAAAATACAGCTCCCGGTCCGCCCAGGGCGATCGCCATGGCCACTCCGGCTAAGTTTCCCGTCCCCACTCGAGATGCGGTACTGATACAAAAAGCGCCAAAGGAAGAAATCCCCTCCTTCTTCTCCCCTACCTTTCCTGCGCCATCCGCCAGAAGCCGCACCATCTCCGGAAATAAGCGAAACTGGACGAAACGGGATCTAATCGTAAAATAGGTTCCTAACACGATAAGCAAGGCAATAAGAATATAAGACCACAATATATCATTGCTGAATGAAACAAACTGTTCTAAAAATGACACTTCAAAAACATCTCCTCTCTCCACTTGAGTTAGCGTTTTCATTTCCTATCGAAAAAGCTTCCCTCTTTTGCAAGAGGGCGGCATTTAATTTTTGAATAACAGCTTCGCGCCGGCAATGCCGGGATGTGTCATTTCAAAGGGATCCAGAATCTGATCCAACTCCTCTTCTGTCAGGACGTTGTGCTGCAAGCACAGTTCGCGGACCGATTTCCCCGTCTGAAGGGCTTCCCTTGCGATTCGGGCGGCTGTTTCATAGCCGAGATGCGGATTGACCGCCGTGATGATTCCTACGCTTTTTTCCACATAGGCCTTCATCCGTTCTTCATTCGCCTCAATCCCGTTCAAGCAATACGCAGTAAACGCACCGAATGCGTTGTTCATGATGCTGATCGATTGCAAAAGGTTAAATACGAGCACCGGCTCCATCACGTTTAACTCCAATTGACCGGCTTCCGATGCCAGACAAATGGTGTGATCATTCCCGATGACTTGGAAAGCCACCTGATTGATCACTTCAGCCATCACCGGATTGACTTTTCCCGGCATGATGGAAGAACCCGGCTGACGAGACGGAAGGGAAATTTCACCCAAGCCTGCGCGCGGCCCCGATGCCATCAGGCGCAGATCGTTGGCAATCTTGGACATGTTGATCATGCACACTTTCAAAGCGGCGGATACTTCCGTATAAGCGTCCGTATTTTGCGTCGCATCGACCAGATGCTCTGCTTCAGTTAACGGAAAGCCGCTGATCTCCACCAATCTCTGGACCACTTGCTTGATGTAGCGCGGATCGGCATTGAGACCGGTGCCGACGGCCGTTGCCCCCATATTGATTTCAAACAGATGCTGGCGCGATTGCCTGATCCTCTTCAGATCGCGCTCCAATACTCGGCGGTAAGCCTCAAATTCCTGGCCCAGGCGGATGGGCACCGCATCCTGCAGGTGCGTTCTCCCCATCTTGATCACATGGTCAAATTGCTGTGCTTTCTTCCCAAACGCATCATGCATGGTCTGCATCGTTTCCAGTAGCTTTTCGAGCAGATCCAAAACAGCCAGATGGATTGCAGTCGGAAAAGCATCATTCGTCGATTGCGACATGTTCACATGGGAGTTGGGGCTGAGCTGGAAATAGTCTCCCTTCCGCTCGCCGATCAGCTCCAGGGCGCGATTGGCGATGACCTCGTTGGCATTCATGTTGATGGATGTGCCCGCTCCCCCTTGGATGGGATCAACGATAAACTGATCATGCCATTTTCCATCCAGGATCTCCTGAGCCGCCTGGACAATGGCTTGTCCCAGCCTGGCATTTAATTGGCCGGTCTCCATATTGGCGAGTGCAGCCGCCTTTTTTACCATCGCCATCGCCCGGATCAGGGCCGGGTGCAGCCGATAGCCGGTTATTGGGAAGTTCTCCGTGGCCCGCAAGGTTTGAATCCCATAATAGGCGTGGCTAGGGATTTCCTTTTCTCCGAGGAAATCTTTTTCCCGTCTCATTTCTTGTGTATGGATCATATTTCTCCCAGCTTCCCTCAATATATTTTCATGTTTGATCAGCACACGCTTTTTCTTTCGTACTTCACTGTACAGTCGCCGGAAATCGGGGTTTCCATGATCCGTTTCACCTCAACAGGATCATTCGTCTTGCCTAAGGCCCACATCAGCTTCGGTATGATCGCCTCGGTATTCATATCCTTGGAAAGAATGACGCGATTTTGCGCTACCTTTCGTCCGACCTCATATAGTCCCAGATCTTCCCCTTCTTCCAAGCACTGGGTTGTAATGACGATGGAAATGCCCGCGGCTGTCAGCTCCTGCACCTTGCCAAGCAAATCCCTCTCTGCGAAAGGAACCCCTCCGCAACCGAAGCTTTCGATGACAATACCTTTATATAAAAGTTTTAGATAGTCAAAAAGCTCTGGCTTGGTCCCGGGATGAAGCTTCAATAACAGAACATCCGGACAAAGGCTCGAATCGAAAACCAATTTCTCCGCTTTGGGCGTTGGCAGCTTTTTGAAATACCGGACAGCGTCCCCCTCGACCGCAGCGATGTACGGATGGTTAATGCTTTCGAAAGCATCATAGCTTTTGGTGCGCATTTTCACCGCTCTTGTCCCGATAATGACTCGTCCGTCAAACACAACATAAACCCCGCCAATCTTTTCGCAGGCAAATCGGATGGCATCGGATACATTTTTCTTGGCATCCGTTTTCTTGTAGGTCATCGGCAGCTGCGACCCGGTGACCACAACAGGCTTAGCCAAATGCTGCAGCATGTAGGATAAAGCGGCGGAAGTGTAGGCCATGGTATCCGTGCCATGTGTAATGACGAATCCATCATAATCCTCATAATGGTCGTATACCGCTTTCGCCATTTCCACCCAGAACTCCGGCTGCATGTTCGTGCTATCGATATTCATCAAAATTTTACTTTCTACACGGCAATTTGGATTCGCCTCTAAAAAGCCGGTCAGTTCCTCCGGGGTCATCCCCGGCGTAAGTCCATCTTTCCCCTGAACAGAAGCAATTGTTCCTCCAGTTGCCAATAAGAGAATTTTCTTCATGTGGTCCCACACCTCCATAACCCATTCTTTTTGTTCGCGATTCGCGAACTTTATAGCCATATTATACGATCGTTTTAACATTTTCACAATAGTTTTTATTCATTTCGCGAACTTTTAGATAATTTTAATTTAATCAAAGAACGGCAAGTGATGTTATAATAAAAGAACAAAAGGAGGGGGAAGTATGATACTGGAACGATTGACCGACCTGCGAAAAAGAAAAAAATGGTCCTTGCAATATATAGCCGACCAGCTTGGCATTGCCAAGAGCACCTATGCGGGATATGAATCCGGTTATCGCCAACCCTCGTTGGAAGCCATTGTTAAGTTGGCCAATTTGCTCGATACCTCCGTTGACTATCTGTTCGGGCGCGTCGATGATCCTCTCTTAGAACCAGGCCAAACCATTGAATTAACCGATTTAGAAGCCTCCGGTCCCTTGAAGCTATGCGTAGATGAAAAGTGTCTGTCCGAGGATGAAGTCAAGCAAGTGATTGCCTTTATCCGAACGAAAAGAGAACTGGGATGATTCAACTAGAAAAAGACTGCCGAAATGGCAGCCTCAATTTAAACGGTGAGTTATGATTTTGATATAGGTGGAAATACTCCCATTCAGGCCATCTAGATGGCACGTATCCCACTATTTCCACTTTATCATGCTTGATTTTGATTTTAATTGGCGTTTCTCCACGTACTTAATATAGGAAATCCCCTTTTACGACTAACTGAAATACTTACTCACCATTTTTTCTGATGTGCGCGTAGCCAAAGCTTGGGTCGTCAGAGTCGGATTGGCTCCCCCCAGGCAATTAAAATGCACGCTGTTATCTGCGATGTATAAACGCTTCACTTGATAGGATTCACCGTTGGGATCGACGACAAATCCCATTCGCATCGTGCTTTCCATATGAATCATCAGAGCCATGGGCCAATCTGACCGGATAATTTTTTTGGCGCCTGCTCGCCTCAAGATCTCAGCTGCCATTTTAACCAAGTGGTTCCGATTTTTCGTCGACCGCTTGGTTGGAATATAGTTCACTATCGGAATGGGTCCGTGTTCGTCTCGAGTAGTGGGGTCTACCGTAATGCCGTTTCGTTGGTCAACCTGATCATCGGAAAAAATGGCAATGCTCAGCGATCTTCGATAATTGGCCATCAGCTCCTTTAACTCAGGTCCCGCGATACGTCCGCAGGCATCCCATGGCATTCCAGGCATGGGTGGATGCAAGAAGTTGTAGCCTGAATCACTCAAACCATAGGTCATGGAAGCAAATAAACCGGGGCTAACCCCTGTCACCTGCATGGATCCCAATCCAGGGAAATCCAGTCTGGCTCCTGATGTATGGCCTATAAAGGGATTAATATCACGGCTTCCCAAAATAGGAATGACATTTTTTTCATCAAATATTCCCGTTATCCAGTCAAAATAATGGTTGACGAGCCCTCTCCCCACCCACGGATTCTGCGGCAACCCCGAGTTGAGCCAAAGACGCGGGCTTTCCACGGCACCAGCAGACATCACGACGGCTGCGGCCTTATACTCCTCCGTCTCCCTTGTCCATGTATCTCTTATCTGCACTCCAATCGCGAGATATCCCTCAATCGGATGCTGATCCGTTAAAATTTTGGTGGCAAATGCATTCGGCCTGATCCTGACGTTTCCCGTCCTTAAGGCAAGAGGAACATAGCTCACATTTGTCGATCGCTTGGCGATTTTTTCGACGGAAGGCCCATGAGGACAACCATTTATGCAATGGCCGGCAAGCGTACAGCCTTCCATCCAGGATAATTGCTCGAGCGAGTAGTTGGGATTGGTAAGGTTTTTATTGGGAGGCAGGATCGCATTAGGTTGCGGGCGGTAGCCGGGGCTTGTAACATCCAATGTTGGAATCAATGGCCACCCTGCTTTTCTCGCACCATAATAAAACACTTCTTCTTTTGAAGTCGTCGGCGCAAAGTTGACCGGCAGGGTGGCTTCCACTTTTTCATAATACGGAATCAGTTCACGATAGGAAATGGGCCACTTCGAATCCACAGCCTGAGGAAATGCGCGGGGAGAATTCGCAAGATAATGCTGTGTGCTGCCTCCCACGCCGGAATTTTGCCAAACAAAGCCTCTTCGCAAGACCGTACGGGGCCAAGGCGGGCGTTCACGGTCCGCTGGTCCCCAGCGAATTCTTCCTGCAATTAAGTCATTCATGTTCAGTTCATTCTTATCAAACCATCTCTTGTAGAGATGGATATCCAAGTCATCCAGACTGGAGCTGCTCTTGCTGCCGGGTTCCGTATTCGGATGGGGCCAGTTTCTATTCCCATACCAAGGGCCTGCTTCCAAGACTAATACGTTTAACCCTGCCTCTCCAAGTTCTTTGGCTATAACAGCGCCACCACCGCCTGCACCAATGACAATCACATCCGGGTCTGCCATTAGGATTTCCCCCCCTTAAGCGGAAATCTCAATAGATATCCGCGAAAATCGCGGTAACCAAAGGCCTGACCCGGATAACCGACCTGGATCCAACTTAGAGGAAAGCACCCCGTTCGAGCGCCGGACCAACCCGCATAATAGCCGAACATGGTGATTTGATTCAGCGAGTTCATCATCGTTTGAATAAGGGCGGTATTTTCCTGATATGGAAGAGGAAGGGAATGAAGCTCAATATCCAGCTGATCCAATTGGTCGATCGCTCTTAACCGGTCACTGCGCCGAAGCGCTGAAAAAGGCCCGCCGCCGGGGAATGACTTGACATGGGGAAAATGTTTTACGAACCCTTTCCTTAGCAGTTCAATGGCAGACGAGTCGAGTAAGAGAGCAGTTGATTTTGAAAAAGGGATATCGTCCTGCATCGGACGGGAGTGGTTCAACTCCTGAATTACATATTCATAAATACATAAATCAATCGCTCCAGCCGCTTGTTCACTTCCTAATGTTGCGGCAAGAATGGGAGTCGCCGGAATGATCGCATCCACGAGTGCTTGAAAGGTTGCTCTCGTATATCGATCAACCATCTCGTTGAGCCTCTTTTGCTCGTCTATTGAAACCTCACCACCTCGATAGATTGGCTGTACTATATAGATATAGCTGAACCTTCGTTTTCTATGTCAAGAAAAAAACCGACCCGGAACAGATCGGCTTAAAATGCTTTATAATAAGGCGGAATCTTTATCCAACCGCGTTTTAT
Organism: Ammoniphilus soli; assembly: GCF_040813775.1. NCBI lineage: Bacteria > Bacillati > Bacillota > Bacilli > Caryophanales > Paenibacillaceae > Ammoniphilus > Ammoniphilus soli. Next base: position 28,610 of record NZ_JBEGDL010000011.1, read on the forward strand.
AGAAAATTGTTTTAGTGAAACACTAAATGCTACCTTTCTCATTTGGCACTTCGAAAACAATAAGCCAACATCAGCACGGACAGACTCGGTAAGACCCCGAACGGCGTAATTGATCCCGAGGACAATGTTATACTCCAGAAGGTTACAGAGGGCCTCATCACTCAATTTTGCCCCTAAGGGAATCGATCTAAAATCCCCCATAGGAATAGCAGGTGTAACGTCGGGGAGAGGAACAGATTCCTTTGTCAAGAAATCTTTGATTTCATCAATAATAGGTTTATGAACGTTGTTTATAACATCCTCGAAGAGTTTTCGCAATTCTTCATCTTCTACAATGTTAAATGCTACTTGTTCGTTCCGTAATGTTTCTTCAGACCCCTTGAGATAAAACCATAAATTCATGACTTCTCCCACGTTCAAAGGCATTTTTTCCCCATCTATAAAAGGTTCAAAAAAATCCTTCATCAATTCAAACGGATTGGGCATAGGATAACCTCCTTTTACCATAATTTGTACAAAAAATAACAATTCATACGATTTCCGGGGCAAGATCTTGAAATATGTATGCAAACCTTATGTATAATGCCATTGAAGCTACAACTAAATTGCCTGAGGCGAAGCATTGGATGAACCATCCAGTAGACTTTCCTGGAGACAGAACAAGAAAACCTACACTTATTTGAAGTGTAGGTTTTTTATCTGCTGACGGCAGATGCTTTAAATTAATGGTTATTATCGTTACGGCGGCGTCGACCGCGGCAACGAACTACTACGCTTTCTCCGGGGTTTAGTACAATAACGAAACGTCCTGATCTGCGTTGGTTTGTTTTCATCATTCATCCCTCCTTTTCGTCAAGATAATCTATGTTATGAGGGAAGAACCCGGAGTGCTTGGTCAATTTAACTGATAGAATACGGAATTTCACTAGAATCTACGCTTTATATTCACTTAAACAATCATATGCATTATTTTCTCCTTACCCAGAGTATACCCATTTTTATCCTCTTAACAGCATTGTTATTAAAAAATAATAAATTGTCTAAAATTATACTAACCGAACCATTGCCATTCACCTGTCCGACGAGGCTTAGATTATTGCTTAAACATTAGGTATAATAGTTCAATATATTAACACGGAATGTCATGGTGAAAGAGGTACTAGGCTTATGTTTTTTCGTGAAAATCGGTCGATCCTCTCCCGGTTGACCCTTCAATTGGCTTTAATTACCGGAATGGTAGGATTGCTTTCTACTTTCATCCTATATTGGCTATCTAAAGAGCATTTCAGTAATCATATTTCATTAGAGGTTCAATCCGCTACGGAGATTATCATCCAGTCCATTAATCTTTCGGATCAAGCTGCACAAACCGTCGAACAGGACATTGACCAGTTGCTCTATTATGCTTCTGTTAATCTTGCAGAAGATCTGAAAGGGAAAAGGCTAGAGGAGATTGGTAGACAAGAGCTTACGAGGCTGAAAGAAAAATATCAGGTTGCACAGATTTCTTTATGTGTCGAGATCGATGGTCATATCGAGATCATTCAATCCTCCGATCCAGGGGAGATTGGGGTGTCTTCCAAGGACTGGGGTGAGGATAATACCTGGACGATTGCGTTGCGCCAATTGATTCGAACGGGCGGCGCAGACGTGAAAGAAGGCTATAAACAGCCTAGCTACTGGGTTGGGCCCGTCGCTAAATCTTCTTGGGAGGATGCTTATTACAAATACGCCTATTTTCTCACAACGGACGGAAAAGGAACGCCTTATCTCATTGCTCCCTACGTCAAGGACGAACAAATTCAGATGGTAAAACAGAGATTTAGTCCGGAAAACTTTATCCGTGAGATAACGCAAAGAAACCAAATGATTAAAAGCATTGCGATCGTCAATGTGACTCCCTGGCTTGAAGGAATATCCAAGCCGAACGAAATTGTGCCGGAACGGGACAATACCGTCCTTTTTGGCCGTGATCTGATGCCAAGAGCAGAGGACCGATTGCATCTGCTGAATTTGCAGCTAGATCACGAAGCCCAAGCCTTCCGTTTTAAGGAGAATGGTGTCCTCTATGAAAAGCACTTTGTCCCCTTGCCGAATCAACGAGCCATGATTTTGACACGGAACAAGCAGGATGAACAATCTTTCTTTCAGCTTGCTCTAGTGATCATTATAGGGGCCTATCTGTTTATGCTTTGCCTCATGTGCTCCCTTTCGTATTTCATGACAAAAAGGAGCTTGCAGCCCTTGTCCACGATTCGAGAGCATCTAAAAAAGGTATCTGAGGGAAATCTAACGGAGGTGATCCGCCTCCCCGAGAAGAAATCAGATTTGGATCAAGTGGCGGAGTATATCAACGAGATGACCGTCAAGATGAATTCTCTGGTTATGCAGATGAAAGCGAGAGCCAAGCAAGACCTGCAAATTACGCAGCAAACCTACCAGGAGGAGTTTCAAAATCTAGTTTCGTCCATGCGATCGTTTCGCCATGACATGAACAATCACTTCCAGGTCGTCTGGGGGCATCTCCAGTTAAAATCGTATGATCGCGCTGAGGAATACTTCAGGCAGCTCTCCCACGAAGTGAGAAGATTGGACCAGTCCATAAAAATCGCGCACCCGACGCTGAGTGTCCTGTTTTTCTCGAAATCTACGGTCGCGGCTGACCGGAAGATTAGATTTGAAATGGATGTGGAGCCTGACTTCACGATGGATTATCCCGAAACCGATCTGATCAGAATGTATGGAAACCTCATGGATAATGCCATTGAGGCCACGAGCAAAATGCCTGAGGAGAAGCGTTGGATGAAGATAGGATTGCATGAGAACGGGGAGCACTACCGCTTTGAGGTCCACAACACGATGGTACCGGGCTTGCTTACGCCACAAGATCAGGAACGGCTTTTTGAGGCGGGATTTACCACAAAAGAAACAGGGACTTCCAGTAAAAATCATGGTCAAGGATTAGCGATTGTAAGTGACCTTGTCAAAAGGTACAACGGAGAATTGCAGGTAAGGATAGAAGAGGAAAAGATTGTTTTTACGATATTGCTTCCAGTTATCGGTAGGCAATAGACTTTTTCTGCAGGCACAAAGAAAGTTGGTTTTAAATAAGTGGAAAATCGCCAATAAAATCTCAAAATCAAGAACTTATCTTACCTTTAGATGGAAAAACGACCACTACTGCTGATGAAACGGCCAAAATGATAGGCCTGAGCTGAATTAGTGGGAGCTTTACCCATTATTATGACCTTATCTTATTTGATTTTGACTTTAATTGACGTTTCTCCACTTATTCAACATGGTCAAAAAGGAAAAGGGTCCCAAAAGCCTTTTTGGGACACCCTTCTTAAATTAGTGATTGTTATTATCGTCGGCGGCAGCGAATGACTACGCTTTCTCCGGGATCGAGTAATAACCAAACGTCTTCTGTGTCCGTGAGTTTTCATGGTTCCTCCCCCCTTTTCGTCAAGATAATCTATTTTATAAGGGAAGAATCAGAAGTGCTTGGTCTAATTAACTGGTAGAATGCGGAACTTTACTAGAATCTCTTTTCTATCGCTTGAGTCTTTGTAAATCATGGTCTGACATGATGACATGTCCAACATTCGTCATGAGTTTATCGCAGCATTTTAATAGAACCGAATCCGTTAGCTTTTCCTTCCCACAACAAGAACAATTGAAACGGAACAAAATATTCATGAATATTCCTCCTGAAGGTTAGATATCTGTCGGCCTTGCGTCATCATCTGCGAATACTTTTATATCACTAAAGCAATTCGATTCTTCTTTTTTTAATAAGAGGAGGACTTTTAGACCAAAAATAAATTCTTCCAATAAACGGATATTCGTCTTCAACCTGTGCCCTGAATTTGGGCAAAATCGTAGTATCCGCCATGATCAGAGCGACAGGCTCAAGCGCATCTTTGCCAGTACGAATCATCCAAGCCGGAACAGCAACGGCAACTGCTCCTATATCCAGTGCAGAAAAGGCGAGGCCAACACAGGTCTATCGGAACAGACATCGCCCTGTTCCAGGAGGTGTAAGCGTTAGTCCTTCTAACGAAGGCACAGGGACATATGGACTTACGGTAACAAAAGGAGGTCAACTATTTTTTTTGAGTTGCAATCACGTGTTAGGGACCAATAACACGAACCAATTAACTGAAATCATACAACCAGGCGGTGCAGATGGAGGATCACTTCCAAATGATAAAATAGGGGAATTGTCGCAAATCGTTCTTCTCCGTCCCCGACCACAAGTCAATTTCATCGATGCTGCAATTGGTCTCCCCACTTCAGATGCCGTTCTTGACCCGCGATACCTAACTTATGGGAGTAAACCGGATCGGCCATTCTTTACAAGGCGCATTACCATACCAGGTCATCTCTCTAGTTATCGAGTCGGACTCCAAGTCTTTAAGACAGGACGTACCACAGGATTTAAATCCGGAGTCGTGGAATCGGTCGATACCGATTTAGATCTCACCTATCCGGGAATCGGGACCTTTTCCTTTGAAAGACAAACCATTATAACATCATCATACCTTCCAGTATCCTTAGAAGGAGATTCCGGATCCGTTTGGTGTTCTTTACCCGACGGCTATGCGACAGCTGTTAATTATGCCCGGTATTCAGATGGTCGTTCCATCAGCTTCCCTATTCATTGGGCCATGCAATCCTTCAGGACTTTGGTTGCTCTACCTGCAGGTAAGTTCGGATTGGTCAAATCAACGGCTCGAAAAGGAGATTTTTCTTATGTTCGGCCGCTCACCAAAGCCCAATTAAGTACGATTAAAGTGGTAAATGCGAGAGCAAAAAGACGAAAATAAAGATTGGTGACACAAAAGAAGTTGTCTATTGATAGGCAACTTCTTTTGTGTTTTTCGTTATGATCATATGGGTATCAAGGGAGATCTGCTAAGGATTGCGGGAAATCGCGATCTCCTCAGCGCTTCCAGCTTTAATGGGGATCCGTCCAATAACCCGATTCGATGGAGTATAAATAACTACAACGCGGAAAGACTCCGCGACATACACACGTTTTCCGTTAGGCGTTACTGCTAAAGAGGTCCCTTCAATAGGTAGGGTAGCAATGATCCGATTGGTTTTCGCACTGATTACCGACATGTGCTTACCCGCTACATACACACGACTTCCGTTGGGTGTTATTGCTAAAGAGTTGCCTCCAACAGGGATTGTAGTCATGATCCGATTGGTTTTCGCACTGATTACCGACACGTGCTTACCCGCTACATACACACGACCTCCGTTGGGCGCTACTGCTACAGCACGAGGACTGTCACCGACCGCTATCCTAGCAATGACACGGTTGGATTTCGTGTTAATTACCGAAACGGTATGAGAGCGGGCATGCCCGACATAGACCTGTTTTCCGTCCGGACTAACTGCTATGGCTTCAGGACCCCTTCCAACAGGAATCGTAGCCATGACACGATTCGATTTCGAGTTGATTATGGACACCGTATGGGAGGAGGAATTCGTCACATAGACACGTTTTCCGTCAGGTGTCACCGCTACCCCACGAGGGCCTCTTCCAACAGGGATGGTGGCAATGACCCGATTGGTTTTCGCGCTGATCACTGAAACGGTGCGGGAAACTTTATACCAGCCGCTATTCGCTACATAGACATGTTTTCCGTTAGGTGTTACGGCTACCCCGCTAGGACCTTCTCCAACAGGTATCATAGAAATGACCCGGTTGGATAAAGTGTTGATGACAAAGACGTGACCAATTTCACCATTTGTAACATAGGCTCTAGCCATTTTATCACTTCCTTTCTGCCATACTATTAAGAAATGCCAAAAGAAAAAAACCGTACCTAAATTAGATACGGTTTGTCATCTGCTTTTTAACAGCCTTAATCCTCCATTTTTTTCATCACTAAATCGATCACGATGGCTGCTTCCGCGCGCGTCAAGGATTGCTTCGGACGGAAGGAGTTATCCGGGTATCCGAGAATGATCCCTTCCTTGACTACGGCCCCAACCAAACCGACATGATTCATTTGTGTCTTATCCCTGAATGATATTACGCCAGAATCCGATTTCAGATCAAGTGCCCTGGCGATCATGACGGCCATTTCCTCGCGTGTGATGGCCTGCTCAGGACGGAAGGAAGTACCGTACTCACTTCTAATGATAATGCCCTCTTCCACCGCTGCTGTAATAAAAGGGGCGGACCAAAGAGCGGATGGAACATCCCTAAACAAGTTTTTCCCTTTTGGCACTCGGATCTGTTTGGCCTGGATCAGCATCGTTACAAATTGCTCCCTCGTTACCGTCAGATCAGGTCGGAACGTGCCGTCCGGAAAACCGTTCAGAATTTCTCGGTTGGCTAAGCGTTCAATGGCTTCTTTGGCCCAATGCTGTCGAACATCTCTAAAGGTGATGGGATTAAAACGGAAGCTTTTCAAGTGTTTTCCGTCGATATACACGGCATAATCCTCATACGCCTCCAGACCGGAAAAGGTTACCTTGTTCCCACTGGTGGTTTTGGAGTCGAAAAACCGGCCATCTTCTCGCAAAACAACCTCTACCCTTCCTTCCGTACCGGTCCAAGACAATTCGACGCTATCCCCCGATGTAATCTCGATCTCCAGATTCTTGGCTTGATTCAGATTTTCGATTCGAAAGGCTCCCGCTATCTTTCCGGCAATAAAGATTTTATAGTCTGCCTCATCATCCAGGTCATCAAATGTAGCCTGCCTTCTGCTCGTAGAAAGAGAATCCACCTTGCGGCTATCTTTGATCAGATCGACTTGAACGGTTCCTGAAGTGCCGCTCCATGTCAGCGTGACACTCGATGAGCTATTTTTTTGAACGGTCAGATTCCTCACATCCGGATGGGTCAGCTTTGAAATGGTAAAGGTCTTCACGTGCTGGCCATTCAGATAAAGCTGATATTCGGCGTTTGAGTCCAATCCCGTAAAAGTCACCTTGCGGTTCGTTGTAGAGGTAGATTTCACCAAACGGGTTGTTCTCTTCAATTCCGCCCGGACCGATCCCGAGCTGCCATTCCATGTAATTGTAACTGAACTGTTGGTTTCTTTATCCACAATAATATCTTTAAACTGTTGAATTACCGTAACCGTACTGGTCGCCTTTTTGCTGCCGTCAACGGTTGTGGCCGTAATCACTGCGGTTCCCGCATCGTGAGGCCTGACCACGCCTGAGGAACTGACCGTAGCCACCGAGGGTTTGCTGGAGCTCCAAACAATCTCCTTCTGGCTCGCATCCGACGGTGTAATCGTGGCCTTCAGGGTGGCAGTATCCCCATCTTCATATAAGGTTAGCTTCGTTTTATCCAAGGTAATGCCGGTTACAGGAACCCCGATCACCTTGACTTGAGAGGTGGCTGTAAAGCCGCCATCTTCTGTCGTTGCAATAATGGTAGCGGTTCCCACTCCGACCGGGGTAACCTTGCCTGACTTGTCGACTTTCGCAACATTGGCATCCGTACTCATCCAGTTGACAGCTTTATTCGTCGCATCACTCGGTTGAATCCGCGCCTGCAGCGTAATGGTTTCCCGCCCCAATGTCAAGGTCACTTGGGTTTGATCCAAAGTAATCCCTGTTACGCTTTTCGGTATCGGATTCACCTTTACCGTACATACGGCCGTTTTGCCCCCATCCACGGACGAGGCGATGATCGTGACGGTTCCCGCCGCGATTGGCGTAACTTTTCCTTGGTCATCCACTTTAGCTATAGCGGAATCACTGGAAGTCCACCGGACCTCCTGATTGGCATGCGAAGGAGAAACAGTGGCCGTCAAGGTATAGGGATCTCCACCAGCAGTCAACGTCAAACTCGTTTTGTTCAACGCAATCCCAGAAACCGGCTCATGATCGGCCCCGACCGGAATCGGCTCAAGCATTGTCGTTCCTGCCGCGACTAGTGCTGCGACCATCAACATGCAAATATACCTCATAATTGCTGCTGACCTTTTCATGTTTCTTTCCTCCCATATATTAGGATCGTCTTCTTATTAGTTTGACGAGGGGAAGGGAAAGAGAGTTGCACTATTTGTAAAAAAACGGTAATAAGGACCCAGGCTGGACCCTAGTTCCTATACAAAATAAAAACCCTAAACAAATGGTTAGGGTTTAGTAAGCCAATTTTGTGCGACTGATGATGCGAAAAACGCGAATTAATAATTGCATCCATCCAATAGTAGATATCCACAAAGGGATGCTGAGGGTAATTCCCCAAAAGAGACTTACAATTAAACTTTTTTCGTTTTCCATAAAAAAGGTTAACCGCGTCAATCTATCCCCCTAAAGTGGGACTACTTCTCATACAACTCAATGGGTAATTGATCCGGATCAGCAAAGAAAGTAAATCTTTTCCCTGTCAAATCATCCGTACGGATAGGTTCCACATTTACCCCCTCGGATTGAAGATATTCCACTGCTTCTTCCACGTTATCCACTTGAAAAGCCAAATGCCGCAACCCCCTAGCCTCAGGGTAACTCGGCCTTTCAGGAGGATGGGGAAAGGAAAATAATTCAATCTGGCTCTCCCCCGCTAACATGTCCAGCTTATAGGAGTCCCGTTCTTTTCGGTAGGTTTCCTGGATCACTTTACAGCCCAGAATATGCACATAAAAATGCTTAGATGTTTCATAATCGGAGCAAATGATGGCTACATGATGGATTTTATTTATGATCATTTTATACAACAACTCCATTCTCTCTAAAAGGAACAACCAAATGGCTTTTAAAATGCAATCTTAATGCTCTATTCAGTAATAATCTTCGCTATAATATCGCGTAATAACTTATTCGCTTCCTTATAAGCCTTATGTTTATCTGTAACATCTACTGCTAAAAGAACATCACATAATAATCGTTTCGCTTTATCTTCTGGCATTTCATGAATGGATTCTATGACCTTTTGAACTATATTTTGATTCATAATACCCCCCATTCGGTTTTGACATTCCTTCTCAAATTTCTAAAATTTTGTTATATCTGCATCATAACATGGACAAGGATTGATTTTGGTGCCATTAACATAAAGTTTACATAAGCTTAAAGTAAAAAAAGCAGACGAATGAGGAATCCGTCTACTTCTTCGACAAAAACCGAGGGGTGACAGGCACTCTATAATACCAACCCCACCCCACTTACTTGCTGCTCGATCATCTTCATTGCGAGGGTTCCGATATAGGCGCCGGCTTCGATAGCAGGCGTCCCTTTCCGATGGATATTGGAGATGACGGTTCGCTCGGCATCTTTTCTGCCTGCTCTTGGACGATAGCACATATAAGCACTGAGGGAGGAGGGTGTGACTAAACCTGGCCGTTCCCCAATGAGCAAGACCAGCACTTCCGGCTCCAAGCAGTCCCCTATGGGATCCATGCAACCGACACGGCCCCCTTTTACGAAAAATGGAGTACCCACGGTTAAACCATAAACGGTTAAAGAATCCATGAGTGCCGGATAAATATCCGAGAGATTTTCCTCCACGGCGCTGGCACTTAGTCCATCCGAAACCACAACTTGTACCTGCGGTTTCTTCACGCATACACTCGATAAATGAGCTAGGGCTTCTGCCGAGAAGCGCCTCCCATCATCCGGTCGGTTTAAATAATTGGACTTGGTTTTGTACTCCGTTTCGATCGTAAATAATCCATGCTTTTCTAGTAATGATAAGGATACTTCCCCATACACAGCGTCAACCGCTGCCGCATGATCCGCTCGAAACTGCAAAAGCGTTTGTGTAAGGGGTCTTGTTCCGGTTCTTCCCACCCCGATTCGCGCGGGGGTAGAACGCCGCAGAAAGTCCCATTCTTTCTCCTTTTCCATTGTTCCCGCCTCCTTATTCTTTTAGAAAGATTCGAGGATCCCCGGCCAGTTGGGTTAGGCAGCCTTTTTCCATCACGCCTATGCTCTCCAGCCATTTCTCAAAAGCAGGCGCAGGCCTCATGCCCGTGAGCTGGCGCAGCGTCGCGATATCATGGTAGCTCAAGGATTGGTAATTCAGCATGCAATCATCCGCTAACGGCACGCCAATCAGAAAATTGACGCCGGCCATAGCAAGCAGTGACCCGAGGTTCTCCATATCATTCTGATCGGCTTCCATATGGTTCGTATAGCAGACATCAACGCCCATTGGAAGACCGTGCATTTTTCCCATAAAATGATCCTCCAAGCCTGCCCGAATCACCTGTTTGCTGTCAAATAGATATTCTGGACCGATAAAACCTACCACGGTATTGACCAAAAAGGGCTGATAGCGCTTGGCCAACCCATAGCATCGAGCTTCCAGCGTGACCTGATCGATGCCATGATGGGTTTCCGACGATAATTCCGATCCCTGACCGGTTTCGAAATACCAGCGATTCGGTCCCTTCGCCGTTCCTTCCTCCTGAATCTGCTGATGAGCTTCATCAAGCAAGGGAATGGAAATGCCGAAAGCTTTATTTCCCTGTTCCGTCCCCGCTAAGCTTTGGAAGATCAAATCCACCGGTGCACCTTGCTTGATCGCTCTCATCTGGGTCGTCACATGAGAAAGCACACAATTTTGCGTAGGAATGTTCCATTTTTCGATCACATCCTTGGACTCCCTCAAGAGAGAGGCGATATTTTCCGTCGTATCAATGACCGGATTGATCCCAATGACAGCATCCCCTATCCCATAGCTTAACGCTTCATAAAGGGAGGCCCGCATGCCTCTTAGATGGTCCGTCGGATGATTCGGTTGAGCCCGGCTGGCCAGCACACCCTTTTGCCCGATTTCCGTATTGCAGCGAGTGATCACGTCAACTTTGGCAGCGGCTTGAATGAGGTCCAGATTCGACATCAGCTTGGTTACGGCGGCGATCATTTCACTCGTCAAACCTCGGCTCAACGAAGCGATGGCCGTTCCATCCGCCTGATCGCTTAAGAGATATTCCCGCAGCTCGGCAACCGTCCATCGTTGAATGCCTGAGTAAATCTCTTCCTCTACACTTTCTTCGATGACGAAAGAAACCTGATCCTGATCTGCCGGAAGAAGAGAATGATGGCGAATCTCTCCTAACGTTAAGTCCGCCAGCACCTGTTTAGCTGCCATCCGTTCTTTCCGGTCTGCTGCCCCGATTCCGGCTAATTGGTCACCGGAGCGGTGCTCATTGGCCTTCGCAAATATTTCTTTCATATCACCAAACTGATAGGTTTTACCGAACAAGGTTGTTTTTTTCATGAACTCCTCCTCCTTGATTCCCTTCCGAAAAAACGAGGGTTTTGACCGTAATGGGGATCGCCTCTCCTGCAACCGGCTTTCCGATATCGACATAGTCTCCATGCCTGACTTGAACCTGATCGATGCAAATCACAGGTGGCCCCTGGCGACAGCGTAAGAAAATCGACTGACCCAAAGCTTTCGCCATGTCATGCTCACAGAGGATCACCATACAGCTTTTGTGGCTCAGTTTTGTTCGCAATAAGGAAGCGATTTGGTCTGCTAGGCTTGTCAGGTCCGCATAGGAGTGAACGGGAGGTCCCATTAAGGCTAAAGCAAAGGGAGCGTCTTGAAGATCCTGAAAACGGGTGATTCCGATATTGATAGCCTTCGCGAGGCCTTGTTCTGCATCCAGATCCACTTGGAGCACAGGTACATTGCGAAGCGGCAAAAGCAATGGGTTGGCGTAAATCGTCGATCCGCTCATTTCTGTGCTCTGCATCCCCGCTCCCAAGACCGTCGCTCGCCCCGCATCCTTGGCTTGGACCACCTTGACCCCAATCCCAAGACATACTTCACGAAGAATCGGTGCCAATAAGGGACCAAAATCTCCATATACGGCCACCTCCTCCATCGATTGGGGAAGCTCCTGATCCAAAAGACTGCCGATCCCTCCCGATATCACTAACTCTTGAAAATCACGGCGCATATCCTTGCTGTTCCCTAGAATAAGAAGCTCTGCGTCATTGTCGTCGTTTCGTTTCAATAGGTAAGAGACCATGCTTTCACATAAACGGCGGGTCATTTCCATAAGGTGTTGCAAATCGATAGATTCGCCAGGAGTCAACGTATATCCATTGGCTGTAAGCCAGGGCTTCAAGGCATCCGACACATAATGGAGCGTTCCCTTCGCATCCAGCCGAATCAGCCGCCCACCCACATGAAAGGTCAGGGTGCCGACCGTTTCCCCATTTTCAAAAAAGACCGTATTGGCGGTTCCTCCCCCAATATCGATATTAGCGATGGCTGCTTGATTTTCCAGCGATCGACGCTCGGCTCCCGACCCCTTCCCGGCCAAAATGGCTTCCAAATCTGCTCCTGCTGTCGCAACGACGAAATCTCCCGCCCGATGGGCCAGGGAATGGACGACAACCTCGGCATTTTTCTTCGTAGCTGTTTCTCCTGTAATAATGACAGCGCCTGTCTGGATATCCGCTAAACTGACCTTTGCTTTTTGATACTCCTGCCGGAGCAGCTCACTGATCGCCTCCATTTCAATTTCCTCATGGTTCTTTAACGGAGTCGTATAGATCGGACTGGCATAAACAAGCTGACGCTCGGCAATTTCTACGCGAGGAAGAGCCGATGGCCCTCCTGTATTCACTAATCGAAGACGGCTGATAATCATCTTCGTGGTACTCGTTCCCAGGTCTAACCCCATGCTCGTGATCCAGTGACCTTTCACGATTTCCCTCCAAATCTCAACTCAAATATGAAAAAGGGCTATTCCAGGTAGATCTGTCACCCGAAATAGCAGCCTTCTCCTAATGAATATGCTATCTTAGCGTATAAAATTCAGTTCTTCGATGGCCTACGCTGGGCAGCTTTTGGCGCACTCGCTGAACGCGGCTCAGATCCAGATCGGCAATAATCAACGACTCTTCTTCTCCCGCTCGGGATACGACCACGCCCATCGGATCGACAATCAGGCTTTGACCCGAGAAAATGCTGCCTACCAGATCCGCCGCGCAGATGAACATGGTGTTTTCAATCGCACGGGCCCGGATCAAAGTTTCCCAATGATCTTCTTTCATCGGCCCAGCTACCCAACCGGAAGGCATAAACAGGATATCTGCTCCCTGAAGGGCAAACTGCCTGGCAATCTCCGGAAATCTGACTTCATAGCAAACCATCAACCCGATTTTTCCAAATTCGGTTTCGACGACTTCGTAGGGATTTTCACCCGGTGCTACGGTTTTCGATTCCTGATAAGAGAAGGCATCATAGAGATGCGTCTTGCGGTAGGACTGAATCAGCTCCCCCGAACGGTTTAGAAATACCGTTGTATTATAGGCTCGATTATCTTCTCTCACAGTGGATTCAAACATGCCGCAAATCACATAGATTTGATTTTCGCGAGCGGCTTCCGCCAAACCGGTGACAAAAGGGCCATCTAATGGCTCTGCCACCTCGGAGGGAAGCACGCCGCAGCCTGGAGTGGTTGCAGCCATATAGATTTCCGGCAAAATGACAAAGTCTGCTCCCAAGCCCTTGGCCCGAGAAATATACTCCACCGCTTTCTGCAAATTGGATGTTTTGTCTAAACTGGATGTTAGCTGTGCAATCGCTACCTTCATTGGTATACACCTTCCTTAATATAGATTGGTTTATTTCGTCAACTCGAGTGCGCCGCTTATCGCAGAAAGCGAGATTCCTCGATCGATTTTTTGCTTCATCTCGATTTCCGCATGCTGCTTTTGAAGGGCAATCCTGCCAAATTCTTCAGCTTGCTTAGGGTTGATCACAAACACTCCATCATCATCGGCCACCACGAGATCCCCGGGATGAACACTGACCCCGCAAACACTAATCGCGGTATTGATCTCGCCTTCAATTCCCAATAATCGCGTCGTAATGGGACTTACCCCTAGGGAAAAGACCGGCAAGCCCAGCTCCAGAATTTCCGGAACATCATTAATGCAGCCGCCAATCACCACGCCGGCCACTTTCTTGGCCTTCGCTGCATAAGAAACCATTCCTCCCCAGCAGGAACGCTCGGTGTCTCCAGACATATCGACCACGATGACATCCCCTGGCTCGACGAAATCGAGAGCCCGGTGCACGGCTGTAGAGTCCATATGCGGAATGCGGACCGTTACCGCGTTCCCGGCAAAACGAATCGGACGGGATAAGGGCTGCAGCCCTTTCAGGAACCCAAAATCGGTCATATGGCCAATGGTAGAAGGGCAAACTTTTTCATATAAGTCTAAAAGGGCGGGTGTAACACCTTGTACTCTTGGATTGATCGTAAACATCGTCTCATCCTCCATTCGATTATTTATTTTTTCTCAAAGCTTCGATTTCCTCGTACACGCCTTCACCCCAAGCTTCTGGAGCATATTTCTTCCATACATCCTTGGTTGCTTCTCTAAAGGCATTAACATCCGGCTGTACAAATTTCATCCCTTTATCTTTTAGAGTTTGGATATATTCGGCTTCGTTTTCCTTATAGAGAGACTCAATTTTCAATGCTGTCGCATCCCAGTTCTTTTGCAGAATTCCTTGTTCTTCCGGAGTGAGAGATTCATATTTTTTCTTGTTCATGACCAAGAAGCGGACGGGAATGCTATGATTTGTTTCAATAATCGTATCTTGAACCTCGAAAAAGCTGTTATTCACCGCAATCTCATACGGGTTTTCCTGTGCATCTACAATACCGGTCTGCAAGGCGGAAAACAGCTCGCCAAACACAATCGGAGTAGGCGTTGCCCCAAGAGCTTTCCAAGTATCCACCATGAGGGGGATTTCAGGAACGCGAATCTTTAGGCCCTTTAGGTCTTCAGGCGTTTTGATTTCTTTTCCTTTTGTGGTCATAATTCGGGGTGCAAAGTATACATACCCTATGAGCTTTAAGCCTGATTGCTCTTCGATCTTTTGCTTGATTTTTTCTCCGATTTCACCATCTAGCACCGCATGCCAGTGCTCACTGTCCTCGAACAAGAAGGGCAGGTAAAAAGCATCCGTTGCCTTGGTTTGGACGTTTCCGATCATCGCCAAATCAATGCTCCCCATCTTCACGCCTTCAGCCACTTCGATATCATTCCCTAGCTGTCCCGCAGGAAAGTGCTTCAGCTGGATTTTGCCATTCGTTTCTTTGGCCAATAGCTCCGAGAATTCATTCATCCCCACGGTATAGGGGCTTGTGGCTGCCACCGTATCTGCAGACTTCAAATTGATGACTTTTTCCGCGCTTCCCGTTGGCTGTTCTTTCACATCCGAAGAGGTCTGGCTTTGACCGCATGCGGTTAAACCAAGTAGAGACAAAGCGAGAATGCTAGATAGGAATCTTTTTTTCATCATCATAACCCCCATAATTATTAATTAAATAGATTAGGCAAAAATAGAGAGATTTGAGGAATAAAGGTTACTAATAGCAAGACGATAATCAGCACACCCATAAAGGGTAAAGAGGCTTTCATGACTCCAGACATCGGCACTTTTGCAATAGAAGAAGTAATAAATAAATGTAATCCAATCGGCGGAGTTACTAATCCAATCATCAGATTCACCACGATGATGACGGAAAAGTGGATGGGGTCCACTCCCATTTGAGTCAGCATGGGATACAATATAGGAACCATGAGCAGGATAATCGGAATGGCCTCCAGAACCATACCCAGTACGAGCAAGATGATGTTGATGACTAAGAGAAGAACATACTTGTTGTCACTGATCGAATACAGAAATTCTTGAATGGTATCCCCGATCCCCAGGTAGGTTGCAAGCCAGCCATAGAGCACTCCTCCCGCAACGGCAATCATAATGGAACCCGTGGATATCACAGACTGAAGCAGCACTTGATAGAGGGATTTGATATTGACCGTTTTGTAAATGAACATCGTGATGATTAAGGCATAGAGTACGCCCAGCACTGCCGACTCCGTCGGACTGACAATCCCGGACATAATACTCCAAATAATCAGAACAGGCATCCCAAGCGCCAGCGCGGCACTTTTGGTCGCTTTCCATTGCTCCTTCAGCGTGGCCCTTTCCCTCTTGGGCATGTTTTTTCTTTTCGCGTAAAAATAGATATAGATCATCAACGCGATTCCCATCATCAGCCCTGGAATCATCCCGGCTAAAAATAGCTTCCCTACGGAAATGCCAGCGAGCGATCCAATAATGATCATCGGAATACTAGGAGGAAACACCGGACCAATGGTCGAAGCGCTGGCAATGACCGCGGCACTTTTTTCTGCACTGTACCCATCTTTCTTCATCGCCGGAATCAGTACGGAACCTGTAGCCGCACAATCCGCTACCGCCGATCCCGATACGCCAGACATAAATACGTTCAGCGCTACACCCGTTTGGGCCACCCCGCCTCGAATATGTCCAACCATGCGTTGGGAAAACTGAACCAGCCTGTCCGTAATTCCGCCATAGTTCATGATTTCACCGGCGAGAATGAAGAGGGGAATCGCCGTGAAGCTGAAGGAATTGACTCCCCCGAATAAATACTGGGGCACAACCGCGACCGGGATCAGGGAGTCTCCCAAATGACTCACCCCGATCACGATGACCGTGCTCACCATCAAAACAAAGGCAATATCCATCCCTAGCATGATGAGGGCAAACATCGAGAAAAACAAAAGATACAGCAACTTGAATCCCCCCTTACCTCGTCAGTATGGTCTTTTTCACATCTCTGATTAACTTCAGGAAAATCAGAGCAAACCCGACCGGGATGACCAAAACTACAATCCCTCGATCCCATTGCAGAGCCGTAGAAGGGGTACCCCAAAGTTCTTTTGCCAGATCAAAGCTAAAGATGACTAAGCATACGGATAAAATGACACTCATAACCAGCATGACCGCGTCATTCGCCTTACGCACGGCAGGCGGAAATCGATCGATGAACATCGTAATCCGCAAACCCTCTCCTTTATAATAGGCCAATGCTGCACCCAAAAAGGTAAGATACACAAGGGCAAAACGGGAGAACTCTTCTGTCCACATAAAGGGGCTATTGAACATGCGGGAAATAACTTGGGCACTTACCACAATCACCAGAAGAGCCATCAGCGTAACCGTAATGATTTCTAGTAACTTCTCAATTTTTTTCATGATGGTTCCAACTTTCATTTAAAAATTGGACAATACGGTCTACGGAACGTTGAACTAAAGCTTCTCCTTTCTCTCGAGTTCCTTTTGTCGCATCCCCGATCGTCCCCGATTTCGTATAGAAGTCATAGTCTCTGTATTGAATAATGTCAGAAAAGCTAGAATCATATGTAGGCGGATCGTTTACCCATTTCTCCACTTCCACCAATTCAGGATATAAATGAAGCATCACCGATGTGCCTGCCTCGCTGGCATGCGCATGCGCTAAATCCCCTGTCTCGATAATCCCCTCGTCTATCGATTTAATGAAGCGCCAGTAGTCAATTTGGGCACAGCGATATTCTTTCGTGCGATGAAGCTCGTGGGCTATTTCATTGATGATCGGAACATTTCCCAAATGGGTATTCACAAACAAGAAATCTCTGAAACCCCACTTCTTCAAGCTCGTCACCGCATCTTGCATATACTGTTTGAAGCTATCCGGTTTAATCGTGATCGTACCCGGAAATACATCCAATACCGATGAATCCCCCACTTCAAGTGTCGGTCCGATGATAGACGGGACACGATGGGCTACCAGCTCGGCAATTTTCACAGCAACTAGGGTATCCGTACCTAAAGGCAGGTGAGGCCCGTACACTTCAAAGGCTCCGGAAGGGATAATCACAAGATTCGTTTCCTTTTTCCGCTCCGCAAAGGTCGTCCAGCTCATTTCCTTTAAAAAGTTTGTACGTTGGTTCATCATTAGATCCCTCCATAAATATTTAGTTTTCCGCCATTCAGATGGTTTTCCATTTCGACGACTGCACGATCGATGTCCTTGTTTTTAATGAACTCGATGATTCTAACATGCTCTTCTGCAAGCAGCAGCAATCTTTCTGTATTCGTTTTGAGGTTTCGGCTTGTGCGATGGAGACGATCTTTAATATTATTGAAACTCTGAATAAATAAGTGATTCCCCACGATATCCAACAGGTAAAGATGAAATTCTGCATCTTTCTCTATAAATTGAAAAACATCGTTGTGTTGAGCAGCATCCTTCTGTTCTTCAATCAAGCGATACATCGCTTCAAAATCTTCCTTGGTGGTGATATCCACCGCTTGTTTAAGAGAAAAGGTTTCGATCGCTATTCTCATATCAAACAAATCATTGGTTTCTTTCACAGAGAGTTCTGGAATAACCACGCCCTGGTTAGAGATAATTTTGATGAAGCCTTCATATTGCAGACGCTGTAAGGCTTCACGGATCGGTGTTCTACTCATTTCGAGTTCTTCTACTAATGTATTTTCCGACGTGTAATCCTCTCTTCCTCTCAAGATTTTTTGTTTGATTTTTTCGTAGGCCACATCTTTTAGCAATGCTTTTTTTGTAACCATGGTTTCTCCTCCTTTCTAGAATACTGGTTGCGCTTTGTTTTGATACAGGTTGTATACAAGTGGTATAAAAAAGAAAAAGTTTTCTATGAATTATTTTTATCATGGTCTTTGTTGCAGCGTTCGATTTTAGTAAGGAAATGTAACAGCTTTTTCTTCCTGGGTTCGTTAACTATTCCTATCACCTCTTCTCATTCGACTCGTGAATGCAGGTTGTATACAACTGCTATACATAGATAATATTGCAATTATTACTAAATGTCAATTTGAAATTTTTAGATTATTTTATTAAATAAAAAAAACGGATACTCCACGTATCCGAGTAAGTTACATGAAACCAAATACCTTGTTTGTCGAAAATTGATGAAGGTATTGTTATGGTTTATATAATTTCCAAAAACCCTATAATAGCAAAAAAGCCTAGACTTCATCTAATAAAGATGAGATTAGGCTTTAAGCCTAAGTTCACTTGTGATCAGTCAAGTTTCGCAAAAAAGCTATTAGATATCTGATACTTATAAATAAAAGGATAAGCGTTATAAAGGTATGAACCAATGTCCATTTATGATACTCAATGAGATCAGAATGTCTCTCCATCAGATATTCCAATACAGTCAATGGAATGCTGTATAGAATGGCCTGCACGATAATTCCTTTCGTCTTTGAAACATACGTGGTGCTGTTATAAAAAACAGAAATGACCGGGAGAATCATATACTCATACAAGATACTGCTCTGAAAATGCTCAGAAAAAAACCGAACAGGAAAAGAAAACCATCCTTTTTCAACTAAAACAACAGCAAGTATGATGGAAACATAACCGGTTGAAAAAAAGACGAGCGGCCAATCTTTAAATGGTGGATTACGTATCCAATAGAAAAGGATCCCTAGGGATAGGATCAGAAAAGTCCAGTTTATTACCCATTCCATTATATTGATCATCCACCTTAATGATATTCAGGCATTCTCAAATTAATTTTATCCATTACTTGTCCGAATAAACCCCATAAAAGTCAATTAACAATAATCCAGATAGCGGCTTCTATGATATCATCACAACCGCCGAAAAAATAACTGCCCTTTTCCAGGCAGTTATACAAGGTTTGAGGCATGAAACTAGACTCTCTTTAATTCGGAGTGCAATACCCTTTGAGCAGAGACAAGGTTATTGTTTCCATCTTTCGGAAATACGCTGAGCATCGGACCCGTTGAGTATTTTTTGGACATCCGTTATTCACTCCCTTGTCTATTAATCTATTAATATACAATGAAATTTATAGATTAATAGGAACGGCTAAATTCCTGGGAGGACACACATTTTTAATTAAGATCAGTGTTTCTCAGGCATAAAGAAAGTGGATGTTTTTGCAAGATCGCTCATATTCGACAAAGATAGACTGCCATTAAAATAATTGTCGAGATTTTTTATCTTCTACTCCTTGCACTTCCAACATATAATGTAAATTACATCCACTAAAACTTTATTTAAGAAGGTGCTAATATGAAGAATGGCAAATGGTTTAGAATTGAAACTTCTAGAGAACAGGATTTTTCACGCGGTAAGCGCTTTATTATCAGAACTTACAAATTTCTAGGCATTCCTATTTATGTAAGCCGCATTAGATGGGATTAATAAGAATTCTGAATAAAAGTAAATCCATAATATCTAAAATTCTTTTCAAGCGAGATCGGTTAGCCCACACCACCATTCATTTTCATCCTATTCTGCTATGCTCCCTCTCGTTAGGCAAAAAATAGGCTGACCTAGCAGCCGGCTATCAATAACTAGTAAACACCCTCACCCTTTTTCGGCACAATCGCCACTGGTCAATTAATCTAGGTGGTATGCCTAGTATATCCTCATACGATCCAGCAGAGCTGCCACCTGACCAGGCGTGCCCCATTCCATTGATCAACCATAGTTCCACTAATGGATAGCCAGTTTGATCTCTATAAACATTTTTTAAATAGCTTCTTCCATTCACAATTCCAGCATCTACCGATCAAAATAACCGGCAATACCAGACTGTCGATTAAAAACAAAAAGCCCTTAACAGTTAGGAATTTTTCTTTTTAATCTTAATTTTCTTATGGTGAGTGAGCATATCCAGCTTCATATTCAAAATACCAAGCATAGCTTCAATATCTTTGGGTTGTGCATGTTGAATGCTGTTTACGGATTGTTCAATACCAACTAAACGAGTATCCACTTTATCAAAGCGCTGATTTACCTCTTCAAATCCTTCTCTTGTCTGCTTTTCCATTGAGTCTAGCTTCAAAAGTATTTGTTTTAAAAGATCCTCCATTGATATCATCACCTCAATTTCTTATAGTCTAACACAAATGGATATGATGAAGATGATCTGCTCAAAAAAGAGTACGATACTAGAAGAGGTACACCATAAAAATCTGGTTATCCCTTTTGCTTTCATCAATCATTCATTCAAGCACAACGATCTTTATTAAAAATAAAATTCTTTAATTCCATCATAAGCAACTTTATACCTTTTACAACAATTTAAGCATTGCCTGTATTGAAGAATTATCCGACCTTTATTATCAACGTAAATCTTTTTCTTTTCTACAAGAATATATTTATCATGTGAACAATTGTTGCAAAAACATATTTTCTTATTCATCTCGCATCCTCCTACCTTATTGAGTAGAATAAGTTTTTCTGAGAGGAATAACATCAGCAGGACACACCTTTGGCATACTCGAGAAATTGACAAAATATATCCTATATATTTTTTATCTCGGCGTCCATAACTTTGCTTCATCTTTCGCTATTGGTCTGGGTTGGTAATGGCTTGGTTTAATTTCATATACTTTCCCGCAATGATTACATTTAACTACATACAATATGTTTCTGTATGCCTCTAATATATCCGCGTAAATTCCATCTTCACAGAACTCACATTGTATGACCAAATTGATTTCTTTCAACGTTTATCACCCCACTCATTCTTCCTACATCCGTATACATATGATTAAATTCTGGGTGTTTTCATGTTTTAAACGACAGCGTTGATGTACAACTTGTTTTTTATCGTTAATATCATTGTTGGACTATTTTCACAATTAAGCATATAGGTGTAATTTACATCTATATGTATCATCTTGTCAATATCTTGAAAGGCTTCAAAAAGGAAATCGAACAAAATCATTACCATTGGTTCATTTTTACAGGACTTTCTTCACACAAAAATAAACTATGACTGAACCACTATTAATCATTGGGTCATCTTTTTTCTAGATTGGTTAGCCATTCCCTGGTTTCCATTTAACTAACCCGTATGGTTCACCCCGCTTTTCTTTATTGAGGATTATACATACGTAATACCCAGGATGATAAATGGGATTTATTGATCAGTATTTTTAGGGTAGGCGTAAAATAAAATCAAATTAAAATATGCATTAGCCAAAGGAACAATGATGGACAAACATTCTAAACCAAGTGAACCGAACCTTTTTATCCTTTTTTCTATTTGCGGCATATTGCTGATTGTTTTTTTGGGGTGGTTATTTCACTATCAGTATACGATCAGCACTTCACGAACATTAAAGCAAACTTTTTTTTATGTTCCCGAAAGGATCATGATGGAATCTTTCGAAATGGCGATTCCCTATCTTGGGATTCTAACCCATGAATCAGAAGATCCCCCAAAACCCATATCCTTATATTTATTTGAGACCTTAACAAATCTAGAGCCATCCGATCTTGCCTCGGTGGTCAGCCGAGAGCTGCCTGGTTTAAGGGCTTTTAACGAAAAGACAGCAGTAGATCAACCTAATCAACCTAATCAACATGCTGTTTCCATCGAGTCTCCCGCTCCATCTATGGTCGAAAATTCTCCCGAAACGCCGACAGAAAAGAATTCAAAGATAGAGGAACAGCATGAGCAAGTGGTATTAATCTACAATACCCATAATACGGAATCGTGGACTCACGTCTCAGACAACCCGGACGTGACCGATGACAAAAAGAATATTTCATTAGTTAGTAAAAAGTTATCCGAGGAGCTTCAGAAAAGGGGAATTAAGGCAAAATTTGATCCTACGGACCACCAAAAATTACTGAAAGAGAATGGTCTGCCCTACGCATTTTCTTATGCCCAATCCCTTAAAATGCTAAAAGAAGCCACTAAAGAACAGAATATCCATTACTTTTTGGATATCCACCGAGATTCTTTTCCTAAAGAGATGACAACAACCAATATTGATGGTAAATCCTACGCACGCATCTCCTTTGTGGTTGGAAAAGGCCATCAAAACTGGGAGAAAAATGATGAGTTCGCTCAGAAAATTCACTCTCATCTAGAACAGGAGTTTCCGGATCTATCACGGGGAATTGACTATAAAGGAACAGCGGAAGGAAACGGGGAATACAATCAGTCGCTTTCTCCAAATAGTGTATTAGTTGAAATCGGAGGAATCGATAATACCCTGGAGGAATGTTATAATACCGCTGCTGCGTTAGCAGATGTATTGGCCGATACCTACTTTCAGCAAGACAAAAAAGCAGATTCATCGCCTACGGGTTAGAGGGGGATACATTTGGTAAAAATAATTTATTGAATGAATACTCAATGTAAAGGAAGTATGAATAATGAATAAAAACCCTCAGATTGAATCAACAAAATACACACTAGAAGAATTGATCGCACTAGCTGGGGTTAGCTATGAATCAATTACAAATGCAATTGATAATGGTGAAGTTGAAATAATAGATAATGAGCAGATTCATTAGTTAAAGAAAAGCCCACTTCGAAATTATTTTCAAGGTGGGCTTTAATGGCCAGAAATTGTTCCAGTCTATTCAAAATTTGATTCTGACCATCATCGGCAAAATTCGGGTGATGACAGGCACTCTTTTAAGAGAATATCTTCGTTAGAAATTCGATTAATGCGTTCCAAACCGATGACAAGAAGGTTTTTCCCGCTTCTACTTTTTCTGGATTATTCTCTATCCAAACATTGGCTTTTTCCGCAATATCGCTGATTTGATCAGCTACTCCCTGCCAATCTATATTTAGATCCTTTATCTTTTTTAATAGTTCCGTGAGAGAAGCGATCTGTTCATCCGTTAACTGGATCCCCATCTGTTCCGCGACCAACGTAACGATAGCTGCGTAATCGGCGTCGCTCGCAGGGTTTTTAGCTTGAACTTCTTCTTTCAGTGCCGAGATGAATTGGACTGCTTTTTCTTTGTCCCCGATTTGGTCCGCTAGAGTAGCTGTCTTGACCATTTCTTCATTGGCTACTTGTTTATTTTCTTCGGAGAGACTCTCTCCCGTTGCCGTTTCGAAAGCCTTGGTAATCCCTACAAGGGCCGCTGTTCCAGACACAGGGAACGGAGCTGTAATGACCACATCAGCATCTTTAATCCCTGCTGTGAGAAGGCTGTTTCGATACATATCCTGGCTTACCCAAGTAATATTGTTGGTTTCTACGGTTAAGCCGTCTCCCTGGTTTCCAAAGGTGATGAGGACAGAAGAAATGGCTCGCGTTCCAATCACGGAAGCCGGAACCAGCCCTTTCAGGTATTTCACCTCGTCCTGGTGCGTTACAGTAACCATCATGTCTTCGCTGTTCTGCTGAAGTTCGTTCAGGATCTGAGTTTTTTGGCTGGCGTTGAGGTCTGCTCCGAGTGTAATCACGCGGTCTCCGACGGCAACGTCAGCTGAAGCCGCAGAGCTGAACATAACAAAAGCCGTGAGCATAAGGGCTAGCAGTCTCTTTTTTATTGTCATTTTTTCACCACCTCCACGATTAATATAGCATAGTATAGTATAGTTTTGCATGACCTCCGTCTAGCGTACCAAACTAAAAATGCTTCATTGAAGCATTTTAGAGTAAACCCATCATCCTTGCAACTGGCTTTTCCTTCCCATTCCAGTTATGATAGATACAAGCTATCATATAAAGGGAGGGACGATTTTGGCGGCATACCAATCTTTTCTAGAAGGTATCTTTATTTGTGGGGAAGCTGACGTACCTTCGGTGATCACCAATGAGAAAGCGACTCTCATCGTAGACGTGAGGGCCGAAGCGAAACAAAGTTCAGCTCCAGAGAACGCTCAATGGGTCAATGTCCCGCTGGACAGCGCAAAAACAAACCAAGCTCAACCTTTGAAGGAAGCCATAGACCAGCTAGTCGAGGCTTACCACAAAGGTGAAAAAGCCGCCCTCCATTGAAAAGGCGGCGGAGGCCGCGCTGGAAGCGTGGCAGCAGGTGTATTACTCGCTCTAAAAAAAGCAGACACAATTGACGAAGCGGAAGCTATGCTCCAGGCCATTCGTCCACAGGTCAAAATTTCTCCAGAATTCAAGCGGGACTTGAAAGCCTTGTTTCCATCAGCGTAAGAATTGAGGAACTCCTCAGTCGACGGGCAAGTAGATGAACAGATGGCGGAAGCCCGAAAATCAAAAAAAAGCCTGATCTTCATCCCAGCGGGGAAGGGATCAGGCCTTAATCATTAGTAAAAAGTAGAGTAGAACAAGATACAAAAATTTTTTGGTCAATAGGTCAAAATAGTCGCTCATATTTAATACGAACTTTAGTTATAGTTTACCTGTATTCTTCCTCCTTACATTTCAATTTTATTGAGTTAGATTTAGGGGGTAGGCAACAATCACGCAAAGGTATTTCAGTGATGTAGCAGCTCATGCAAAGTCAGAATGAAGTGGTTTAGCTATGGCTTGTCCGTACTCATACTTACCAATAGTCTAGAAGGACTTGGTGGACCTCGCTCCTCACTTAAATAGGTATTCCACAGAAAAAATAGGTCCCTCTTTACGAATTGCGAATCTCGTTTTATACTTCTAAAATCTGATCGTATGGAAAATAATCCTCCCCTGAAAAATTCTAATAATGTGCCCCGTACTCCCATTCCATGAATCCCCTCAAATTTCCCGCGATCAAATTGCACATTGGGGCTACTTGCATTTCGTTTTCTACTCTTTAAATAACGCCACCCAGATCGACTAATAGATAAGCTTTCCCTTAGCCTATTAAACCGAACTTCCACTTTCATGTTTACATATTGAAATGCCTTCACACGAGATGCGTTACCGCTGTATCGCCTCCCTAGGACTGTTTCTTCTAGAGTTGCAGATAAGGTTTCCTTGTCCAATAGATATTCAAGCATGAACCACTGAAAGGGACTCAGACAACGATTCTGGATAAAATACCGTGTTATGATTTGAAAGGTAGCGTTTTTCATTACATCGATAAACCTGACATTATGCACCATAACTTTCTTCATCCTTTCCGCCTCATTATTTTTTTTGTCCTTCGAAGTGATTCCTTTTACTAACCTCGTAAACTGGTCACCAGATAATTGGTTGAATTTATATAATGTTCAGTAATCTACGCGTAAGCAATCGCGCTTTTCGAGCAAAGAAACATTTTACTATTGGATTCCTATTTTTGAGTTTAATAGTATCATAATAAGTTAAGTTCTTATCGGATCTAACATTACATATATTACCATTTTACAAATGGTAAAGTCAATGAATTTTCAAAACATTTATTTAATTAATCTCATTTTATGTCTTCCAATGATTTAGTGGAGGTTCCCATTTTTACTTTTAATGCCCATAAGGTTGATAAATCATAAAAGCATCAGAAGTCTAAAAGACAAAAGGCCTGTTCATCCGAACCCGGAGAATATCAGGCCTTGGTTTATGAATGAACAATAGAAGCGAATCAGCCTTGAACTTGATTTTGCCTTTTCCTCCTAACAGCCCTTTTGGTAGCAGCAAAAGAGTACCCAGGTTATAAAGAAGATTTGAATAGATATAACGCCCAAATCCTTCTTCCATCATCCTTAACTCCTTGCACTTAATTTACCATATATGCCCATATAAAGATAGATCTATCGCTAGTTAAATACTTACAAAAATCGACTAAAGCTATTCTTGGCGATTTTCCTTCCAAAACAAAGAAAACCGCCCTTTCGGAATATGTTAATTTACCAATACTTTTCCAATTGGAAGAATTTCCTTTTTACACATATTTTATTGGCAGTGATTTTTGCTTTTGTTTTAGAGCCTATCCTTGTATGGCTAGAGATTTATAAGTTGGAACATTGGGAGCATATATACTCCATTCCATTTTATATTCTTGTTCCAGTCCTAATGAAGTGGATGATCGAAAAAATTAAACGGCAAACAAGAAGTGACTAAAGAAAAATTTCAAATGGAAAAATGCAAAAATAAAAGCCTTGAGAACCATAGATTCTCAAGGCTTTTTTGCCGTTCTTTATGCCGTTATTTCTCCATTGACGGAACTCTTCAAGCTTTTCCCGGCTGTGAAGGCAGGAATTTTGGATGCTGCGATCTCAATCTCTTGACCCGTTTGTGGGTTGCGGCCTTTACGGGCGGCACGTTCACGAACTTCAAAGTTTCCAAAACCGATGAGTTGAACCTTTTCACCTTTTTTCAAGCTGTTCTCAATCGCTTCAAAAACGGCATCCACCGCCTTTGCGGAATCTTTCTTGGTCAATTGAGCCTGTTCAGCAACATAAGCAATTAATTCAGTTTTGTTCATTTTTAAGCCCTCCTAGCGAAAATATTATCATTATTACAAATATAATGAAAAACAGCATTCGGAATCAAGTGTTAATTGAACGAAATCTCTGTTCCTTTACTAGATTCCAAGGTAAAGGATCTTCTACCCTTCAGGTGGTATTATCCTCCACCCATTTCCTGCTAGTTTGATACTAGCATTATGGACAAATCACTAGTTTTTTAGACATGTTAACTAAATTTAGATAATTATTAAAAGCACTCTCAGTTGAGAGTGCTTTTTATGATTGTTAAGCGAGCATACCGCCCATGCCCGATGTTTCCCACCTGTCCTTTATAGTAAGGTGGAATTATATTCCAAATTAGGGCCAGCTGACCCATAAAGTCGGTTTTTACCGGCCTTTAGGGGCATCCCCTTTATTGGTTTGCTCTTTTTGCTCTTTTTGGTAGATTGCCCAGTACAACTCTTCTTCTGTATATGTGGATAGATCAAAGTTTCTCATTTCTCTCCGCCCCTTATCGTTTTATGTAATTTGATTATATATCGGGTTCACTATTTCGACACATTTATTGTTAGGTTTTATCACATGGTTTTTTAACAGATAGCAAATACGGTAGTACGACAGAACTTGAGAGTGAATGGTCATACAGATTAAAGAAATAGTCTTGTAAAATAAAGTTAAATGTATTATTCTTTGTGTAAGCGTTTCCAATAGAACGCTCGCTAAAATATCTTTTTCATCCCATTTCCTGCTTTTATTTCCTTAATAAAACGAAAGGAGCCATGTTTATGATTGAAATTTCGCATGCATGGTTAAATGGCGAATTGGTTTGGGAACAGATGAACGATACGATTGTTCGAGTCAAAGTACATTACTGTTTTGTTTTGGAAAACGATATAGAAAAAGATAATATTTATTCGATGCATGCCGTCTATGACCCTAAACTTCAAAAATGGGAATATCAAAGTGTCTATCGCCGGTTTGAAGATAAGACAGAAGAAGCAAACCCTGTTCTTCAAATTTTTGCAGATGAGATAGGTAAGGAAGTGGAACGATGGTTCGATCACTCGATCGAATATCGCATAAAAAACAAGCTAAAGCAAGGGAGCCTTAAGAAAAATGCCCTCTAAAGCTCCCTTACTTTACTGTTCCATCTTAATTTATCATGCTAATTTTTTACCCTTTGATTCTTTGAAGACTCGATTTGTTTTCGGCTGCCCTACTGACCAATAGGCGGCTCCAACAAACAATCCGCCTCCCACGATATTTCCAAGCGTGACTGGTACGAGATTATGAACCAATCCTGCCCAGGAAATCGTTTCGGGATGAGGCAAAAGCAAAGCCAAAGAGAGTACGGTCATATTGGCGATGCTATGCTCATAGCCGGAGGAAACAAAGGCAAATAGACACCAAAAAATAAGCATGATTTTTGCTGACTCGCTTTTTGTTTTTATCCCCATCCAAATCGCTAAACAGACCAGCCAGTTGCACAGGATTCCCCGAAAAAATAATTCGGAAGTAGACAAGTGCATTTTTTTGTTGGCTGATTCATACAGCAAATGGTCCATAGGAAGGTTGGAAAACACCCCTGATCCGATGATTAATAAGCAAAATACTGCTGCACCAAGTGCGTTTCCGGCATAACACCATGCCCAATTTATCAGAGTATCTTTTATCGTTGTCTTGCCCGACAATGTACTGATCGTATAGATCATATGATTTCCAGTAAATAGTTCAGATCCGGAAAACACCACCAGAATCAAGGCAACCGCAAAAGATATTCCCATGATCAGCGTCGTGAATGGTGAGTTGGCCGCAGAGAATTGGCCGCCTAAGATAAAAATCAGGACGATGCCAAATCCCACATAGGCACCGGCAAGACTGGATGATAATAAATAACGGAATGGATGTTGAAGGATCATCTTCTTCTTTTCTTCTGCTAGATTACCAATCGTTTCAAACGTTTCCTTATACATATCCAACTCCTATAGTGTTCATCATTAAAGCGTGATGTAAATGTCCTTTCCTTCTACGCTCGCTTCGTAAGTCTTGATGCATCCGGTATCCGGTGCTTGAACCAATCCATCGCACAAGGAAATTTTCCAGTCGTGGAGAGGGCAAAATACATGCTCTCCGGAAACGATGCCTTCGGATAAGGTCCCGCCTTTGTGCGGGCAGCGGTTTTCCACTGCCCGTATAGTTCCGTCATTTAATAGAAACAAGGCAATCTCTTGACCTTGCACTTCTACTGTCTTGCCGATTTTCTCAATCAACTCCGATATTTCTGCCACTTTTACCTTGATCGCTTCCATCCTGATCTCTCCCTCGATTAGTTGGTAGCTGGTACCGTAATTTTATTGAACATGGAACGCAACTTCTCATTCTCGATATGTTCTTTCCATGGATCCGTTGTCACAGCGAGCGATTTATCGATGCGCTCTATCAATTCTTTGCGCGTTTCGCTGTTTGCTAAAGCTTCGCGAATAGGGTCGAGCCCAACGCGTTCTACCCAATGAGACGTTCTCTCCAGGTATTTAGCATCTTCACGATAATATTGTAAGAACGCAGCGGTCCACTCCAGAACCTCTTCACTTGTCTTCACCTTAACCAATAGTTCTCCACCGCGAAGGTGCACGCCGCCATTGCCGCCGACATACAGTTCCCATCCGCCGTCTACCCCGACAACGCCTACATCCTTGATCCCTGATTCCGCGCAGTTGCGTGGACAAGCGGATACAGCCATCTTTACTTTGTGTGGAGTTTGCAGTCGTTCAAATCTCTTTTCCATATCGATGCCCATTTGAATCGAGTTTTGCGTGCCAAAACGGCAGAAATCGGCACCGACACATGTTTTAACGGTTCGTAGGGTTTTTCCGTATGCATAACCGGATGGCATATCTAAATCCGCCCATGCCTTCGGAAGGTCTTCTTTTTTAATGCCTAATAGGTCAATTCGCTGACCACCCGTAATTTTAACCATCCTTGCTTGGTATTTATCTGCGACATCCGCAATTTTACGCAGTTCATCCGGGTTGGTGACTCCGCCATACATGCGGGGAACAACCGAGAATGTCCCATCGTTTTGTATATTCGCATGGAATCGTTCATTGACGAAACGAGAATCGGCTTCATCTTCATGTTCTTCCGGCCAAACCATGCCCAAGTAGTAATTCAGGGCTGGGCGGCACTTCGAACAGCCTTCCTTGTTTTCCCAATCAAGCACATGCATCACTTCCCTGACGGTGGTTAGCTCTTTGGTTTTAATCTCTTCTACCACTTCATCCCGGCTCAATGTCGTACAAGAACAGATGGGCTCCTTCTCTACCGCTTGGAATTCTTCGCCTAGCGTACATTTCAATAGATCTTCCACGAGCGGTTTACACCCTCCGCAAGAACGGGAGGCTCCCGTACACCCTTTTACCTTTTCTACGGAATCCAATCCTTGTTCACGGATGGCTTGGACAATCGTTCCTTTCGATACCCCATTGCAGCCGCAAACTAATTCATCATCGGCCATGTCGGCAACCGCAGAGGATGCAGCAGACTGACCTTGACTTTGTCCTTGAGCGAACATCGATTTTAATTCGGAAACATCCGCGCCATTTCGAATCATCTGGAACAAGCGGGAGCCATCCTGCGTATCCCCAAAGAGAACAGCACCGATAACGGCGCTTCCACGCACGAGAACTTTTTTATAGACTCCATTGAAATCGTCTTGAAAACGGAAGGCACGGGTATCCTCCTGATCCATGAATTCCCCAGCGGAGAATACATCGACTCCGGAAACCTTCAACTTGGTAGAAAGGACAGATCCTTCATAAGGATCGGTTTCTGCACCGCATAGGCGCTTAGCCAATACCGCACCCTGTTCATAGAGGGGAGCCACTAAACCATAGACTACGCCTCGGTGTTCTGCACATTCCCCAACGGAATACACATGAGAAACACTCGTTTCCAGATAATCATTGACCACAATCCCACGGTTGACTTCAATGCCGCTTTCTTTGGCAAGGGCTACATTGGGACGAATTCCCACAGCCATAACCACCAGATCGGCTTCGACTTCGGTTCCATCTTTAAAGCGCAGTCCCTGAACCCGGTCTTCTCCGAAAATTTCTTCGGTTTGCTTATTCATTAAGAATTTCATGCCTTGTGTTTCCAATTCCGCTTGAAGCAATTTACTTGCTGTCGGATCCAATTGACGTTCCATTAAATGGTCAAATACATGAACAACCGAAACGTCCATAGAAAGATTGAGCAATCCGCGAGCCGCTTCTAATCCGAGAAGTCCGCCACCGATGACCACCGCTTTTTTATAAGTCTTGGATGCTTCGATCATGGCATTGCAATCCTTAATATCACGGTAGGCAATCACCCCGTCTTTATCGGCACCTGGCAAAGGCAGCATAAATGGATTGGAGCCTGTCGCGATAATCAGTTCATCATAGGACTCCACTATACCGCCATCCGTATAAACACATCGATTATCCGCATCGATTCGATTGACCGTATGCCCTGTATGAAGGGTGATATTATTTTCCTTATACCAATCCCAATCATTTAAAACGATATCTTGAATGCTGGAATCTCCAGCTAATACATAGGACAATTGAATACGATTATAGTTGGGATAAGGCTCCGCACCGAAAATAGTAATTTCGAATGCTTCTTTGGAAAGCTTTAAGATATGTTCAATACACCCTATACCGGCCATCCCATTCCCGATCAAGACAAGCTTTTTCTTTTTCACTATTCTCACTCTCCTAACAAATTAATTCTATTATATAAAAATACTTTGAAACAAAAATAAACCATGTCAGGATTTCTGACATGGTTTATTTTTAAGTCTATCAGGAGAATGGCTGGCATTTCTGTGGGGATGCCTACTAAACACATAGAAAAGACCTACATAGAATATGTGGAAGGTAAAATAAGGGAGGTTAAGGAAGATGATTAAAGGGCTATGGTTGTGGGAGACAAATTACATCACATCAAAAGATGTGATCACCTTCTGCAAAGCAGGTAGTTTTAATCTACTTTTCTTGCATATTGATACTGCAGTACCCCATTCCACTTACCAAACTTTTTTAAAGACAGCTTATGATAATGGCATTGAAATACACGCTCTAGGCGGTAGGAGAGGATGGGCCTTGACAAAGTATAGAAAGGATTTGGATGCATTTATAAATTGGGTCAACAATTACCAAACATCTTCCCCTTCCACTGAACGGTTCAAAGGCGTTCACCTAGATATTGAACCATACACCTTACCGGAATGGGCTGCCGATGAACCGGGTACGGTCACTCAATGGATGGATGCTGTGACGCATATGATTACGCAATTTAGAAGTACAAATATCCCGATATCAATCGGGGCATCTGTACCTCATTGGCTGCATACAAGACTTGTTCCAAATACTGCGGAAACATTGAGTCACTGGATGATTTCGAAATACGATTACCTCGCACTTATGTCCTACCGTAATGTAGCGACAGGAAGCAACAGTGTAGTCAGTATTGTTCAAGAAGAATTGACGGAAGCTGATGCCCTAGGTAAATCCATCTTTGCAAGTTTAGAAACTGGCAAATCGAACGAAGGGCCCCACATTAGTTTTTACAACAAGGGTAGGATTGCGCTAGAAAAAGCGATTCCTGAAATAGATGCCCATTTGCAGTCGCACCCATCTTATAAAGGAATCATGATCCACAGTTTTAAATCATTGCGTGATTTAAGTATTTTAGGATACTAGAACCAAATTGTGACGAATAGCATCGCCAATATCGGGTCGGGTTGAGTATAATACCTCCAATCCCTAATTGCGAAGCGAAAATAAGCTACACTTCACAAAAATGTGATCTTCAAAAGAAAAAGCACCTTATTAGGTGCCTTATTGGTCTGTTACCATGTTCCCTTCATCATTTCTAAATCCTTTATCGTCGCCTGACCGCCGAATTAGTAATTTGTCTTGCCGTCGAGATCATTATAAAGCAATTCGTTTTGGAGCAAACTACTCTCAACTTCGTAGTAATTTTTTCGGAGATAGGAAAACAAACCAATAAAGCACAAAATTAAGAACGAAAAAATGATGCTTTCCATGATCTCAACACCTCCATAATAATAACTATGATTTGGAAGGGTTGTATTATGCCAAAATTTTTACTTACCTGCACTTTATTATTCTTATCGTTTTTTGATTAGTCCACTTCCGTTGGGTGCAAACAAATAAATCCGAGCTCTAACATCAGCTTAAACCAAAGAAAGTAGACGAGCGGACTCGTCTACTTTTTTTATTCCTTAAACGGCAGGCTGGAAATTGCCTTCGATAAAATTCGAGTGGTGACAGGCACTCTAAAAGAGCTATAATGCCCTAGCCAATAAATCCATGATATGGACAGCCCCTGGCTCTTTGACTTTTACGCTTTACACTTCAGCAGAATGAGGAAAACCGCCCTCCATCAAAGGTCAACGTAGCTTCTATTTTTGGTAGGAACAATTTCCTTTATATCCAACCATCCATTATCGGAAATATAATAGAGTGGTTGGTATTCATTACCCCATTCTTTTAAATACTTTTCATAGAGATATTTCTTTACTTGATTTAATTCTTTTTGATGATGGGCAGAAGTATTCTGATCGTGGAACCGATAATGATAAAAGTAGTCATTTACCTTAACTCCCTTAGATTGAAGATATTCCACTTTCTCCTCCAGTTTGTCCACTTTGAATTCCAAATGACGTAAGCCCCTTGCTCATACAAAAGAAGTCTGAATGTACTATCCAATAATGATCTTTGCTTCAATAGTCCGAATTCATTATTAGAGATGAAGTTAATTCCTTATGTTTTAGTACTTTATTAATATACTTTAAGCTGTAAAAGACAGTCCAGTAATGTTAAAAACTTCCTTCAAGTTGATTCCCTACTTCTGTCCCAACGCAAACATGAGATCTCCCTCGGCCGCTATTTTGTCTCCAATTCGTGCCACTGCATGCCCTTTTCCAATGCCTCTTCTCAAGGTATGCATCTCGACCTCCAGCGTCAGTACGTCCCCGGGACGCACCTGCTCCTTGAAGCGGAAGTTATCGATCCCCGCAAAAAAAGCTAACTTCCCCTTGTTTTCTTCTAGGCTTAATACGGCTACCGCACCGACTTGCGCTAAGGCTTCTACAATCAACACCCCTGGCATGACCGCATATTCCGGAAAATGCCCTTGGAAAAACGGTTCATTGATCGTAACACTTTTCACCCCTACAGCTCGTTTACCCTCTTCCATCTCCAAGATCTTATCCACTAATAAAAACGGATAGCGGTGTGGAATAATTTCTTTAATTTGCTCAATGTTCAACATCATCTTCACCCTCCAATAT
Organism: Ammoniphilus soli; assembly: GCF_040813775.1. Lineage (NCBI taxonomy): Bacteria > Bacillati > Bacillota > Bacilli > Caryophanales > Paenibacillaceae > Ammoniphilus > Ammoniphilus soli. The sequence continues at coordinate 62,913 of NZ_JBEGDL010000011.1, forward strand.
TTAACTACATAACAAAATAGCGCAAAAGCTACACTATAATTAACCTCCCAAGCCCGGCCGGCCAACGGGGTTAACATAAACGGAGCACAGCCCAAACTGTGCTCCCCTATTTACCAAACAAAAGAAAGCCTTCCAAATTATATCCTATATTTGCCATGGGGAGCAAGAAAACTTGGAAGCGATCAGCTACAAGTTCCTCGTACTGTCCTAATAATAGTAACGCAGTTATAATTCTGACAGTGCAAGAAAACTTGGCAAGCGTTAAGCTACAATTTTTCCTCTTCAACACAAAAAGAAGAGAGAGTACTTTCTGCCTGTACCCTCTCCTTTTACATTTTAAACACTAAATCATAAATATGCTTATAGGTTTTGATATCAAACGCTTCTAGCACCGGGCCATCCCCGACTACGCTGTACCCCACAGCTAAACCGCCGAGTAAAGAAACGAACAAAAGCACAAAAACCGTGATAAGTTTAGCATACCGAGGGATCGTTCTCCCTTTTCTCGTTTTAGAGAGCTTCCTTCTCTTTTCTCTCTTTTCCGTTTCAACGGCCTCTCCATCCAAAGAAATAGCGGCTTCTCCTTGTCTTTGCAGTGGCATGTTCATTACTCCCTATCTTCCATAAATATTATTGATGGTCTGACCCATCTGATCCAGTAACTGCAGTGCCCGCGAATTAAACTGGAACTGTCGCTGCGTCTCGATTAGCGTAGACATCTCTTTCGCTAGATCTACGTTGGACCCTTCAAGAAAGCCTGCTTTCACGAGCACATCACCTGCATCCTCTACAGGAAGGAGCTCCATTCCATTCGGTAAGGTATAGGCATTTTCCCCCACAGGAATCAAAGCCTGGCGATTCGGAACGGAAACCAGCCTGAGTTGGATCCCTTGGTCGATGCGGTCATTGGAATTAGCCGAATTCACAAAGCTCACAAAACCTCGATCATCTACTTTGAACTGATAGCCCTCCAGCAGCTCAATCGGTTGATCATTCCGATCCAAAACCCGTCGCCCATCGGCTGTTCCCAGAACCATCCGGCCGTCTCCGTTCGCCATCGGTTGAAAAGCCCCCATCCGCGTCAATCGAGGTTCCCCGTTCTCGCCCTCTACCTGAAAGAACGCATTTCCTTGAATAAACAGATCTGTCTCTAGATCGGTTTGAATGGGTGCCCCCTGCTGCATGTTGGGGCGATGAAGATTCGCTAGCACCCCCATGCCTACGCGAAGGTGTACAGGGGTGAGGCGGCCCTCCCTCGAGGGAGCTTCCGGATTGACCTTATGCTGTTCAGCTAGGATGGAACCAAAGGAAACGTCCTGGCTTTTATATCCGTGTGTATTTACATTAGCTACATTATTCCCAATGGAATCCATCTTTACTTGCGCGGATCGCATCCCGCTGACCGCATTAATCATGGATGTATACATCCTTCCACCTCACCTTGCATTCAAATGAAATGACTCCGTTAGCCGAGTCGGGATGACTCAAAAAGCCGGTCTAACGTCTGGTTATAGGCGTCCAGGACCTTTTGGTTGCTTTCCAGCGACCGGGCCGTTTGCATCAGGTCCACCATGGTCTGCTGCACATTCACGTTGGAGCGTTCCAAAAAGCCTTGCCGCATGCGGGTAAGTCCCTGCGCTAAAGCCGGAGGCTCTTGGCCTTGCCAGCGATAGGCTCCGTTTTCAGTCTTGATCAAATCATACGGGTTGTCCACTTGCACCACTTGCAACCGCACCGGATACGACTCTTCATCCGGTGTGCCGGGATTCCGAAGGCCGGTATAGGCTTGTCCATTTTTATCGTATAGGTATCCCTGCTCATCGATTCGGTACTGATCCGATGTTAAAACGATCGGATTCCCTTCCGTATCGAGTACCAAGCTCCCATCTCCGGTCACGAGCTGGTTGGCGCCGTCCATGGTAAAGCTCCCATTCCGCGTATAAAATGTTTCTCCGCTCTTCTCGATCGCGAAGAATTGGCGAGGCGAAACCAGGCGACCTTCCACTTCCACAGGAGGCAAATGGTCATCGATAATCGCCACATCAAACGGATTCTGCGTTTCCTGCAGATCCCCCTGGCGAAAGTTAGGAATCATCTCCTGCGTGTAGACGCCTTGAGGCAAGGTTCCGATCCGCTGCTTCTGGAGCCCTGTGAGGGGGGCATTCGGCGGAAGCGGAGAGCGCTTCGTCTGGACCGCAGAAAGCAAATATTCCGGAAACGAGCGAAAAACCGCCTCATCCGTTTTATACCCTGGCGATTGGCTGTTGGCCAAATTGTTGGTCAGCGCTTCGGAGCGGCGCTGATTGGCCATCATTCCTGAAGCGGCGGAATACAAACCCCTAAGCATGTGGATTCCCCTTTTCCCGTATGTATGGTATCCCTATTTTAGCATATCCTGATAGAGAGGGCATTAGATGGTTCGACGTTTCGCTCTGTCTAAGTTTTCCAGCATAATGCCCGTTCCTTTCGCCACGCAGAACATCGGCTCTTCAGCAACCAGCACCGGAAGCTTCAGCTCTTCGGCGAGAAGCTTGTCCATGCCGTGAAGCAACGCTCCTCCTCCGGTCAGCATCACGCCCTTGTCGATAATGTCGGCGGATAGCTCTGGCGGTGTTCTTTCCAATACGTTTTTCGATGCTTGGATAATGTGGGTCACGGATTCGGCTAGCGCCTCTTGAATTTCTTGCGAACGAACGGTGATATTGCGCGGCAAGCCCGATACCATATCGCGTCCGCGGATATCCATTTCATCCTGGCGCCCTCCCGGGAACACGGTGGCGATTTGCTTCTTGATCTCTTCCGCTGTCCGTTCTCCGATCATGAGCTGATATTTTTGCTTGATGTGGCGCATAATATCCAAATCAAACTTGTCCCCTGCAACTTTAATAGAAGAGGCGGTGACGATATCTCCCATGGACAAAACTGCCACATCGGTCGTCCCTCCGCCAATGTCCACTACCATATTCCCGCTTGGCACAAAGATGTCCATGCCGGCGCCAATGGCTGCGATCTTTGGCTCCTCTTCTAAGTAAACTGTTCTTGCTCCACTGCGTTCCGCTGCTTCCCTAATGGCTTTTTGTTCCACAGAAGTAATATTCGTAGGGCAGCAAATCAAAATCCGAGGACGGACAAAAAAGCTTTTTACTCCGATTTTCGCGATAAAGTGCTTGAGCATGGCTTCGGTAATTTCAAAATCAGCAATGACTCCGTCTCTAAGCGGCCGAATCGCCACAATATTGCCCGGTGTCCGACCTACCATGCGGTAAGCCTCATTCCCAACGGCCAAGACCTTCTTCGTCATACTGTCGATGGCCACTACGGAAGGTTCATCCAACACAATACCGCGCCCTTTTACATAAATTAATACATTCGCCGTTCCTAAATCGATTCCGATATCCTTCCCTATCATTGCAAGGTCCTCCCTGTACTAGATCATCTATGTGTGAATGCTATTTTAGCGTGTCATAGCTCCAAAGTATATATCAATTCGATGCGGAACAAGGAATTCCTTTCGAGGTTTCGACATTTTTCTCGTACTTTCGGGGAGTGACAGGCACTCGCGTTATGCCAGCTCTTCCTTAGCTCCTTTCTTCTCGCTTTTCGACTTCCTCTTGTACTTAATCTTCGTGGCCTCTCCCCCGCGCAGGTGGCGGATCGATTTGTGGTATTCCAATATTTCCTTTACCTTATTAGCCAATTCGGGGTTGATCTCGGGCAGCCGTTCGGTCAAATCTTTGTGCACAGTGCTTTTAGATACGCCGAATTCTTTGGCTATCTTGCGGACGGTGTTGCGCGTCTCCACTATGTAGCGACCGATCTTGATGGTGCGCTCTTTGATGTAATCGTGCACTCCCCTCGCCTCCCTGTTAGAGATAGTCTGATACATTATATGGAGGCGGTAGATCAGATATTCCCGATAAAACGCAAGGAATGCAGAAAATTCCAAAAAGGGAGGCTGGGAGTGTTAATCCCTGAGTTGACAGCAAGCCTTCTGGTCCAGTTAAAAAATTGCTAAAATCTTTCCTCTCGTTGTCCTCATAATTTAACTTTGCCGTGAAAACGACAAAAAGCCAGGATTCGGATCCTAGCTTTCATTCTTTTGTTGTCGGTCTATTAAGTTCCCATTAATAATGTAATCGCACTCACTAATCCTATCGCTATAATGGATCCTGCAAAGGTTGCAACCGCTGACTTTTCCTGCGACGTCAACCGCTTTTCCTCCACAGTTCCTGTTTTCCTCAAGATTTTTCTTATTCCCGTAAAGACACTCACTTTTTGGTCTCCTCCTTTGTGGCAGCTGGCTGGCATGTTCCTTGGCGGACGAAGCCCCTATAGCTTTGCGTGCCTGACTTTCGTTCAGGTTTGCCTTGTTTGCACAATATCCATCATATGTATTTATCGGGTCTACTGAAATAGGTCAAAATACCCAAACTTCGACATTATATGACAATGTTCTGCCTACTCACCTATTCTAGCAAATCAGTGAGGGCATTATGTGAAGTTGATCACACTTATCAATCATGACTGGCAGGATCGGAGATCGTTTTGGACCCTCTCACTTGGGTCATACTCACGAGTTTTCAAGAATACTCCCAAAATAATTCGGTTTGGTCACGAATCAGATCCCCAAACTCACAACACGGAATGGATTACAAATAAAACAACCGAAATACTCACAAGACCGCTATCTACAAATAAAAAAAGCTAGGTTCATTTCCCTAGCTTTTTCCCACATCATTTATTGAGCTTCGTTTTGCTTGCTTTCTTGCGTCAGATACTTATCAGGTGAAACGGGGTTTCCATTTTCCCTTACTTCAAAGTGGAGGTGGACTCCCAATTCTTTTTCGAATGTATTGCGTCCTGCTTTACCAAGGATCGTTCCTTGCTCGACTTCATCTCCGACAGCGACTTGCAAGTCTTCTAAGCTTTGGTATACGGTTGTCATGCCATCCGCATGCTCGATTTCAACTACGAAGCCAACCATTGGATCTTTTTCCGCTTTTGCTACTTTCCCTGCAAGGGCTGCTGTCACATCGAATGGCTTTTGGTCCTTGCTAGCCAAGTCCATTCCGGTGTGAGGATAATACGAGTCTTCATATTGGATGAGCGCTGCAGCTTTGACATCGTCCTCAGCAGCTTCATCATAAAAATTCATAGTTACATCAAATTCAGTACCTTCCGCTACAGGCCATGCCATCCCTTGTTCCATCGAGTTAACAGGCATTGCTTCTTGTTCTTGCGGATTCATCGCTACAGGATCTGTTGTAGGATTTTCCTCTCCCATGCTGATCTCAGGAAGCTCCGTGGGTTCAAGAGAATAGTCCCTCGTGTCCTGATACCACATGATTAAAGCAAGGATAAGTGCTGCTGCCCCCATATAGATGACGGGGAATGTCCATTTCTTGCTGAAGAACGCCTTCCACCCTGACTTTGTTGGTGGTTGGATTGGTTGTTTTTGTTCTCCATTCATTTATCATCACCTCATCAACAATCTTCTCCACATTGCTTGAGGTTTAAACATGGGGTGTGCGCAATTTGAAAAAAATTATGCATACTTTTTTCGACGACATCCGAAATTTTTTCCGAATAAATTCATTCTTGTTATGACAAAATTTACCTCCCCCTCCTTTTATAATGAAAGAAGAATATCATATTGGACAAGCATTCAATCCCAAAATAAGGAGACGATTGTAATGGAAAAGTTGAACATGATCCTGCTTAGTTTATTTGTCGGCCTCTGCATCGGAGCTTTTCCTTTAATATCTGAAGAGATCGCCCCTGCCGTTGGATCTGCGGAAATCCTCCCATCAGGTGGCGTCGAAAAAGTGGAAGCCCCCCCACCCGACCGCAGCATGAAAATTCAGCTCGACAACCGGCAGGTCTGGGTCAATGAGGAATGGGTACCAGGCGAAGTGTTTGTCTTGGACGGTCGAACCTACATCCCTACCCGAGCGTTGGAAGCCTTGGGAGCAGAGATCCGCTATGATTCAGACGGAAGGCAGGTGGAGGTGCGGATAAAGTAAGTTCCAAAAGTAGTAACGAGTTCCGTTGAGAGGTGAAAGCAAGGCTTGGGTCAACTATCACAATGAAAACATAAAGGAAGGACTTCTCCCCATCCTTGTTGATTGGTGAAGAAGTCCTTGTTATTTAGTTAGTTTGGTAAAGTGCATTTTACCAAACAGGTTCAATATATTATCTGTTGCTTGATGAAATAACATAAATAAACAGCATTAGTCAGGAAATACTAGATTTACCTAAGAGATTCATTCCAATTTCATACCAATAAAGAATTTTTACTATTACATTCATCACAAGGCTGAACTCTTTTAAGCTTTTTATTATTTTTTGGAGAGTATCTATAATTCTACCGTTACGCCCTGTTCGCATTCTCGAAGGGCGCGATCGCTGTATTCGAACAAGATATCCCGGATTAATTCCGTCATTTTTAATCCCGCTCGGTTTCTTTCCTGTTGAATTCCCTGCTGGTTTAACAGATAAGCTTCATACATTTAAGGATCATTTTTAGAATATTACAATAAACAGTATAATATGGTATAAACTATTCCGGTATTTGAAGAAGGTAATAATATGAGCATCATAAAGGATTTTCTGCTCCAATTAATGCTGATAGCCGTCCCTATTTTTTTCCAAACATTTTTTGAAGAGAGATGGCAAGATAATAATAAAAAATGGATAAAAACTGCCCTGTATGCCATCGCGATCAACCTTTGCACGTCATTTTCTTCCGATGAATAGACCCACCTTTCCCTACTCCTTCTCCAGTGCCTTCCGGATTCTTCCTCCGGCCAGATCCAGCTGCCGACGGGCCTTATCGGCAGTAATCCCCTTCAATTTCATCAATATGCCCACTCGGGCATCCCCTTGTGCCAGCTCCGCTAACTCCTCCGCCTCCAACCTGGTACAGCCCGTTGCCTCACAAATGATCTTCTTTACCCGTTCCTTCAGTTTGCTATTCGTCGCTTGGACATGGACCATCAGGTTGCCGTACACCTTCCCTAATCGGACCATCGAAGCGGTGGTGAGCATGTTGAGCACCATTTTTTGGGCCGTCCCCGCCTTCATTCGCGTAGAACCGGTGATCACTTCCGGTCCCACGATAGGGGCAATAGCCACATCGGCTAAAGCACTAATCGCCGCCCCCCGGTTACAGGATAGGGAAACCGTTTTGGCTCCTCGTTTCTTCGCTTCTGTCAACGCTCCAAGGACATAAGGGGTCCGGCCGCTGGCAGCAATCCCCACGACCACATCGCCCGCACGGACCCCGGCCTTTTCGACATCTTCCCGCCCCTTTTCGGGTTCATCCTCCGCCCCTTCTACGGCTTCCACAAGAGCACCCAGTCCTCCAGCCATGAACCCTTGCACCAGCCCCGGATCGGTGCCAAAGGTCGGAGGACATTCCGCAGCATCCAGCACGCCCAAGCGTCCGCTGGTTCCGGCCCCAAAATAGAAAAGACGCCCTCCGTTCTCCAAGGACTCGACGATCAGCTCCACAGCTTTCGCCACGGATTCAAGTTCTTGTTCTACAGCAAGGGCCACTTTTTTATCTTCCTCATTGATTTTTTTCACGATTTCCATCACTGAAAGGGCATCGAGGTTTTCGGTATTGGGATTGCGCCCCTCCGTGACCCCTTCATTCGACTTTTCCATCATGTTTGTACACCCTCTCCATGAGTCCCCAGCTTTCGGTTAGGTTATGCTGTACGGATGAATCCATCTGAACTCCGCCGAGCTGCAAAGCCATGATCAGCGAGCCGATCAGCGGCGGAAAGGAAGGGATTTCGACGGCATTACCGAGCATTACCAATTTTTCTGCAACTCTTCTCTGCAACAGTGTCCCTTTCCCCAACAAACCGCCCGCTAATACAATCGGGTGCGCTTCTCCCATATTTCGCCCGCAGGCCTCGGCCAGGAGAACGAGTTCATCGGTGGCTTGATCCACAATTTCCTGAGCCACTTCATCTCCCTGCTCCGTTGCCTGCAATACCAAGGGTCCGGCCTCTGCCATCCACTTCCGCGGGTTGGAGGAAGCATAGAGGAGAGACACTAGCTCCGTGGCTTCCTGGATCTTATACTGAGCAAAAAGAAGCGGGGCGAGCTGTGTGGGCTTTCCTCTTCCATCGAATGCCCGCATGACCGCAGTCAGCGCTTGCTGTCCCAGGGAGAACCCGCTCCCTTCATCCCCGATGAGGTACCCCCAGCCCCCCACTCGGTAAGGCGCTCCTTGCGAGGATACCCCAAAGGCCATGGAACCGGTGCCCGCCAGCAGCACGATCCCTGGCTTTCCCCACGTTCCCGCATAAAGCGCAGCTACCGCATCATGCTCCACCCGAACCCGTCCGGGATACACTTCGTTGAACCCTTGGAGCAATTGCTCCTTTTCCCGCGGGCGCCCCGCACCGGCTAACCCTAAAAAAACCGACCGGACCTCCTCATCTGTTCCACTAACTTGATCTAGCAGCTCCCGGCACAACGCCTTGAGCGTTTGCATCACCTGGGAGAGAGGGCGCGACAGTACATGGGTAGAATCCCTCCGGGCCACAGCCAGAATCCGCCCCTCTCGATCTGCCAGTACCCCGCGCGTGCCCGTCCCCCCGCCATCCACGCCAATGAACCATTGCTTATTTAGCGGCACCTGCAGTCAACCCTTCCATAAATTGCTTTATCGTAAACCGCCCTATTTTTCCTAGAGATGGATTTCTTATCAGCGCTGGAATGTTATCTCCTCTATAGTAGCATTCTATTTATTTCAAAGGACATTATTCTCTTATTTCACCTCTACAGCATTCCGCTCTCCCAAATAAGCATTCTGTTTCAACAATTCCTGCTTCAGTACATGGACATCTACTAGTCTTGGAGCAATATGATCGCTGCAGCTAAGTGCAGCCGCTACGCCTGCAGCCTGCCCCATGGCAAAGCAAGGGGGCATCACGCGAACAGCGCTTAGGGCTTCATGGGTGGCAGAAATGCACCGGCCGGCTACTAGCAGGTTTTCTACTTGAATGGGAACGAGTGAACGGTAAGGAATCTCGTAAGCATTGGCAGTCGGAAATTCATCGGTGCAGCCGCCGCCTTCGCCCGTCGGGCTGTGGATATCGACCGGATAGCCACATAGGGCGATGACGTCGGCAAATGCAGTCGGCTGAATCAAGTCTTCCAGTGTTAATTCGTACTCCCCTGTGATGCGGCGGGTTTCACGTACCCCTACTTGGGCGGCAGTATCAATGAGGATTGCGTTTTCGAAACCAGGTAAGCGACGCTGGAAAAATTCTACAAGCTGAAATACCTGCCTTCTGCCTTCTAGCTCCGCTTTGGTTAAGTCCTGTGCATTCGTTCCGTCTAGGCTCTGAATGCGGGAGATGTTGAACCGCCATACACCCTTTTGCGGAGTTTTATACATCGCCACCTTGTCTCGGGCAACCGACCATTCTCCTGTCTTCTTGGCTTCATCAATAATGTGGGCAAACAGTCTTTCACCTTCTTCCGGGTGTTGTCTCCGGTACTCGTCGATCATCTCATCATCGATATTGGCCATCCGGAAAAAGAGGGTCATCGGTTGAGTGAGCCCATCTGCGGTACGCCCTTTTTTCATCGGAACACCCGCCCGGTAAGCGACGTCCCCATCGGCGCTGCAATCGATCACGATTCGTGCCTGAATGGACTGCAGTCCCGATTTGTTGGCCACGATAGCCCCCTTTACGGTCTCACCGTCCATGATGGTGTCTACGAAAAACGTATGCAGGAACAACCTCACCCCGGCTTCTTCCATCATTTCCATGGTGACTAGCTTCATCACTTCCGGATCGAATGGGGTGACGCGATCATGTCCGTGACTTCGGTATCCTGAGTAGGCGGACAACTTGCGGACACTTTGCGGATGGATCGCCCCATTCCTTTCCTCCATCCGGCGGATCAACTCGTCAAAAACCCCTCTGATTAATTGGGTCTCCCCATCATCGCTGAAAGAAGTCATAAACGGACCCACCAAGCTAGCCGTAGCGTTGCCGCCGAGAAAACCATACCTTTCTACTAGCGCTGTTTTCACTCCCATCCGAGCGGCAGCGATCGCGGCACCAATTCCTGCCGGTCCTCCCCCGACAACCAGTACATCCACTTCCCCTGCGACCACTTCGGGAGAAATTTGAATTTGACCTTCCATGTTATCCCTCCTTATTTAAGCTTCAGAACGGACCATCCCTTTACGGAATTCAAGTCTCTCCCAGATTTTCTGGAACACCCATGTGGACCACAAGGCGTACAGACTGCCGCCGATCAAGAACAGCAAGGCAGGGAGAAATATCAAGATGACAGCGATCATAACCCATCCTGCAGCGATGATAAACGCATAAGCCCAATGGGATACTGCGAAAACCAAGGAATTTTTCAACAGCTGGATGACTGTACCTTCCAAATGAACAAATACGGGAAAAACGAATACGAGAACAATTCCATAAACAAAGATAAAGCCGATAGCTATCCATTGGAAAACCATCGATAGGAAATTCTCCCCGCTTGCAAATAACTGTAGGTCCACATATAAAATGTAACCGGCCAAAAAAAGCGACAGTCCAATTTTCTGTGACCGAAAGAACTCACGACGGTAGAACTCCCAAAAGGGTTGGACCCCTCCTGACTCCGGTCCTTCCCGCAAGCATTGGCGAAGGACGGAAAACAAAGCTGCGGTGGACGGAAAGAATCCGAAGACAATCCCACCGATCAGCGTAAAGCCCAGCCAGAGCATATTCAAATAGGTCAGCCTCATCAACCAGGTAAACACCTGTTGAAAAACACCAAGATATCCGTTGAGCGGCATCCGCCATTCACCTCATTTTTAAAAGAAAGGGCCTGCGGAGAAGCAAACCCTTTTTGCTAGTTATACTGAATTAAACATCTCCAGCGACAATCGCCTGTTGGGAACGGAGTACGTCTTGCAGTTGGGTCACGCTAATTTCTCTTGTGCTCACTCCCTGATTAGCTGCCAGAGCGGCTGCTGTACCCGCGGCGTGGCCTTGGCCCATGCAATGGGACTGCACGCGGGCTGAAGCTAAGGCTTCATGGGTGGCAGAGATACAGCGGCCGGCTACCAAGACGTTATCCATACCTAACGGAATCAGGCTGCGATAAGGAATATCATAGGCATCTTCCAGTTCGGTCCAGACGTTTTTCTTGTCATGCGGACTGTGTATGTCGATTGGGAAGCAGCCTTTGGTGATCCCGTCCTCGAACTTTCTGCCGCGGAGCACGTCTTCCCCGGATAATACGTAATCGCCGATAATTCGCCTCGACTCACGAACCCCGACGCGAGAGGCCGCTCCTGACAAAGAAGCCTTGGAGAAACCGGGTAAATATTTGCGGGCAAATTGAGTTAAGGAAATCACCTGTTCGCGAAGCTCGATTTCCGCCCGGATCAATTCCTCGTTTTTGGTCGCATCGATCCGATTCACGCGGGTGGCATTGAACAGGACATCTCCTTGCTTATAGTCAGAGAAAAGCGTGATCCGTTCCCGTCCCAAATTCAATTCGCCGCTTTGCTGGCCCTGAGCGATGATTTGGTTAAACCCGCTTAACGCAACCATCCGATCGGCAAAATAGCTGGGCAGGTTGCTTGGAAGGACCGGATAGGTAATCCAGACAAACTCTTCCTTGTGGGCCAGCGTATATTCGATAAAGGCATCCAGATCCACATAGCTCATCTTAAACAGAGCGGATACCGGTTGTGTCAATCCATCCTGCTGGCGGCCAAATTCGTATCTGGCTCCAGCAGCCACGGCGATGTCTCCGTCACCGGTCGCGTCGATAAACATCTTGGCATGGATACTCGATTGGGATGACTTGGAGCGGATCCCGACAGAGTGAATCTGACCGTCTGAGGCCTCTACATGGTCAACATACGTATTGAGGCGAAGATCAACACCCGATTCCAACACCAGTTTGTTCAGCACGAATTTTAAGATTTCTGCGTCAAAGGGAGTAATATAGCCGCCGGTTCCCCAGGTGCTGTTCGGGTCATCATAAGGGCATTTGATCGTTCCGGTGGAGCCTTCATACCGGACCAGCTCGTCGACAACATCTTGGAAAACCCCACGGATCACTTGTGTATCCTTATAATAATTGGACATCCATGGTCCGACCATGCTGCCTGTTCCGGCCCCGCCCAAAAAAGAACTCGGTTCAATTAGCACCGTACGGGCCCCGGTCCTTGCTGCAGCGATCGCTGCAGCCACACCGGCCGGGCCACCGCCAATGACGGCTACTTCATACTGATTGTCGCTCTTTGTCATTCTCTTTTCTCCTCTGCTATTTCTTTAGAATTCCATCCGAACGCTTCTTCATATTGGCGATTGCCTGCTCCGTCGTTTGCTCCCCGATGTAAGTGCGTTCCGATTCTTCTTCTACAATTTTTTGAATCTCGGGCATCATATCGAACTTCGTATCGACGATAAATTCTTTATCCAAGAACAGGACATGCTTGAACGATTCAACATCGAATAGCTTCTCCGGATTTTCACCTAACACCATCTGGACCACTTTGTTTTGATCGACTTTCTTCCAAGCAGGTATGCGGCCGAATGGAATCATCGGCTCATTTCCTTCTGTGACATACCACTTCATGAACTTCCAAGCGGCATCCTTATGCTTCGAACGGGTATTGATAGACATGAAATCCAGGTACCCGGTTCCTGCCGTTACGTATTGGTCATCCTTGCTGAACTTTGGTACCGGGGCAAATGCCGTCACAAAGTCATGCGGATAATCTTTGGTGTTTTTGATATTGCGGATACTGGCTGTCCCCCACCAATGCAAGGCTGCCTTTCCGCCTAGGTACACTTCTTGGCCTTGCATTTTCGTCGCTTTCACTTCCGCAAACGGCGGCTGAACCTTCAATTCATTTTGCATCTCCACTTGATGATCCAGAAACTGTTTAAATGCCGGATGGTCTAGATTGCTCGTTCCGTCCTGCTTGTATAAAATATCTGGGCCTAACTGGACCTTGACAGCCTTATCCACATATTCATATATTTTCGGAGCCGGACCGCCGACAAAAGATCCCCATACTTTTTCCGGGCCTTCTCCTTTGGTCAGCTTCTTCGCATATTCCTTGTACTCTTCCCAGGTCCAATCCTTCGGTATCGGAAGTCCGGCCTCATCGAGGTAGGATTTGTTGATTCCGACAAAGTCATTGAGGATAATCGCAGGTATATAGTGGATTTTATCACCGAACTTGAAGATCGAATTTTCTCCAAAATTCTCAGCAATATTGAAGTTATCTTTTTCGATGTACTGATCCAGCGGCTCCGTCATGCCGGCTTCCACCCGTTTAACCACCTTATCCGCCCTGTAGCCGAAGAATAAGTCGACTTGTCCGTCAGCCAAGAGGGCCGTTTCTAGCTTGGTATTTCCAGCTTCATCATTGACGAAGCGAATATACTCCACTTGGATATCCGGATTGGCCTTATTCCAATTTTCCACCACCTGCTGGGGACCAGCCTCCTCCGGTACGGCTCCCCATACCTTCAGATGAACGACATCTTTTTTTCCACCGGCATCTCCTGTCGATCCCGTAGAAGCTGGTTCGCTGCTGGAACATCCAGATAATAGGCCAGCCGCTGTCATGCAGGCAGCTAGCAATACAGTCCATCCTTTTCTCATCTTTTTCATCGTAATCCCCCTTTTATGTTCATAGTCAGTTTAAACTATCCTTTTACACCGCTGGAAATGACTCCTTCAATGAACCATCGCTGGCAGGTGATAAACAGGATGATTACCGGCAGGATGGAACTAACCGCAGCCGCCATCATCAGGGTGTACTCGGTGCCCATTTCATCAATGAAGCTGGTCAAGCCGAGCGGGACGGTAAATAACTCTGGATTATTCAGAAATACCAATGGATTGACAAACTCGTTCCAGTTCCACGTAAAGCTGAGAATGATCAAAGACACGAGCGTAGGCTTGGATAATGGCAGAATAATCCTGGTCCAAATCTGGAAGTGATTCGCCCCTTCCATTCGGGCAGCCTCCGATAATTCATTCGGAATGGTCAAATAAAACTGTCTTAATAGGAAGGTTCCGAAAGCGGTAAACACACCTGGTAAAATCAGTGCCCAATGGGTGTTATAGATACCCAGGTAGTTAAACAGAATGAAGCGCGGAATCAACGTCACCTGCTCGGGAACCATCAGTGTTGCCAGGTAGATGAAAAACACGGCATCCCGTCCTTTGAATTGAATCCGGGCAAATCCATAGGCGGCGGCTGAACTGATAAAGACGGTCCCAATGACCGTTAAACCGGTCACTTTAATGGAATTCCAATAATACTTCCAAAATGGCTGGCTGCCGAACCACACTTCTTTGTAGTTCTCCCATTCAAAGGAAGACGGAATCCATTGAATCGGATACGCAAACACCTCCAAAGGCTTCTTGAATGAAGTAGAGAGCATCCAGATGAAAGGAAGGACCATCGTCAGGGCTAACCCGAGGAGTATGACCGTCAGCGCAATCTTTCCTCCATTGTTCTTCAGCCTCCGGACGGACCAATTCGGACCGGCCCTTTCGGTTATGACCTCTTTTCCCGCTTCGATTGGCGTATTCACGCGTACACCTCCTTCCTTAATAGTTCACCCATTTTTTCTGGCCTTGCCACTGTACAAACGTAATGGCGAAGATGATGATAAATAGAATCCATGCCATGGCGGAGGCATAACCCATTTGATAGAAGCTAAAACCTGCCTGATAAATATAGAAGGTAAGGACACTCGTAGACGTTCCCGGACCTCCCTGGGTCATAATAAAGATCGTTACAAACACTTGGAACGATTGGATGATGCTGGTAATTACGACGAAAAACGTCGTCGGCGAGAGCATCGGAAGGGTTACGTGAAAGAAACTGGCAATCGGACCTGCTCCGTCCATTTTCGCTGCTTCGTACAAATCCTTGGGAATGTTTTGCAAACCGGCCAAATAGATGACCATGTTATAGCCGACGTTCGCCCACACGGTCAGAATGATGATCGCCGGCAGGGCCCATGTCGAGCTGGCCAGCCACTGCGGCAAATCCTTGATCCCGATGCTGTGCAGGAACGCATTGATCGGACCACGGGAAGGGTCATACAAAACGCCCCATACGATGGCCACGGCCACCATGCTGGAAATGTACGGCATAAACACCATCAGGCGGATCGGGGTTTTGAGAAACGCCCCCTTATTTAAACCCATGGCGATCAGAAGCGAGATGACAATGGTCAATGGTACAGTAGCCGAAACAAAGATCAGGTTGTTGATCAAGCTGTCCGTGAACCAACGGTCACTCCACATGTTGATATAGTTGTCAAATCCGACAAAATGAAACGCTTTCAAACCATTCAGGAAGTTCCAATCCGTAAAGCTGATCACCAGGGAAAACACGATGGGAACCAGTGTGAGCAGTCCGAACCCGAGTACACTGGGCAGGATAAACAGCCAGCCTGAAAGGGCTTCCACTTGATTGTGCTTAAGCTGCATGGCATCACCTCCTCTTTCTTGGTATAGCTCTATGTTACCGGGAAGGAAGGCCAAAAAAAACACCCGTTCCTTCGAAACGGGATACTTTTATACTAATTTTCAAAATGTTTTACTATTTAAGGAACTTATTCTCAGATCATTGCCCCTATTCTTAGAAAAGGAGACCTTTTCCCTTTTCTTTGGCATATTGCATCGGTGTCATGCCTGTATACTTTTTAAATACCTTAGAAAAATACTTCGGGCTTTCAAAACCGACTTGTTCACCGATATTGATCCAGTGGATCTCTCCATGTTCCAGCCATTCCTTCGCCTTTTCCACCCTGGTTTCCTGCAGGTATTGGCTGAACGGTTTTCCGGTTTCCTTCTTAAACAAATAGCTGAAATAATTCTCGCTCAGACCCACCCGATCAGCTACCTCTTTGACCATGATCGATTCCCCGTAATGGGTGTGGATATATTCCTTAGCCTGTTCGATTTCCGATCGATGGGTTGAACTTCTTAGGGTTAGAAGCAGATCCATCGCGGTCTCCTGGATACGCAAGCACCACCCGCGCAACTCCGGATAGGTTTCGATATTTCCCATCTGCTCGAACGGAGAGGATTCTGACTGGGGTCCTCCTATATGGACGCCGAATTCCTGGACAAATATCATGATCGAAGACACCCATTGCGTCATGGCGTCCCGAACCGTCGCAGGAGACACAGTCTCGTCCAGCTGGGGCGGAAATAAACGTGCAAACGCTTCGGATACCAATAGCGGATCGGCTCTTTTCAAACTGGCAAAGTAGTACTTAAAATCATCCCGATCAAAAAATCGTTTCAACGGAGCCGGCTGCGGCTCCTTCTTCCGGAAATGAAAGATCTGGCCATCTCCCTTTAAAAACCGTTCCTGCATCGCCTCATCGGCTTGCTCTCTCCCGGCCTGCCTCTGCACCGAACCCTGCATGATACGACTCAAGCCGATCGTTAGGCTGCAGTCCGGATGTTCGTCCAACAGCTCCCTCAAGGCATCTTCCACCCGCTTGAGAGAAAGGGGACCGGTCTCTTCCTTTAACAGCATCCAGAAACCGCCATCGGTAGCACCACTGACCATCGCTTGTTGAAGCAGCACATGGCGGGAGCGCGCGAGCATTCCGCGAAATTCTTCGAATCCGCTGGCGGTCTGATCGAGACGCACCTTGCCGATTACATAACGAACGGAATCGTTCAGAACCTGATCGAACATGGGAACAGCTTTTCCTTGCAGCCATTTACCGAGATGATCGGGCTGCTGCCAATCCGCATGGTAATCCTTTTCTAGTTCCAAAGACTGTTTAATCTTTAACACCGTTTCCGCAAGCTCATCCGGGGTCATCATCAGCTTTTGGACATAATCGACGACTCCCAGCCTGAGCGCCTCCCTTACTGTGGAGAAATCCTCCAATACGCTTAAAATCAAAATTTTTGCCTGAGGCAGCTCCGAGCGGACATGACGGATCAATTCAAGCCCGTCCATTCGCGGCATCCGGATATCCGTTAGGATAATATGGGGATTCGTCCGACGGATCAGCTCCAATCCGCTTTCTCCATCCGGCGCTTCGCCGGCAATTTCAATCCCGTGCCGCTCCCAAGGTACGCTGGAGATAATCCCTTTTCTTACAAACACTTCATCATCAATCACCACGAGGCGTATCATCCCAATCCCTCCTATATGGAAGCTGAATGGAAACACATGTCGTTTTCCGCTCCTCATCGATTTCCAGCTGAACGCCATGGTTTCCGCCAAAGATCATTTGGATTCGCTTATGGACATTTTTCAATCCGATGCGGGAGAACGACCCATCTTGTTCCGTATTCAACTGATGCATGATCTCCTGTCTGCGCTCTTCCGTCAGTTCGCCCCCATTATCGACGACCTCCAAGTAAAGAAGTTCTCCGTCTTTGCGGGAGCGAATCGTTATTTCACCACCCTCGATGAATAATCCGTGATGGTAGACGTTTTCCACTAGGGGCTGTAAGGAAAGCTTCGGAACAAACGCCTCCCACGTATCCGGATCTATCTCTTCCACCACCTGGATGGTATCTCCGAATCGATACTTTTGAATGACTGTAAAAGAGCGAACGTTTTCCATTTCTTCCTTCAGTCGGATCACTTCTTGTCCCCGGTGAATACTCATGTCAAGCAAATGTCCCAGCGATAGCAACATTTCCGTGATGGGCTTATTTCCCGACATGATCGACATCCATTTAATCGTATTCAACGTATTATGCAAAAAGTGCGGATTAATCTGGGCTTGCAAGGCTTCCAGCTTCGCCTTTTCTTTACTGCGTTCCAGCTCAATCTCGTTTTCCAGATGGCGCTTGAGCTTCACGACCATATGATTGAAGTTTTTTCCCAGCAACCCGACCTCGTCCCTCTCGTGGGAGGGGAAGGAGACTTCGAGGTCCCCTGACTCCACCCTTTTCATTAAGCCCCGCATGTTCCGAAGGGGCCTGGTCATCATGGAGGACGCAAGTATGAGAAGGAGTGTAAAAATAGTTAGACTAGTAAGCAGAATAAGGATGGCGATATTGCGGATCTTAAAGATCGGATTTAAGATCCCCTGATGCGGGACAATTTGCACCACTTTCCAATCCGTCAATGGGATCGTGTTGGAGATGACCTCGACCCATTCCCCGTCAATTCGGTGAGCAAACATGCTGCGTGATGAACCTAGTTTCGACTGGATATGAGGGTAAACGGTTTCAATTCTCTTCGTCTCTTCTCCCAAAAAGATCCCGTCCTGATCCACGATGAAGCCGACATTTCCCCTCTTTTCTCCTTTCAGGCGGAGTATGCCAACAAATTGCTCTACCGGTTGACTGATCACCAGCATCCCGATATCATTTTTCAAGTTCTTATCCTTGATGAGCATGGCCAATGTCACCATTTTCCCAGAATAGGGCGAGATATAACTGTCGTGATTCAGCGTCCAAGCCATATAGCCATTTTGCAGCAAGGCCTTCTGGTACCAATCCGAACGGGAGATTCGGTGGTGGGATTGGTGATTTTGTCCCCAATTCGTATATAGGTTTCCCTGCTTGTCCAAGACGGTCAAATAAACAGGGCTGTTAATGATAGCCGTCGTGATTTCCAAATACTTCTTATCCATTTGCCCTACGTAACGTAGACGTTCTCCCGCTGTTATCGGGGGCTGTTTTAAAATTTTATAAACGTTTTCATCTAAAACGATAGACATCGCCGAGTTCAGCATGAGATTCATTTCCCGTTCTATATTCCGATTTACCTGGTTTAACCGGTCTGCATTGGATTGAAAGACCTGATCGCGCAGAAGGTCCTCCACCTGACTGTACGTATAAATTCCGACTCCAACGATAGGAAGCAGGATAAAACATAAAAATGCAACGATTAATTTAGTGCGAAGACTGACAAATCGGTTTAGCATGATCTCTCCCGAAACTAGCAAAAGTTTTATTTATCATTGATAGGATTAATATAAGGGATTATTAGGTTTTAGTCATCCTTCAATTGGAGATTGGAATATTTTGGAATTAAATTCAGATACTATAGAACCTCGAAAGGGACAGCAACATGACTGTCCCTTCTTGAAGTACGCATTCTGTCCTAGACCGCCATAAAATAGGGAAACATTTTCCTCTATTCATACAACAGGAACGGGCGCCGAGCTTCTTTAAACTGTTCCACCCCTTCCTGCCACCTGCGGCAGATCTGTTCGAGGGGGGTTCCCTTCTCAATTTCCTCCATAACCCAACGATTCCCTATCAAATAGGAAGAGAAATCGTTAAACTCCACCTCATTCGGATACAGACTGTAGATCGTCTTGAGGATGGCGAGGCCCGTTTCTACCGGCTGGTACGCCACCCGATCGGTCACATGGATTTGAACCCCACCGGACAACTTCCCTTCATACTTGGAAAACTGAGGGGTAAAAAACACCGCTCGGAACACCACCCCAGGGAGTTGGAGATCATTGAGCTTGTTCGCCAGGCGCCTCCCGTCCACAAACGGGGCCCCAATGGTTTCAAACGGTTTCGTTGTTCCCCGCCCCTCGGATAAATTCGTTCCTTCAAACAAGGATGTCCCCGGATACACCCAGGCCGAATCCGGGGTCGGCAGGTTGGGCGAAGGCGGAACCCACGTAAGCGGTGTATCCTCAAAGCTAAGCTCCCTCTTCCATCCCTCCATTTTGACAACGGTCAAATCACAGCCTATGCCGAATTGTTCGTTGAACAGCTGAGCTAATTCCCCCACCGTCATTCCGTGGCGCACGGGAATTTCATACCGACCCACGAACGAGGAATAGGAAGGCTCCAGGACAGGACCTTCCACCTTTACCCCGCCTAACGGGTTGGGACGATCCAAGACAATAAACGGAAGGCGATTTTCCTTAGCGGCTTCCATGGCATACGCCATCGTGTAAATATACGTGTAGGCGCGTGAGCCGACATCTTGAATATCGAATAAAAGCACATCGATGCCCTCCAGCATGGACGGAGTGGGCTTTTTCGTTTTCCCATACAAACTGTAAACCGGCAACCCCGTATGCTCATCCTTATAAGACGCCACATATTTCCCCGCTTGGGCATCCCCTCGAACTCCATGCTCGGGGCCATACAAAGCCTTGAGTTGAACCTGCGGATGCTCAAAAAGCAAATCCACGATGCTCCTCAAATGCTGGTCTACCCCAGTCGGATTGGTAATGAGACCGACTTTTTTTCCTCGAAGTAGATCCAGCCGCTTCTCCAGCAGCACCTCCACCCCTAGCTTGAATTCCGAGTCCGCCCCTCCCGTGGAGGGAACCGTGAACAGCAGAAATAGGATGAAGAGAATAACAGCATATCGCCTCACACAGATCCTCCTATTCCTCGTAAGTTAATCCATGACCATAAGGGTAAAGCACGCCCCCGTCAAAACCCGGAATGGTAACGGGGAGCTGGCCGGAAGGTTCTTTTTCGCCAAATATCACATCGGCTGTTGCCTTTGAGCTGACGGGACGGAACCCATATTGCACAAGATACGCATCCACCTCATCAGGAAAAGCCATGATGTCATAAGGATTGCGTAATCCAACGGCAATGATCGGCCCCTTCACCGTTTGCGCCAGCTCCTTCACTAGCTTCATTTGGGCATGAGTCGGCTGTCGTCCCTCCACATTGAAGGTGTAGGTGCCTAGGATGAGCAGATCCGCACTCTTCAACTCGGACCACTCTTCCCGGCTAGGCTGAAACTCCATAAATCCTGAGGATTTCACCTTCACCAGCTGGGTATTCGGGTGATGGGATTGGACGGCTTGAAACAAATCGTCCACCGCCGCGCTGCCTACAACAACGATCTTCTGCTCCGCCTTCGGTTTTAACGGCAAAACCCCATCGTTTTTCACGAGCGTGATCGAACGAACCGCAATTTCCGATTCCAAGGCCTTATGCTCCAAAGAACCGATGACATGGATCGCCTGTTGGATCTGTGTCCCTATCCATGTCGGCGCCTCTTCTTTGAAAATCCCTCGTTTCACCTTCAAGGCCATGATTCGCTTAACAGACTCGTTAATGCGCTCTTCCCTGATCTCACCTGTTCGAACCGCTTCATACAGCCCCTCCGCGACGTCCTCCAGCCCCACCGGCATTAGGATAATATCTGCCCCCGCCTTGACGGCACGCACCGCGGCATCCACCGGACCAAAATGATCGGCAATGGCCTTCATATCCATGGCATCCGTCGAAATCACCCCTTCATACCCCATCTGTTCCCGCATCAATCCCGTCAGGACAATCGGAGACAACGTGGCGGGAACGGCAATTTCTGATCCGTCCAGCTCCGATACCGCTTTGGAGGGATCAATGTTGGGAAAAGTCACATGAGCCGTCATGATGGCATCGATGTTTTGTTTCATGGCTTCCTGAAAGGGCAAAAGCTCCATCTGAAAAAGGCGCTCTTTGGAATGCGGCACTTCAGCCAATCCGAGATGGGAGTCGACCGTCGTGTCCCCATGACCCGGGAAGTGCTTCGCGGTGGCTGCCACCCCCGCGCTTTGCATGCCGCGAATATAAGCCGTACCCAGCTCTGCGACCATCTGCGGATTTTCACTAAACGAACGCACCCCGATCACCGGGTTGTCCGGATTATTATTGATATCCATGACCGGGGCAAAATTCATGTTAATGCCCAGCGCCTTGAGCTCCTCGCCAATCGCCTTTCCCGCCCGAAAGCTCAGCTCCGGATCGCGCGTAGCCCCTAAGGCCATGTTTCCCGGAAACTGCGTTTCTGATTGCAGCCGCGTCACTATCCCTCCCTCTTGATCAATGCTAACCAAAAGCCCGAACTTCTCCGAAGCCTTCTGAAAATCCCGGATCAATTGCGCGGTTTGCGCGGTCGTCACCACATTTTCACGAAACAAAATGACTCCGCCGATATGATACTTCTTAACCAGGGCTTCGATATCCGGCAGCATGGCGGTGACACTTTCCTCGTGATACTCCCGAAAATCCGGCATAAGCATCTGCCCGATCTTTTCCTCTAGAGTCATCGTTTGAATGGCATAACTGACGACCTCATATCGTTCGTCATCTTCTTTTATCGCGACTACGTTTTCCGGTGGATCCCACTTCAGCGTAATCCGGTCAGTATATAATCCGTCCGTCACCCGGATGACCGTTTTTCCCTTTTGTCCATGAAATGTAACCCGACCGTCGGATGTGACTTCAGACACGGCGGGGTTCGAGGAGGTCCACTGCACCCCTTCGCCAGCCTTCGTAAAATGCCCCCCGCCATGCCGGTGCAAAGCGGACAGCTGGACTTGATTGGCTTCTAGTTGCAGCTCCGCTTGCGGGATATTTTGATCAATAATTAAGTCAGAAAAAAGCGGCCCTTCCCCGCTTGCCTCTCTACCAGCAGACACCTGCGCCACAAAAAGCGCGAACAAGAGAAACCATTGAAGCCCGCTTGATTTTTTCTTCAGCATGAGTCTGGTCTTACTCCTTCTGTTGTTTTTTCGGTTGTCGATGGGTTCACCCACAATGTTGTTTAACTGAATGCTCAAGGTCCACACTAGTGATTCTACACGAGGGGGCCGAGTACGGATAACAGGAGAAAGTCCGGTTATCAACCCTCCCTCTCAGATCTACCCCTCGACCTCGGATGCTAATCGGGCCACTTCCCGCCGCAAGGCATTGATCGAAGGAGTATCACGTGTGGGATGGACCCGATTGGTAAGCAAAATCACGACCGTCTCCCTGTTGGGGCTAATGACCAGCGAAGTTCCGGTATACCCGGTGTGTCCATAAGACGCGGAATCAAACTTGGTATCCATATACCAGTCTTGACATACCTCCCAGCCGAGGCCATGTCCATCCCCAGGGAACTGAGGGATTTGGTTTTCCGTCAGCAGCTTGATCGTTTCCGGTTTTAAAATGAGCTTCCCGCCATACGTGCCGCCATTCAACATCATGTGGGCAAATACCGCTAAGTCCTGGGCAGTGGAAAACACGCCGGCATGGCCCGCTACGCCGTCAAGAGACCAGGCATTTTCATCATGCACCTGTCCCCAGACCATTCCCCTCCCTATCAATGGCTGATACTCGGTTGCCGCCATGCGCCGCTTTAGCTTCGCTGAAGGATTGTACCCGGTTTCTTTCATACCCAAAGGATCCGTGATCTCCTCTTTTACGTATTCATCTAAGCCTTTGCCCGTCAATCTCTCCACTAAAGCTCCTAACGTGATCAGGTTTAGGTCACTGTACGTGTACTTTTTACCCGGACCATTTGTGAGGGGGTGACGGTACACCGCTTGAAGTCGTTCTTCCCTCGTGGCCCCCATCTTATAAACAGGAACCCAAGCCGGAAAACCTGACGTATGGGTCAACAGCTGGCGGATAGTTACTCCTGATTTCCCATTTTGTCCAAATGCCGGCAAATATTTCATCACGGGATCGTCTAGCTTGAGCTTCCCGTCCTCCACCAGCTTCAACACGGCGGTCGCTGTAAACACCTTACTGATCGAGGCGATATCAAAGATCGTGTCTTTTTTCATAGGCCTAGGCTCCGCGGCTGGGTTGAACTGGTCATCTTCATAGCGATAAGCTTGTCCATAGGCTTCGTGCTTCACAACAGTCCCTTTATGGCTGATCAACACAACCGCCCCCGGTATGAGACGATCTTGAACCGCCTGCTGAATCACCTGATCAATAGGGTCCATTGCCTGGGAAGCGGCAGGAATATGAAGGCTTGTCCAACCGATCCCTGCAATGAATGCACCAGCTGCCAATGTTGCCGCCCAGGCCCTTCCGGAAAAAGGAATCCTCCTTGTCAATACCTGCTCAACTCCTTTTTCCTTTCAGTTTTTGGAGTTCTTGGATTTACCTTACATGGTAAATTAAACCAACCATTTTCACATCTTTTTTTCCTATCCGTACAAAATGGTATATAGTGGGGTTAAGAATGAAATTGAGAGAGGATGCTTATATGAAACTCATCGCCTTAGATATGGACGGAACACTACTCAACCATCATCACACGATTAGTCCCGCGAATGCGGAAGCCATCCGCCGGGCTCAATCCAGCGGCATTCACGTGGTAGTCGCGACGGGCCGTTCCTACCAGGAAGCCCACCCCCTTATCCAAGAGGCCGGACTGCACTGTCCTCTTCTTTGCTTGAACGGAGCCGACATTCGGACAGCAGAAGGGAAACGAATCGCCCATTTTCCCCTCTCCCTGACTCAATACCAGCAGATCGCGGATGTATTGAAGAAAGGCAACGTCTACTACGAAGTGTATACAGAAAAAGGAACGCTGACGGAGGATCGGGAAAAAGCATTGTCCTTTCTTAAAGCTTACTTCACAGGGACAAAGCTGGAGCAGGACCCGGTTTACCTGCACACCCTTGCTGAGGATCGATTTGCTACCGGGGCCGTCCGTTTAATTGAAAGCTACGACCAATACTTTTCGGAGCAAAAGGCTCCCATCTTTAAAATTATGGGCTACTCCTTGGATCCTTCTAATCTGTCGTGGACAAAAGAGGAATTGCAGCAGCTTCCCGGACTTGCCATCAGCTCCTCTGCCCCCATTAACTTAGAAGTGAACAGCGTTCAAGCCCAAAAAGGAAATGCCGTTCAAGCTTATGCAGACTCTCAGGGCATTTCCTTAGCGGAAGTGATGGCTATAGGAGACAGCTTCAATGATCTTTCCATGATGCGGATCGTGGGAATGCCCGTGGCCATGGGCAACGCGGCAGAAGAGGTCAAAGCGATTTGCCGATTTACGACGAAGACGAATGGAGAAGATGGCGTGGCGTTTGCGATTGAGAGGGAACTGGCGAAGATTGGGGTGGGATGAACAGTCTTCTTCCGAGATCGAGAGATTTTCGAGAGAATACCCAGGCATTTCGAGAGATTTTTGACTGTTTTCAAGAGATTCCAAGGCCTGCCTGAATCTAAAGCTCTACTGGATTCATATATATAAAAATTGAACAGTAATAGTTTAATCATTATAAACTCTCATTTCGCGTGAAACACGAAGAGTGGGGTCAGACCCGCCATATCCTATATCGGATGGTGCTCAGACCCCACATTTTCAAAATAATCCCGATAAGCCAATTTCCCACGACAATAGGTCATTTTCACCCTCAACTGCTCATCCAGGACCACCAGATCCGCATCTTTTCCAGGACGCAAGCTGCCTTTTCGGTCAAAAAGGCCGAGCTGTTTCGCCGGATTTTCGGATGTCATGCGGACAATGTCCCGCAAGTCACACCGAGTGGCTGACATCATATGAATGGCGGCATCCCTCATTTTCACGATGCTTCCCGCAAGTGTCCCGTCTTCCAGGACCGCCTGTCCATTCGCCACCTGAACGGCCTGTCCCCCCAACGAATACGTGCCATCGCCTAAGCACTTGGCGCGCATCGCGTCAGTAATGAGAATGAGCTTTTCCGATGTTTTCTGGCGAAACGTGAGATCCAGCATCTCGGGACGGACATGTATGCCGTCAGCAATCAGTTCCGTCGTGATTTCCTTGTGCAGTAAAACCGCCCCCACAACGCCAGGCTCTCGGTGGTGCAGGCCACGCATACCGTTGAATAGGTGTGTCGCGTGGCAGACCCCCGCTTTTACCGCCTCCACCGCCTCTTCATACGTCGCATCCGAATGACCGATCGAGGCCACTACACCTGTCTCCTTGAGATGAGCTGCCAGCTCCAAGCCTCCCTCCCGCTCCGGGGCAAGCGTAACCAGCCGTATATGACCACGGGCTAGCTCCTGCCATTTTCGAAACAAAGCTACATCGGGAAGACGAATGGCCTCCACCGGCTGGGCTCCGGCTCTCTTCGGCGAGATAAACGGACCTTCCAAGTGAATGCCCAGGACCTCAGCTTTTCCCAGCTGATTTTCTTCTTCGATATAAAAAGCCACATTTTTTAAAGCCTGTTCAATGAAGACCTCCTCCTGCGTCATGGTCGTCGCCAAAAAAGCCGTCGTCCCCTCTGCCGGCAGCGCCTCCGCCATTGTACTGATCGATTCCGGGGTAGCATCCATCGTGTCCGCCCCAGCTGCTCCATGAATATGTACATCGATCATCCCTGGGATGATGGTCCAGTCAGTAGGAAGCTGAACCTCATTCGGAAGCTCCCTTTCCCCTCGCCCGATCTCCGTAATCCTTCCCTTGTCCACAACAAGATAACCCTGTTCGATCACATCCTCTTCTCCATAGATCCGAGCACCACGTAATACCAAACGTTCAGTTCTCATCTTACACTCCTTTCTCCTGGCAGAAATAACGGGAGCTTTTCCACCTATATCACAATTTCTCATAAAAAAAAGCAAAATAACAGGACCTTCTCCGGTTAAGTCCAGAAAAATGCACCTTTTTCGCACCTCCCACGGAAATAACCGGAGCTTCTCCCCTATTCTACCCTTTTCTCTGTCAACATTCTGAAATAACCGGGCTTTCTCCTGTTATTCGAAGCCAACCGTCTCATTCCGCCTCTTATTGTACCCACTGGTCATAGTCTTCTATCGCAATTCCCTGGTAAAAATACTGTACAATATCATTGGCCGTTTTGCCGCTTTGTGCCATGCCATGGGCCCCCCACTGGCTCATTCCTACGCCATGGCCATAGCCATAGGTCGTCACCGCCAGCTTCCCATTCTTCATACTCCACTCAAAAGAAGTAGAAGGCAAGCCGAGCTTCTCACGGATCTCCTTGCCAGTGAATGTCTTTTCCCCAATTTGGATTTTCCCAATCCGGTTTCCTGTGGTTCTCTCCACCACCTTATACCAAGCATTCGGTGCCGATGCCGTGACCGCAATCTTCACACCCAGCTTCTTTTCCACATCCGCGATGGAAAACGTATTTGTCCCTTGATATTTAGGCGATGCCTTATCCCATGGCACTTCTACGCTGCGCAGGTACGGGATTTCCGAAGCCCAATATTCCTCGGAGTTTTCGGTGTAGCCATTGCTCGTAGAAAAAAACGTGGCATCAATCGGCTTACCATCAAAAGTGAGCACTTTCCCCTGCGTTTCTGCGACCGCTTGGCGGACCCGCTGGATCTTCCAGCTATAATCGGTTCCCCACGCTTCCCGCCTTTGCTGATCATCCAGAAAAACCTGATGCTGTACGGTATCGGTGACCTGTGCTCCTTCCGGAACATCCTTAAAATCCTTGCTTGCCAGCCTTCGGACAATATAAGTGCGGGCCGCCATCGCCTGGGCTTTCAACGCCTCCAGCTCGAAATCCGCCGGCATCTCCGCCGATAATACGCCCACAATATATTCTTCAATAGGGTACGACTCTACCTTCTTGCTTTCTGTTCGGTACACGGACACATCAATCGGACTTTCTAAGGTACTGGGTGGAGGATTATCTGGCAAGGACACCTCCGGTTGTTTTGGGGTAAAAAGCGTAATCGTTGCAGGGATTACCATAACAATGATGAGTAATACAGCTAGTCCTAATCCAATTCGTTTCATTACACCCCTCCCGATGTCGCGCGGTCTTCCCGCTTAAATCTACTAAGATATCTATTCATCGAAGAGGGGGAGTATGTTTCTTTTATAAGTGTTTTGGGGCTAAATTATTTTCCCTTCATTTCCCTGGGAAATAACAAAGAGACCCCGCAGGATCTCTTTTAATCATCAATTACTATTCTTGAATCATCTGCATTACTTCTTGCTTCAACGCATTCAGCTTCGATACGGAATCTTCCACACTATCCCCTTTGACTCCGAGGTAAAACTTAATTTTCGGCTCCGTACCTGATGGGCGTGCGGCAAACCAAGAATCATCCTGCAGGAAAAACTTCAGTACATTGGCTTTCGGCAGTCCATCGATTCCATCTTTATAGTCTTTGACTTCCTTGACTTTCACCGCTCCGATTTGGCTTGGCGGCTGCTTCCGCAGATCCTCCATCATTTGGCTGATCTTGGCTACCCCTTCTACACCCTTGAGTGTTAAAGACACCAAATCTTCTTTGAAATAGCCCACATTAGAAAACAATTGAAGAAGCGCTTGATAAACCGTCAACCCTTGCTTCTGATAATAAGCCCCCATCTCTGCCGCTAACAGACAGGCTTGGACCGCATCCTTATCCCGGCAGAAGTCGCCAGCCAAATAGCCGTAGCTTTCTTCATAGCCAAAAAGGAACGTTTTCTCCTTCGTTTCTTCGAACTGCTTGATCTTTTCTCCGATATATTTAAACCCGGTCAACGTATCGAGGGTATCCAAACCGTAACTCTTTCCAACTTCAGCACCGATCTCTGACGTAACAATGGTTTTAATGACCACCCCATTAGCCGGAAGAGTCCCTTGCACCTCGCGCTGGGACAAAAGGTAATCCAACAGCAATGCCCCCAACTGATTTCCCGTTAAAACGGTAAACTCGCCTTCCTCATTGCGCACGACCACACCAGCTCGGTCTGTATCCGGATCCGTTCCCATGATCATGTCCGCTCCTACTTCTTCCGCTAAAGCGATAGCCAGCTTGAATGCCTCATGCTCCTCCGGATTCGGGGATTTCACCGTAGAGAAATTCGGATCCGGCAGTTCCTGTTCAGGAACCACATACACGTTCTTAAATCCCATGTCCGCTAAAACTCGCCGAACGGGAAGATTCCCTGTTCCGTGCAAAGGCGTGTAAACCACCTTATAATCCTTGTTGTTCTCTCTTGGCTGCAGGGCCAGGGTCCTTAGCCTTTCCTGGTAAGCCTCATCCACTTCCTTGCCTAACCACTGGAATAATCCTTGTGCCTGTGCCTCTTCCAACGCCATCGCCTGAACCTTCAGCTCATCCTGCACCCCGGCAATCTCTTCTGTAATGGCATCCGCTAATTCTGTAGCAATCTGGGCCCCATCTGACCAATATACTTTATACCCGTTATATTCTGGGGGATTATGGCTCGCTGTGATGACAATACCAGCCGTCGCTCCCAAATGGCGCACAGCAAAAGAAAGCTCTGGAGTGGGACGCAATTCCTCAAACACATACGCCTTAATCCCATTTTGAGCGAGCACCCGTCCAGCTTCCTGGGCAAACTCTGGCGACTTATGGCGTGAGTCATAAGCGATCGCTACCCCTTTTCGCTTCGCTTCCTCCCCTTGCTTTGCGATGAATTGAGCCAAGCCTTGGGTTGCTTTTCTTACTGTGTAGGTGTTCATCCGGTTGGTTC
Source organism: Ammoniphilus soli (assembly GCF_040813775.1). Taxonomy (NCBI): domain Bacteria; kingdom Bacillati; phylum Bacillota; class Bacilli; order Caryophanales; family Paenibacillaceae; genus Ammoniphilus; species Ammoniphilus soli. The sequence goes on from NZ_JBEGDL010000011.1 coordinate 92,086, forward strand.
CTGCGCCAATCACACCGCGTAAGCCTCCGGTCCCAAACTCAAGAGATTTATAGAAACGGTCTTCGATTTCTTTTTCATTTCCCTCAATGTCTACCAGCTGTTGCTTGATTTCTTCATCTAAATGGCCGGCTTGTTTCCAGCGCTCATATTCTTGGCGGTAATCCATGTTTCTCCTCCGAATGTTTTAGGATGTACTTTCCTATTTTAACAATTATCTGGGTTTTTGTGGGGATAATTTTTTGAGATTCCGGGTTTATGTATATTTTTTCCTATTTACTTTCAAGTAATCTGTTGTATAACTCGCTACTTTTGTTCTGTAATTAGAACAATATAATTGAAAATACCTATATAAAGAACGAAAAGGTGGCTCCTGTTCTGATGGATGATCTTTATAAGAAGCCCTACAGAAGCCCTACCATTTTAGGGCATTTTGCGATTACTTTCGAAACCATTATTTCCTCTACGGATCTTTCCACACCACCGGATGGCAACAAACCAATTCCCTCTCCTGAAGAGCAAGAGGATTCCCCTACCGGAAAGGGGAAATCCCCCAAAGGGGATTCCGTCCCTAACACAGGGCCATCTCCAAAAGAAGATCCATTGCTCAAAGAGCCCTTGAGTGAAAATAATCCAAGCAGGGTTGAAAGCGGAGAGGGCTTATCAGGAAATGATGAGAACACATCTGCCAATAACGATATTTCTTCTCATGAGTCATTCAAAAAAGCACATGAGGAATCCGTCAGCCAATCCATCGCAGCGGGGACAGAAATCCAAGCAACAGCGGGCCAAAGCTACTACGACCTTCCGAACACGGGTACTTCCTGGTACATCTGGGGAATGGAAGGAGCGATTATAACAAGTCTATCTGGTTTAGCTTTATGGTTGCGTCAACGGGAGGAACGAAAAAAATGATCGGATGGACTAGGATACTGCACTTGATTTTCGTCAGTTCTCTTTGTGTCGTTTTCCAGCTATGTCGTTGTCGCTAAAGATAACAAGCATGCTGTAAAGTTGAGCTCTGAATCTCAGCTAACCTTAATCACTTGTTACCCTTTCTCCTTCACAGGGGACGCCCCATATCGGTACATTATTACTGCAAAGTTAAAAGAATAAAAAAATCGCCCCACTGTCTAAACAGCGCGGCGATTTTAGTGTGTCTTTACGCATATGAAGTTCTTAACTTAATCACGTTCGGAGCTAGCTTTTCCGCTTCCTTCCGCTTCGCTTCCTCTTCGGACAAGCGAGTGATGGTCGCGCCTAAGCCGCGAAGCTTTCCACAAAGATCAACATATCCCCGGTCGATATGGTGCAAGGCTCCGACTTCCGTTTGCCCTTCGGATACGAGGCCCGTAAGAACCAAGGCCGCTCCCGCACGGAGGTCAGTCGACGTGACTTGAGCTCCTTTCAGCTGGGCACCGCCTTGAATCACTGCACTTCTTCCTTCAATCTTGATCCTAGCTCCCATGCGCTTAAATTCATCCACGTGCATGAAACGATTTTCAAAAACCGTCTCCGATACCACACTGGATCCTTCCGCGGTTAGCAACAGAGCCATGAATTGAGATTGCATATCGGTCGGAAAACCAGGATGAGGCAAGGTCTTCACGTCAACCGCCTTGAGCTTGCCCGTGGCCGTGACATGAACGCCATTCTCCTCCTCCTTGATGATGACTCCCATCTCCCGAAGCTTGGCAATCACGGGACGAAGGTGATCACTGATCGCCCCTTCCACGTACACATCTCCGCGGGTAATCGCCGCGGCAACCATGAACGTACCGGCTTCGATTCGATCGGGAATCACGGTGTGGACGGCTCCTTTCAGCTGTTCCACTCCCTCGATCTTGATGGTGCCCGTACCCGCACCGCGGACCTTGGCCCCCATCGCATTCAGATAATTGGCCAGATCAACGATCTCGGGTTCTTGTGCAGCATTTTCAATGATGGTTGTGCCATCCGCCAAGGTGGCCGCCATCATGATGTTTTCCGTAGCGCCTACACTCGCGATATCCAAGTAAATCTTGGTCCCGCGAAGGCGTCCTTGCACGGAGGCTTCAATATATCCTTGACCAATATCTATATGCGCACCCATCGCTTCAAAGCCTTTCAGGTGCTGGTCGATCGGCCGGGTGCCAATAGCACAACCGCCTGGTAAAGACACGCGCGCTTTTCCCTTTCGGGCCAGCAAAGGACCCATGACGAGGAAAGAGGCACGCATTTTCCGGATTAGCTCATAGGGCGTTTCTGTGCGATCGACATCGGTTGCATCTACTTCTAAAATTCCTTGTTCATCATATGTGACTTTTGCATTAAGTGCTCGTAAAACTTCGCCGATCGTGTAGACATCATCCAAGGCGGGCACATCATGGATGACACTCTTGCCCGATTCTGGCAGAAGGGCTGCCGCAATGATCGGTAGGACTGCGTTTTTTGCTCCGCTAACTTTAACTTTTCCTGATAAACGTGCTCCACCGTGGACTATGATTTTGTCCAAAGTACTTTTCCCCCCGCTGCTAGTATTCCAATCCTGATTTGGTGTTATATGGGGTGCCTTATATGTCCGAAGGGGGACCCCAACATTCGGTTCGTAACGGCATGAGCGTATACGTCCGTCCGTTCCACCACTATATATCAATATTCTATAGTGATGATGGGGGTTCCAATGGTTATTCTAGTTACGTCGAGCATTTGATCCACATGCATACCGGCTTGGACATTCATAGGACGACCATTTGTCATTATGTAAGACGAAAGGCGAGACGTATAAGCCGATATACTTTTTACCGTAGAATCTTCCACCTGCTCTACTACTTCAGCACCCAACAAATCAAGCAGTTTGTGTAGTTTCATTAATTGAACGTCATTTTCCAGTGTAACATTATAAATTCCTTGGACACAAGTGTTAAAATGAGGTAGTATTTGCGAACGTTCTAGGGCTTTATACACAAAATCGTGTTGAGTCTTGAGACTTGCTATTGCGGAAGGCTCAGCCGTGAGCTTTACTGTCAAGTAGCTGTCCCATGCACCTGTCCTAGAATGACTAGGCATCATCATCACCCGAAGATCGGTCGTGACGCCTTGGTTGAGGCTTTGAAAATGGAATTCCTTTTGTTGTTGGCGATGCGTTTCAGTCAGATTTAGCTCCGACCCCAATTGCTCCGCAAAACCCTCCACTTCCTGGGGATCCTCAAACGTCCGATAAGAGGTTCCTAAGTGAAGATAAATCTGTTCCGCATTCGCCCCTGTATCCTCCATGGCTCGCATGATTTGGTCAAGGGCTGCGTGCGTTTCCTGCGCATCCTGCATCGGTTGCTGATCAGCAAAAACCGTCCATGAAAATAACAACATCAAACCGACTAATGCGGTGTTTTTTCCCCAATTTTTAATCATAGCGTATTCTCCTCTTCCCCATTTATCTGTACTACCTATTTTTACCGGGGAGAGGAAACTTATACCATCGATTCCTAAATCCTACTTAAGGCACAAACAATTGCTTAAGCATCATCGACCATCCGAGATAGTCCATAAAAAAGCGAGCCACACCGTGCCCAAGCGCAACCGACACGAGGATTTGCAAAGCCTTTACCTGCGGACTCTTATAGTCCTTCACAAACAAATCCAGGCGAAAGCACTGGATTGCCCACCAGCTAATCCAGATAAAAACAAGCGATAAAAAGATATTAATCAATCCAGTGGATCCAAGACCCATGGTCAACACTCCTTCCTATATATAACCCTTGGCCCGGGTAAATAAAATCCCATAAACGAGTTCGATATCTGTAAATTCGTTAGCCAAAATCCGATTCACAACATCTTCAACCGACACCAATTCCACTTGAAGATCTTCATCAGGATCTAAGCTTTGCTCCCCAAAAGAAAGTCCCCTGGCTACAAACAAGTAAGCCTTCCTCGTATGATGAGAAGACATCGGATGATAGGTTCCTGCCGCTATCCACTCCTCGGCCGTAATCCCCGTCTCTTCCCTGAGTTCACGCCGTGCCGCTTGCTCCGGCGTTTCCCCCGGATCGATGGCACCGCCAGGAAGATTGTACTGATAGGCTTGAATTGGATAGCGGTACTGCCTCACCAGTCCAATCCTTTGATCCTCGGTGATCACCACTACGACTACGGTTCCCGGGATCTCATCCTCTAAGTAAACATAGTCCGTCTCCTTCCCCTCCGGAGATTGCAGGAGATCTTTTCGGACCCGTATGTATCGTTCATGGAAAGGAATCTGGCTATCGATGCGCCGCCATTGGTCAAACCCCATGGTCACTCCCCCATCTTTTTTCAATTTTTCCTCACATAAGTATACATTAAAGCCTACTGCCGTGCATAAACATATCAGAAATTGTTGTTATTTTGTTTATCTGCTATAACGAGGAGGGGTTCGGATGAACGTATTATTCCGGTTTCGTTGCTCCTGCTGTGGAAAAGAATTGCTGACCGATTCGGTCCTGTTAAAATGCTGTGATCAACTGATGGATAACGTGGAACATGTGGTCATCAGCAACCAGCAATTAAGGGAGCTGATGAGCGGGCTGCAGGGAAGCGTTCCGATTAATATAGGAAGAGGGTGAGGGAAAAAAAGGCTGCCTGATATCCATGAGGATAAGGGCAGCCTTTTTTGTCGTAGAGTTAAATCGAAAGGTCGATGACGTGGCCTTTATAGGGATGCTTGGCAGAAATGGGTGCCTGTGACTTCTTTTTCTTCTTTTGAATAGACAGCTTGATGTGAATCGTGAAGGGATCATCTGCGTGGTGTTGAAAAGGAGGCCAATGCTCATGGTGCGGTAACGACCAGACCGGATGAACCGGTTGCAAGGAATAAGGAGTTCTATAGGAATAAAAAGGTCTCAAGAGAATTGGATCCCCCTTTTCGTAATTGGAAGTCTCTTTTAATAATGAAGCCTCCAGGCTAAATAATAGCGTTTCTTGTTGGATCGGCTTGGCCAAGAAGTCGATCGCTCCTTCCTGAATCGCTGTAATAACGGATCTTCGATCGATCCGATACCGCCGTACAAAAAATAACCTTTGCCATAGGATCTAGCTTTTTAATTTCCTTTAAAGCAGTAATCCCATCCAACTCCGGCATAAAAATATCCATCAGAACGAGATCCGGCGAAAGTTCCTTGTATTCACCTTTCCTGCCTTTTCTTATAAAATGGGTTGTTCCACCGAAGTCAAAACCGAGATTGTTACAGAATATAAGCCATAGATCACCAAGGAGAATTGGATGAATTGTTCCTTGAGCTATTCCTTTTTGCCCTGCTGCTTGGTTCTCCTCTTCATAAATCATTATCGTTTCTATTCTAGATCTGCTATAATGGTGGCATAAAAAGAGAGAAGGTGAGTTTTCGATTATGATCGGAAAGCGTATCCAGAGATTACGCCAAGATAAGGGGCTTTCCCTATCAGAATTAGCGGAGCGTGCAGGTGTAGCGAAATCTTATCTCAGTACCATTGAACGTGACATACAATCTAACCCTTCAATACAATTCCTTGAAAAAATTTCTGCTGTTCTAGGGGTTTCAGTCAATGCATTCCTTCATGATGAAGAGGACATAGAACCGTCTCACCTTGATGCAGAGTGGATTAATATTGTACAAGATGCCATGAGTTCCGGCATTAGTAAAGAGCAGTTCCGAGAGTGCCTAGAATTTCATATATGGAGACAGAACCGTACAAAAATCTAATCTTTTATACGGTTCTTCTTTTTCTTTTGGCAGTATACAAAACTCTATGAATATCTCCTAAACTTTTATAAATAAAATTCTAACATGTTAACTTTATAATTGGGTAAAAATGTTATCGAAAAATACTGACATTTTCTCGTTAGAACAGTATTTATTGTTATTTCCTGTCATTTTTTTCTTTAATATAGATAATAGGTCCCTTGGTACCTTTTTCTGTACCTTTACCCCACCCACAACGTTGTTTAACTGCAAGCTCCTCCCCCCACATCACTCATGTTACCGACTAACCTACTCAACCTCAAAAAAAAGAGGATAAACAGCACCTTAACTAAGGCACTATCTACCCTCAACTCTATCTTTCTTTACTGCCCCGCCGCCTGAATCATCTCAATGAACGGGAAGTTCGTATGAATGAAGTTCATCAGCGTATCCGGAACTAACCCTACACCCACAGTACCCACTAAGGCGATCAAGACGATCACAGCGATGGAAGCTGGAACACGCAATGGCGATTCCGTCGCCCCAGGGCGCATATACATCTGTCTGATGATGCCAAAATAATAGTAGTAGGATACGACGCTTGTCGCTACCATGATGCCAGCCAGCCAGTAGTTGCCTACCACAAGCGAGCTCATGAAGATATAGAACTTTCCGAAGAACCCGGCGGAGATCGGTATCCCGGCCAGGGACAGCAGGAACATCGTCATGGCGATCGCTACCCACGGAGCACGATGATACAATCCGGCAAAGCTAACCAAATCTTCGCTTCCACGATCACGTGTCACGATCATGATGACCGCAAATGCCCCCATGTTCATCAATAGGTACGCTACAAGGTAAAAGACCGTCTGTTCAAACACCAACGAGGTGATCGTTGCAAATGGCACTAGGATATATCCAGCTTGCGCGATGGACGAGTACGCCATCATGCGCTTGATGTTCGTTTGACGCAATGCCAACGTATTTCCGACAATCATGGAGATCGCAGCCAACACGCCGACGATAAACGTGATCTCATCGATCAGCACGGATTTCGGCCCCAGCGTATTGTCAACATCCACCATATTTCGGAAGACCGTGATGATCACACGAATGATAAGAGCAAAACCAGCTGCCTTGGAAACCACAGACAAGAAAGCGGTAATCGGCGTCGGTGCTCCTTGATACACATCCGGTGCCCACATATGATAAGGAACAGTAGAGATTTTAAAGCTCAAACCGACAAACAACAGGAAGAAAGCCAAGTAAATAATGAACTGATTCCCCGCTGCATAGGCTTCAGCCAGGTAATCCCCCATTAGGAAGATATTGGTCGTCCCTGTCAATCCATACAAGAAGCTGATTCCGTACAGCGTGGTTGCCGCTGCAATCGATCCGCTTACGACATATTTAAACGCCGATTCGTTCGTTTGCAGGTTTTTCTTTCTCGCTCCGACTAAAATATAAGACGAGATCGAAAGAAGCTCAAGCCCTACGAATAAGGTAATGAAGTCGGCAGAGGAGGACATAATCATCGCTCCGAGCAAGCCGGTTAAAATCAAATAGTAGAATTCTCCGTGATACTGAACCTCATCCTTGCGATCCAAGTAATTCACAGACATCATGAGCGTCAAAATCGTTCCGCTTATGAAAATCAGCTTAAAGATGTTTCCATAAGCATCAATCCGGTAGGAACCGTCCAGAATCTCAACGACTCCGATCCCGACGTTCTGAAAAACAAACCAGCCAGCCAACAAGCTTCCTAGTATTCCGAACCATGCCAAGAAACGCCGATCTGTATTCTTCGGTGCAAACAAATCAATTAAGGAAATCAGCGTCGCCACGATCAGAATGGTGAATTCGGGTGCCATGACCGACCAATCATATTGGGCTAAAGGACCCCATCTGCTTTCCATCGGCTCACCCTCCTATCTTAGGAACAATGTTTTGTAATGTGGCTTGCATCGGGTCACTCAGTACAGAAGGATAAACGCCGATTAACAAGATAAAACCTAAAAGCAATACCATTGGCAACACTTCCAGCGGGCGGGCGTCCGAAAGGCCCATCCAGCGCTCTGGTGTCGGTCCATACGTGGTGCCGAGTACAGCTCGCAAGAGATACACGGCCGTCAAAATAATTCCCAACGTCCCAATCGCCGCTAAGATTGGCATTTCGCCGAACAATCCTAGGAAAGCCATAAACTCACTGATAAACCCTGACATCCCTGGCAAGCCTGCAGATGCCATCGCCGCAGCAAGGAACATCCCCGCAATGAAAGGCATGGATTTTGCCAATCCGCCTAAGTCTGCCAGTTCAGCAGTCGACGTACGCTCAAAAATGATACTCACGATAAAGAACAGCAGTGCAGCTACCATCCCGTGGGAAACCATCTGGAAGATTGCTCCTTGGAATCCAACCGCGTTCATTGATGCGATCCCCAAAAGGACAATTCCCATATGGCTTAAGCTGGAATACGCAAGAACCAGCTTTAAGCTCTTTTGAACCAATGCCAGCAAAGCCCCGTAAATAATGTTGATCAATCCAAGAACAGCCAACACTTGAGCCATATCCGTTGCAACCTCTGGGAAGAACCCAACGTTAAAGCGCAGCAAACCGTAGGCACCAATTTTAATTAATACACCGGAAGAAATCAGCACCGCAGGGGCTGGAGACTCCTGGTATGCCTTCACCATCCACGTGTGAAGCGGAGCAATCGGCATCTTAATCGCAAAAGCGATCAAGAGGGCCAAGAATAAACCGTAACGAATCCCCTCAGAAACATAGGCGGGTGCATCCGGTACATTGTAAGGAGACATCGGATTCGTGAATGCATCAGCAATTTCCGAAAAACTCAACGTCCATACATTCATAAAGATGGTCACAAACACAATCAGCATGATCGCCGATCCTACCCCGTTATAAAGCAAAAACTTAAACGCCGCTTGCTCTCTTTCTACATAGCCCCAGATCCCCATGATAAAGAACATTGGGATGAGTGTGAACTCGAAGAAAATGAAGAACAAAAACAGGTTTTGCGAAGCGAACACGCCGATCATCCCGATTAGCATGATAAAGAACAGAATGTAAAATTCTTTCCAGCGTTTTTTAATAAAGATCGCTCCCGCCACGGCAGCAAAAAATCCAATCAACGCGGCCAGCATGACTAGCGGCATCGACAGACCATCCACGCCCATTTCGTATTGGATCGGGAAGCTCACTTGATCGGCCGGAATCGAGAACCACTGGAACTGTTCATGGAATTGCAATCCGGCTTGATTAAAAGTAAAGCCTGCATACATCACAAAAGACAAAACTAAAGGCAGCAATGCCCCTAATATTCCAATCAATTTAACCGTACCCGCTTGTTCTTTCGGGATAAAGGCCAGCAAGATCAGCCCGAGCAATGGAGAAAAGGTGATAAGTGACAGTAATATGGAATCCATCTAACCTAGATACCCCCTAACGAACGTCAAGCCAAGGGCAAGCAATACAATGCCTAAGAATGCAATTGCTCCGTAGGTTTGAACTTGACCGTTTTGTACGCGGGCACCGGCGTGTCCAAGCTCTTTTGTAAAAGCGCCAGCCAAGCGTACGAGACCATCCACGATGTACACGTCAACAGCCGTCAAGAAGGCCCCGATCGCACGCAGTGGACGAACAATAATGAGATCATACAGCTCATCAATAAAGTACTTACCAAAGGAAAGCTTATACAGCCATGGCAGCGGATCTGCAATAATATCCCGTGAAACGGATTTTTTCGCATACATCAGATACGCAAGACCAATCCCGAGCAACGAAACCACAGTTGCCACAATCGCTAACCAACCCGGGGCATGGTGTGCTTCCCCCGCTCCCGCCATGCCTTCGGTCATCCAATGACCCAGCACCGGATTTCCAGGGGTGTTAATCCAACCTGCAGCCACAGCCAACAGGGCCAACAGCATCATCGGAACCGTCATCACAAGCGGAGACTCATGTGCATGTGAGTTCTGCGCTTTTCCCATAAACGTCACGAAGAACAAACGGAACATATAGAAAGCGGTGAAGAACGCCGCAGTCAATGCGATCACAAACAAACCATAATGACCTTCGTTATAAACGGCACCCAGAATTTCTTCTTTGGACCAGTAACCGGCAAACGGGAAAATCCCGGCAATCGCTAGACATCCGATTAAGAAAACCGTTCCGGTTACCTTCATCTTGCTAAACAATCCGCCCATTTCAAAAATATCCTGCGTATGAACGGCATGGATCACACTACCCGCTGCCAAGAACAGCAAAGCTTTGAAAAATGCGTGGGTCATTAAGTGGAACGTACCTGCTACATAACCGGCCACCGATGCCATCCCAAGTGCTAACATCATATAACCCAATTGGCTGACAGTTGAATACGCCAAGACACGCTTAATGTCACGCTGAGTCAAACCGATGGAGGCAGCAAAGATCGCAGTAAATCCTCCAATATACGCTACGACCAAGCTGGCATCCGCAGATGCCTGATAAAGCGGGAACATCGTCGCCACCAAGTATACCCCTGCGGCTACCATGGTTGCGGCGTGGATCAAAGCGGAAACCGGCGTAGGACCTTCCATCGCATCCGGTAACCACGTGTGAAGCGGAAACTGACCGGATTTCCCTACGGCCCCAATAAAGACCAGGATCCCAATTAACGTTAACTGCCAAGATTCCATAACGCCATTTTGGATCGCGGCGAAAATATCCACAAAGTTAAAGCTGCCTGTAAACCAGAACAATAACGCAATTCCGATAAAAAGACCCACATCCCCAATCCGGGTCACGATAAAAGCCTTTTTGGCTGCCGCTTTCGCCTCTGGTTTAAAGAAGTAGAATCCGACAAGCAAGAAGGAACATACCCCTACCAATTCCCAAAAGATATAAACTTGCAATAAGTTCGGGGAGATGACTAAGCCTAACATAGAAAAGGTAAACAAGGCTAAGTAGGAATAGAAAACAGGGAAACGCTCATCTCCGTGCATGTATCCTTTGGAATAGATATGAACCAAAAGACTGACAAACGTAACAATCACAAGCATCATAGCATTTAATGGGTTGACGACGAATCCCATGTCGATGGCATTGTCACCTAAAGTCAACCACTGGAATGCAAAATCATAATCCTCTGCTCCCGACGCAAAACGCTCAAAGAACGCTCCCAAGGAGACCACGAACGCAGCCAATGTCGCGATAATCCCGACGTAGGCCGAACCTTCCTTCAACTGGCGGCCGAAAGCCAACAGGACGAGGAAGGACAGGAGGGGAAAGAGAGGAATCAGCCATGCGTTAGACATCATTTGATTTCACCCTCTATCTTTTTAATAAGTCCATTTCGTCAACATTCACCGTACTGCGGTTGCGATACAAGGCAATAAGAAGTGCCACCCCGATCGCCGCCTCCGCAGCCGCCAGGGTAATACTAAACAAGGTAAAAATCTGACCCGTCATATTCGGCATCACGCCGTACTTAGAGAAGGCCACAAAATTGATATTTACCGCATTGAGCATCAACTCGATAGACAAGAGCACCACGACCGCATTGCGCTTCGTTAAGGCCCCAAATAAACCGATGCAAAACAGAATCAAAGCCACTAAAAGATAAGAAGCTAATGGTACACTCATTCGTCACCCGTCTCCTTCTTCGCAAGGATGATGGCTCCAACCAGTGCCACGAGCAGCAAGACCGAAACCGTCTCAAAAGGAATCACATACTGGCTAAACATCAGCTTTCCGATTTCCTTCACGTTATTCGTAGAGGAGTAATTCGCCACTTCTCCTGGAATGGTCATGGATTGGATACCGGCAAACATCAGAGCAAAAAATCCAGCTACCACAAGAAAGGCAAAAAACTTAAAGCCTTTGCGTTTCTCCGTTTCCTGCGCGTTATGCCTGGTAAGCATAATCCCAAAAAGCATCAGCACGGAAATCGCCCCGGAGTAAACCAGGATCTGAGTCACGGCTACAAACTCCGCCTCAAGCAGGACATAAAGCCCCGCAATGCTTAAAAAGGTAAAAGCCAAGGCCACAACCTGATGCACCACGCGGGTGAAGCTGATCATGAACACGGCACCGCCAATGGTCAGAAGGGACAAGATAAAGAAAGCAATAAATTCTCCGCTCATATTAGGTCCCCTGATCCTTTCTGACATTCGTGTTGTTTCCATGAAGCCACTGCAGGTCTTTGAACAAGTCATCTCGGCTGAACGTCGCCAGCTCAAAATTATTGGTCATCACAATCGCTTCGGTAGGACACACTTCGGTACATAGATCGCATAAAATGCAGATTTCAAAATTAATATCGTACGTATCGATTACTTTCCCTTTTTTATTCGGGTCCGTCGACGCCTTTCCTGTTAAGTTGATACAGTTCGTCGGACAAATCCGCGCACATTGATTGCAGACGATACACTTTTCTGGATCAAAGTGCTGAATCCCGCGGAACCGGTCCGGCATGATGACAGCCTCATCAGGATAACGGGAGGTTACCTTTTTCTTAGTCATCTGCTTAAGCGTATAGGTTAACCCTTTGGCGAAACCTAGCATGTTTTCACCCCTTCACTGGATGTTTCTATTAGCGTAAAAACTCTTTCATCAAGGCCGTCAGGAAGATGTTCAACAGCGCCAAAGGAAGAAGGACCTTCCATCCGAACTGCATCAATTGATCCGCCCGCAAACGCGGCATGGTCGCACGCAACCAGAACAGGAAGAAAACGACGGCACTAAATTTTAAAATGAACCAGACAATGCCTGGAATAAAGCCTAAGAATTCAAATGGTGGCAACCAGCCGCCAAAGAAAACAATCGTGGTTAGACTTGCCATTCCAAACACATACACATATTCCGCCAACATGAAGAAAGCGTAACGGAACCCAGAGTACTCTGTCATATAACCCGCGACCAACTCCGACTCCGCTTCCGATAAGTCAAAGGGTGTACGGTTTAGTTCCGCTAAAGAGGCAATGATGAAAATAACAAATCCGATGAACTGCGGGATAAAAAACCAAACTCCCATTTCCGCTTGCTTGTTGACAATATCAATTAAATTCAAGCTTCCAGTCCATAAGATGACCCCTACTAGAGACATGATCAAAGGAATCTCATAACTGATCATCTGAGCTGCAGATCGCATGCTTCCCATCAGGGAATATTTGTTGTTAGATGCCCAGCCCCCGGTAATCACACCTAACGTAGTAATCCCGGCAATAGCAATGTAATAAAGCAACCCAATACCAAGGTCAGCAAAATGCAGCGTTTCGGTAAAAGGAATGACGGCCAGTACCGCAAAAGAAGGTACGAAGGCGATCAGCGGAGCCAATAGATACAGGGGACGATCCGCCAGCTTAGGGATGGTATCTTCCTTCAGCAATAGCTTTAATACGTCCGCTACCGTCTGTAAAAGTCCTAATGGACCTACACGGTTCGGCCCGATCCGCAATTGGATCCATCCTATCACCTTACGCTCAAAGTAAATCCCATACGTTACGAAACCTAGTACGATTCCCATCAGTACAACGGCAGAAAGCACGAAGACAGAGCCATTGATCCAACTGAGGGGCTGTTGCAGAAAATCACTCATTACGCGTCAACCTCCCCAAGCACAATATCAATGCTACCTAGGACCGCTATCATGTTTGCCATGTTCTCCCCCACCAATATTTCTGGAAGAATCGATAGGTTCACAAAAGATGGACGGCGAAATTTCAAACGGTAAGGCTTATCTTTTCCTTCGCTTAAGATGTACGTTCCAATTTCTCCGCGTGGGGCTTCAATGCGTGTAAAGCATTCACCTGCTGGCGGGCGGATCACGCGTGGCACTTTGGCCATGATCTCCCCTTCGCTCGGAAACTGAGCAACCGCTTGCTCTACGATCCGAATCGACTGCTTCATCTCCTCCATGCGAAGAAGGTAACGCGCATAGCAATCCCCTTCGGTTGCCGTAGGGACATCAAATTCAAAGCGATCATAAATCGAATAAGGCTCATCCCGACGCAGATCCCATTTCACGCCTGTACAGCGCAGGTTAACCCCGCTAAGTCCATAGTTGATGGCTTGATCCGTTGTATAACTGCCCACACCTCGTACACGGCGGAGAAAAATCTCATTACCCGATACAAGCTGATGATAACCTTCCAACTCTTTTTTAAAGTAAGGTACAAAATCCTTCACTTTATCAAGCCAACCTGGCGGTACATCCCACTTTAATCCTCCTACACGCATATAGTTGTAGGTTAAGCGAGCCCCGCAAAGCTCATTAAACAAGCCAAGAATCGCTTCTCGGTCACGGAAAGCGTACAAGAATGGGCTCATGGCCCCAATATCCAACAGATAGGTCCCAAACCAAACCAAGTGACTGGCAATCCGCTGAAGCTCCATAACCAGAACGCGCAAATACTCTGCACGCTCAGGAATCTCTAATCCCATGGCGGTTTCAACACAGTGAACAAGATTATAGTTATTGGTCATCGCCGCAAGATAATCCATGCGATCCGTATACGGAATAATTTGCGTATAGTTCAAGTCCTCCGCAAGCTTCTCCGTACCACGGTGGAGATAACCGACAACAGGGTCTACCTTTTTAATAGTCTCCCCATCCAACGTAACCAGCAGACGCAAAACCCCGTGTGTACTTGGATGCTGCGGTCCAACGTTTAGCGTCATTTCTTCCGTTCTTAAGGTCATGACGATTACACCTCCTCGTCATATTGCTCATAGTCTTTGCGAAGAGGATGACCGACCCAATCATCTGTCAGCATGATCCGGCGCAGATCCGGATGGCCTTCATAGACGATGCCCAGCAAGTCGTAGCTTTCGCGTTCGTGCCAGTTAGCACCTGCCCACAAGTTTGCGATGGAGGCGATTTTGGTATCCTCTCTGTCTTTCGTTTTTACCCGAACGGCAAGGGAATGCTTTTTCGGATATGAGTAAAAATAAGTAACGGACTCCATATGAGACTTATAGTCAACCCCAAGTAAATTCGAAACATAATCAAACGATAATTCCGGATGATTCTTTAATAGAGTAGCCGTTTCCAACCATTTTTCTCGTTTAACCACGAGGGTGGGCATATGCTTGCTGTTTTCCTTCACGTAAGACTCTTCTATCACATCATTGCCTAACTCTTGCGAAATAATCTTGACGATATGGTCTAATATGGGCTGCTTCGGCGACGGTTCTTTCGGAGCGGCTGCTTCTTCCGTTTTCTCCGCTCCCGCAGCTTTCAACTTAGCTGCAGCTGCAGCTGCAGCTTTTGCCTTGGCTGCCGCAATCGCTTTCGCTTTTTCATCATCCCCAGCTGGTTCTGCTGTTCCTTCCTTCGCTTTGACTGCGGCCGCAGCCTTAGCTTTTGCCGCTGCCACAGCAGCTGCCTTAGCCGCTTTCTTTTCTTCCTCTGTCATTTCACTTAACGGCTTATTCGGAACAGCTGGTGCTGCGGGTTCTTCCCCGCCTTGAAGCTTAGCGGCTGCTTTGGCCTTAGCTGCCGCAATGGCTGCTGCCTTAGCCGCCTTTTTCTCTTCTTCCGTCATTTCACTGAACGGCTTCTCAGGTGCCGCTGGAGCCGAAGGAGCTACAGGCTCTTCCCCTTTTAGTTTAGCTGCAGCTTTCGCCTTGGCCTCCGCAATCGCCTTAGCTTTTGCCGCCTTCTTCTCCTCATCTGTCATTTCACTGAACGGTTTCTCAGCAGGTGCAGCAGCTGGGGCTTCATCTTGAGCTTTAGTACCCGCCTGTCCTTGCTGTTCTTTCAGCTTGCGAAGAGCTTCTTCCTTCGCTTTCGCGGCGGCTGCCTTCTTGTCTTCCGGAGTACTCATTGACTGGTCACCTTCCTCCCAGTCTTCGCTTCCCAGCGGATTTTTTCTTGCAGCTTATTTACTCCGTAGATCAAGGCCGCTGGATTCGGAGGACAGCCTGGAATATACACATCTACCGGTACAATCTGGTCTACCCCTTTCACGACAGAGTAAGAGTTCACGTACGGACCCCCAGCAGTCGCGCAAACCCCCATTGCAATGACATATTTGGGTTCCGGCATTTGATCATATAATCGACGCAGCGCAGGAGCCATTTTCTTCGTTACCGTCCCTGCAACGATCATAAGGTCAGACTGGCGTGGTGAGGCACGGAAAATAACCCCGAATCGGTCAAAGTCATAATGAGCACCGCCAGTTGCCATCATCTCAATGGCACAGCAGGCTAGACCAAAACCGAGGGGCCACAAAGAATTACTTCGAGACCAAGCCTTCACTTGTTCTAAAGAAGTAACGAAAACGTTGCGATCTAGTTCTTTTTGTTCCTCAGGAGAAATTCCTTCTAGATTTAGTTCCATTCTAACACCTTCTTTTTCCAGGCATAGATTAAACCAATGAGCAATAGTACAACAAAGATAAGCATCTCAATCAGGGCAAAAAGTCCCAGCTGCTCATAAGCTACGGCCCAAGGATATAAAAAGATCGTCTCAACGTCAAATACTACAAACAAAAGAGCATACATATAGTATTTCACATTGAATTGTACCCAACTGCCTCCAATGGGTTCCATCCCGCTCTCATACGTGGTTTGCTTTGCCGGAGTCGGGTTATGAGGACGCAAAAAACGCCCCGCAGTCAACGCTCCTACCGGAAGGGCTAACCCCAGGATTAAAAATATGGCGACAATCAGGTAATTATTGGAGTATAATTCAGCCATTGCCTCTCCCTCCATTTACCTTGAAAAAATGATAAAACCATCACATTCCATAGAACAGTATAGCAAATAGTTCCTGGATATGTCTAACATGAGTCTTCTTCCAAAAAGGTCTTTTTTTAACTAACCTCCCCTTTCTTCGATAAAATAATACTTTTAATCAATCATCTTTGTTATATTATCACAAAAGGAGGCGTTACGTTGTGATAAAAGTCATATTCGTTTGTTTGGGAAACATCTGTCGTTCTCCGTTAGGAGAAGGAATTTTTCGAGAGTTAGTAAAGGAGAAAGGCTGGGAAAAGGAATTTCTAATCGACTCTGCTGGAACAGCTGCATATCATGTCGGGAAATCTCCTGATCCAGGCTCCCAACGCGTAGCTTTAAAACATGGATTTTCTATCGAAGGTCAACGGGCTCGCCAATTTTCTCCTAATGATCTAGAAGGTTGGGATTATATCATCGCTATGGACTCTTCCAATCGAAAAAATATTGAAAGGCTGGGTTCAGTCATAGGAAAGCTGCTTCTCATGCGAGATTTCGACCACGAAGGTCCGGGTAGTGACGTTCCAGATCCTTGGAGTCTAGGGGATGAAGCCTTTCTAGAAACCTATTTAATTGTACGCCGTTCTTGTGAGAATCTCTTGGACTACATAGCTGAGGAACATCAGTTGAAGTCTAATTAGAACTCGCTACTAACTTATAGCCGTATAAAGGACTATCTCTTTGTGCGGCCTTTACTTTTGTCAAAAGTGGCTGCTTTTGTATGTTAGCCTTTCAGTTAAATAACATTGTGGGTGGACGTTAAAAAAGAATTCAGTTAAAATAAGAACAAACGTTCCTGATAAAGGGGTGAACTCTCTTGGTAAAGTATACGGCCACATTTAGAAAAAAATCACTCCACGATACTCTCAAACGCTTCAAGGATCACCCTACTATAAATAAGATCCTACAAAGCCTAGTATCATCAAAGCAAAAACACCCTTCCGCATGCCCTCATTGCCAAAGCCAAAGTGTCATCGGTCACGGCCAATATCGTGGCCGCCAACGGTATAAATGCAAATCCTGCGAGAGGACCTTCAATGATTATACAAATACCCCCCTTCACCGCACCCACTTTCCTGACAAATGGGTAAAGTTCCTCGAATCCATGGTTCGAGGAGAGAGTCTTCGATTGGCGGCATAAATTAATTCATGCGATGCTAAAACTCGCCTCTAACAAGATCCCTCATTCAAGTCAGAAATATGTACCTGTCGGCCTCTACCCACCCACTTGGCTTGTTTCCCAAGAAGAAAGATACCGCTTCGGATCCTGGATTCTTCGCTTTAACTGGATCGCAGGAAAATATCTAGCCCGTTATATAGCCTGGTTTCTATTTATCGACCGTCATAGAAAAGACCCTATCCAAGAGACCATGACAGAATTTCTTATACGAAGCAGTTCCATCCCTCTAGAACAGACCTATCAAAATTTGCGAATTGCGGCATAATCGTCCTTTTTTAACAACCACCCACAACACTGTTTAACTGAAACCTATAAACACTATTACCCTCACATTCTCTCACTCATATCAGTCACTTTTCTTAAAATTACATAAGAAAAACGATGACTCTTTGTCATCGTCCCACTATCTAACTGCTTTGTTGTTCATTTGGCATCCTATAATCAATGAGATTATCGCTCTTCTTATGATACACTTCTTCCTCTGCACGTCGGTTCAGTTCATTCCATATCCGCAGCTCATTTTCTGATAGTTGTTTTGCTGACTTGGATATGAATTTCTTCAAATAATCCATAGGAACATCATAGATGACCCCGATTCGGTTCATAATTTCAAAGGAAGCGGATTTTCTCTGTCCTTTTTCTAGCATGCTTAGGTATTGTCGTGTAATTTCTATTTTGCTAGAAGCCTCCTCTAACGTAAAACCGCGCAGTTCACGCAGTCGCTTCAGCTCTTGACCAAGTGCAGACATGGTAAAAGGTAAACCTCCCATCAAAGTAGTGTATCTGACAATTTATGTAAGATAACCTATTGCCGAATTCAATATTAGGTCAAATAACCTATACCTTTCTTACGTTAATCCAAAATCAACCATTTGTAAAGATTAAATTGAAACAATTGTATAAAAACCTTATGTTATGAAATTACCTTCCAGCTAGACCTATTTTTCAATCCAATCATACTGACTACCTTTACTTTTTAATGCCATAAAAAAAGAGACCTCTAACCATTCGGTTAGAAGCCTCTTCCTATGAAACTTTATTTATTCCCTTTACCGCCTACCTGAATACGGACAAGGGCACGTTGAAGTGCTAATTGAGCACGCTTGAAATCCAGCTCTTCTCGACGGGACTCGGCCATACGGCGCTCAGCTCGCTCTTTTGCGGCTTGAGCACGATTCACGTCGATATCTTGAGGGAGTTCAGCAGACTCCGCAAGGATTGTAATCTTATCCTTACGTATTTCTAAAAATCCACCACTGACGGCAATCAAGTCTTCTTGGTTGCCCGGCTTTTTAATCTGAACAGGCGCGATCTTCAATGGAGTTACCATGGGAATATGGTTAGCTAGGATACCCAGTTCTCCATCTGCTCCCCTAGCAACAACAAGATTAGCTTCACCGCTATAAACAACCCGTTCAGGAGTCACTACTTCTACTTTAACGGTATTCATCGTTACGTTCCTCCCCTTGTGATAGGGTTGCCTTACTTCGCTTCAGCCAACATCTTTTGTGCCTTTTCACGCGCTTCTTCAATTGTACCTACATACAAGAAAGCAACCTCTGGAAGATCATCATGCTTACCATCCAGGATTTCTTTAAAGCTGCGTACAGTTTCCTTTACAGGAACATACTTACCTGGGAAGCCAGTGAATTGCTCAGCCACGTGGAACGGCTGGGACAAGAAACGCTGGATTTTACGTGCACGAGCAACCAATTGCTTATCTTCATCAGACAACTCGTCCATACCCAAGATAGCAATGATATCTTGCAATTCTTTATATCGTTGAAGAACAGCCTGAACTCCACGAGCTACTTGGTAGTGCTCCTGACCAAGAGCTTCTGGCGTCAAAAGACGAGAAGTAGAAGCTAATGGGTCAACCGCAGGGTAGATACCCAACTCGGAAATACCACGGTCAAGGTTAGTTGTTGCATCCAAGTGAGCAAACGTAGTTGCAGGAGCTGGATCCGTATAGTCATCCGCAGGAACGTAGATCGCTTGAATGGAAGTTACAGAACCCTTCTTAGTAGAAGTGATACGCTCTTGCAACTGACCCATCTCTGTAGCTAGTGTAGGCTGATAACCTACCGCAGATGGCATACGTCCAAGCAACGCTGATACCTCAGAACCCGCTTGAGTAAAGCGGAAGATGTTATCTACGAACAATAATACGTCACGGCCTTCCGCATCACGGAAATACTCAGCCATGGTCAAACCAGTCAAGGCCACGCGCATACGTGCACCAGGAGGCTCGTTCATCTGACCGAATACCATTGTAGTTTTGGAAAGAACGCCGGAATCCTTCATTTCGTGGTAAAGGTCGTTCCCTTCACGAGTACGCTCCCCTACCCCAGCAAAGATGGAGAATCCACCGTGCTCTTGCGCGATGTTGTTGATCAATTCTTGGATCAATACGGTTTTACCTACACCCGCACCGCCGAATAGACCGATTTTTCCCCCTTTTGCATAAGGAGCAAGCAAGTCGATAACTTTAATTCCTGTTTCAAGAATTTGGTCAGCAGGAGCTTGTTCATCAAAAGCAGGAGCCGCACGGTGAATCGGCAATGTTTCAGCACCTTCAGGAGCATCCATCAAATCGATAGGCTCTCCCAAAACGTTAAATACACGGCCTAGTGTTTTCTGACCAACTGGTACAGAGATCGGCTTTCCAGTATCAATCGCATCAGCGCCACGAACCAAACCATCGGTAGAAGACATCGCAACGGTACGAACAAGGTTGTCTCCTAAGTGAAGCGCTACTTCGCAAGTAAGGCTTAACTCATTATTTTCAATCTTAATAGCGTTATAGATCGCAGGCAGATGTCCACGTTCAAACTGAATGTCAACAACGGGACCCATGACCGCAACTACGCGTCCTTTATTCATCGTATTCCCTCCTTAAGGTCCCGCCACGGCGTCCATGGCGGAAGAAAATACCCCACATATGGGTATCACAGTCGGAACCATATTACTAAGCGTTAGCTCCAGCAACAATCTCGGAAATCTCTTGAGTAATCGCTGCTTGACGGGCACGGTTGAAGGACAAGGTCAACTTGCCGATCATCTCGCTGGCGTTATCGCTCGCGCTGCCCATCGCCGTCATCTGAGCACCTTGGAAGCTTGCTTTCGAATCCAGCAGCGCACTAAAGATCAACGTTTCCGCATACTTTGGAAGAAGGTCGTTCAATACTTCCTCAGCAGACGGCTCATATTCATAGCTTACTTTTGCTTGACCAGCATTTCCTTCGACATCACCCAAAGGCAACAAACGAATTTCGGTTGGTATTTGGGTAAGAGCACTTTGGAACTTACTGTAGAACAAGTTTAACTCGTCAATCTTTTCATCCGCGAAAAGAGCTACAGCTTTGCTGGCAATTGACTTAATGTCTGAGAAATTGGGGGAATCAGGGATACCGGTAACTTCATCAATCAGCTTGTAGCCTAGCTTGTTGAAGAAATCACGACCCTTTTTCCCAACCGCAAAAATCACATATTCATCCTGGCTCTTGTGTCGTTCCTTAATGGTATTCAACACCATGCGCAGTAAGTTACTGTTCAACCCGCCGGCCAAACCTCGATCTGATGTAATGACAAGATATCCCGTCTTTTTAATAGGTCGAGTTTGAAGCATC
This sequence comes from Ammoniphilus soli, assembly GCF_040813775.1. Classification (NCBI taxonomy): domain Bacteria; kingdom Bacillati; phylum Bacillota; class Bacilli; order Caryophanales; family Paenibacillaceae; genus Ammoniphilus; species Ammoniphilus soli. The sequence goes on from NZ_JBEGDL010000011.1 coordinate 113,305, forward strand.
GGATGATTGATGGACGTTCCGGAAGCAATACTTGTGATTACTTCCTTCATCTTTTCCGCATAAGGCCTAGAAGACTGTGCACGCTCTTGAGCGCGGCGCAGCTTCGCGGCTGCAACCATCTTCATGGCTTTCGTGATTTGCCTTGTATTCTTAACGCTTTTAATACGGCGTTTTATTTCGCGTGTTCCCATTGCCATTTCTTTTCACCACCTTTAACGAATCAGTTTATATGCAGGCGTCGATTAAGAGGCTTACTTGGAAGGAGCAAAGCCCTTCTTGAACTCTTCAATTGCTGCTTTCAACTGATCATCAGCCGGAAGGTCTTTCGTATTGCGGATATGATCAAGCAATTCTTTCTTTTGAGTATCAAAGAATGCCAACAATTCCTTTTCGAAGCGACGTACATCTTCTACTGGAACATCATCGATAAATCCTTTAGTTAGCGCATAAAGAGAGATAACTTGGTGTTCTACAGGCATTGGCTCCCCTACACCTTGCTTCAGGATCTCAACGGTACGCTCTCCGCGATCCAAACGAGCTTTTGTCGCTTTATCCAAGTCAGAACCGAACTGAGCAAACGCTTGAAGCTCACGGTATTGTGCCAAGTCAAGACGCAATGTACCAGCAACTTTCTTCATCGCTTTGATTTGCGCGGATCCCCCTACACGAGATACGGAGATACCAGCGTTGATTGCTGGACGAACCCCAGAGTAGAACAAGTCAGACTCAAGGAAGATCTGTCCGTCAGTGATAGAGATTACGTTTGTTGGAATGTATGCAGAAACGTCACTCGCTTGCGTTTCAATGAAAGGAAGAGCAGTGATAGAACCTGCACCCAAATCATCATTGATTTTCGCAGCACGCTCAAGCAAACGGGAGTGAAGATAGAATACATCCCCTGGATAAGCCTCACGACCTGGAGGACGGCGAAGCAACAAGGAAAGCTCACGGTATGCAGCAGCTTGCTTGGACAAGTCATCGTATACGCAAAGAACGTGCTTTCCGTTATACATGAAGTACTCACCCATGGAAACCCCAGCATATGGAGCCAAGTATAATAATGGTGCAGGATCAGATGCTGTCGCAGATACTACGATTGTATAATCCAAAGCTCCATGCTTGCGAAGGGTCTCAACCACGCCGGATACAGTGGATTGCTTTTGTCCAATCGCTACATAGATACAAATCATGTCTTGACCTTTTTGGTTCAAGATCGTATCAAGAGCAACCGTTGTTTTCCCGGTTTGACGGTCTCCGATGATTAACTCACGCTGACCGCGTCCGATCGGAACCAAAGCGTCAATCGCTTTTAATCCCGTTTGCATCGGCTCATGTACGGATTTACGAGCCATAACTCCAGGAGCTGGAGATTCGATTGGACGGAAATGAGTTGTTTCAATTGGGCCAAGCCCGTCAATCGGCTGACCAAGAGGGTTCACAACGCGTCCAAGTAACGCTTCCCCTACAGGAACCTCCATGATACGGCCTGTACGCTTTACTTGGTCCCCTTCCTTAATGCCTGTGAAAGGCCCAAGGATGATAACCCCTACGTTATCTTCTTCAAGGTTCAATACCATACCCATTACGCCGTTGGCGAACTCTAAAAGCTCTCCCGCCATGGCTTTTTCTAGTCCATGCACACGCGCGATACCGTCACCTACCACGATAACCGTACCTACTTCAACTACTTCTATATCAGCTTTATAGTTCTCGATCTGCTGCTTTATAAGAGAACTGATTTCTTCAGGTCTGATTGTACTCAATGAAGTACCCTCCTATCTAGCGAACTTGAGCTTGCTTTAAGCTCTGTTGCAAACGATTTAGCTTACCGGCCACACTGCCGTCATACAGACGGTCTCCAATTTGCACGACAACTCCGCCCATGATCGAGTCATCCAGCTGAGTTTCAATGCGAATTTCTTTATTTAACAAGGACTTAAAGGATTTAACCAATTCTTGTTGCTGCTCTTCCGTGAGCGGTTTCACCGTCTTGACAACCGCATCAACTAGACCGCGTGCTTCATTCGCCTTTTCTATAAAGTACCTAGGAATTAAACTAAGCACTTCTTCTCGATTTTTCTCAATCAGAAGATTCAAGAAATTAACAGTTGTATCAGAAGCTTTGCCTGCAAAAAGATTGTTAAGTTCCTTTTTCTTCGTTTCTTTGTCAATTTGCGGGTGATTTAAAAATTGCAAAAAAGCAGGGTTTTCGTCAAAAGCTTGCTTGATTTGTTGTAATTCCTGTTCAACCAAATCAATCTGCTTCTTTTCGGAAGCGACCTCAAATAAGGCATAGGCATAACGCTTTGCTACAACGCCGCTACTCATTTGACTTCTCCTACCTCTTTAAGAAAATCAGAAACAAGCTTTTCTTGCTGAGTATTATCCAATTCTTTTTCAATAATTTTCGTAGCCAGCATAACCGATAAAGCTCCAACCTGCTCACGCAGTGCAGCCATAGCCTGCTCTTTTTCACGTGCGATATCTGTTTGAGCGGCTTTCTTGAAGGCATCCGCCTCCGCTTTCGCTTTTGCCAAAAGCTCTTCCGCTTGCTTATCCGCAGTCACACGAGCTGTCTCGATGATTTTTGCTGCATCTTTACGTGCTGCATTTAATTCTGCTTTTTGATCTTCTAATAGTCTCATTGCATCCGCACGATTTTTCTCCGCAGTTGCAATGTCGTTGCTGATCTTTTGTTGACGAGCTTCCATAACACCCATCAAAGGTCCTAAAGCGTACTTACGAAGCAAGAGGAAAAGTACACCGAATAATACTAATTGATATAGGGCAGTTCCCCATTGTATATGAAGCACTCTGTTCACATCCTTCCAGTAATGCAATTCCTGTCCCCGGTGGGAAGCCTAACATAAGAAACATAAGGAATGGCGAGGTTCCCGATGGGAACCATCGCCATTAGCATTATCAACTCTTACTGGCCCATAGCCATGAACGCGATAACAACCGCGATGATTGGAATCGCCTCTACTAGACCGATACCGATAAACATAGTTGTTTGAAGTTGTGCTTTAAGATCTGGTTGACGCGCGATAGAATTAACTGTGTTACCTACGATCAAACCGTTACCAATACCTGCCCCGATTGCTGCTAAACCTACAGCGATAGCCGCTGCCAAAATTCCTAATGTCATTTTAAGACATCCTCCCTTCAGTAATGGAAAACAAATGATAAATCAATATATTTCAAACCTCAAAAAGCCATTGTATTGAGTTTGAAAACTAGTGGTCGTGACTGACGCGGTGAGCAATATACACCATAGTCAGAATCAAGAATACAAATGATTGTATTGCTCCAACAAAGATACTGAACGCTTGCCATACGATCATCGGGATCGCTGCCCCTACCATCGCGAAAACACCAGCACTTACAGACCCTGCCAATAGCGCCAACAACACTTCTCCGGCATAGATGTTACCGAATAGACGCAAGCCTAACGTTAATGTATTGGCAAACTGTTCAATAATGTTCAGCGGAAGCATCCAAGCTTGCGGTTCAGCATAACTTTTCAGATAACCTCCAAAGCCACGTTCACGAATACCAAAAATCTGAGTCAAGATAATGATCGTTACAGACATGGTTAACGTTACGTGCGGGTCAGCAGTAGGCGACTTCCACCATAAAGTATGATGGTCACCTGCCACAATCGCAAACGGTAGCCCTAACATGTTGGAAACAAAGATATACAAGATTAGAGTTAAACCGAGCGCTACATACTTTTCTCCTTGCTTCATACTCATCGTACTAGCAATGTTATTACGAATGAATTCCACGACCCACTCCATAAAGTTCTGCATACCTTTTGGAGCTGCCGCGGTGGAACCTGATGCTACTGCAGCCGCTCCTGCTCTTGCAATCCAGAACGCAATCAATGCCGCAATAGTAGACATCAGTACTGTAGAAAGGTTAAATTCCAAACCCATTAAAGTAACTATAGGATGGCCGTGTTCCATAGATCATTCACCCCCTTCTTCCGCGTTTTTATCTCTTTCAACCAAACTAGAGTAAAACATATCAATAAAAGCAATCACGGACGGAATCATTAACCCGATCACCATAGCCACGATATAAAAATGCTGTGGATATCGAAGCGAGATTAGAGCAGCTAGTGCAGCCAAGGCAAACCGAGTAGGCGTTCCTAAAGATGGTCGCTTTTTTTGACCTGCATAATGGGCGGCCAGTTCCCCGACCTTGTGAATCTTCCAAGCGGTAAAGATGGTACTGATTAAACCGAATAGCACTCCTAATGCCAGTCCGCCAAACCAGGCTTTATGCGAGGCGTTTCCCCATCCGAGAATACTCCCCGCCAGAACGAAAATTGTCCATTGTACAATCCGCCTAATGCGAAACGAATAATCATCCCTCATGAATCCTGATCTCCCAAAAAACGCTTAATTAGGGGTATCATGATGAGAACGCCAACGGCCATGCCTAAAAACACACCGCCGACCATCCCCCATGGCGCTGTACCTAAGAAGTTGTCCAATTTTCGCCCCAGCCAAATGCCAGTCAGTGTTCCTATGGCCAGGTCCATGCCAATAATACTGACTAAAGACATGGCTTTCCAAGGCGATTGCGGATTAGCCAATAAAATAACCTCCAGAGCACTCAGTTGCATCCAATAGATTTCATCATGAACAGAGGTAGTAAAAATCTACCCCTTGCATGTAAAATTGTTTCATCCTTTTGGATCCATTTATTCTTGCCAGTTCACATAAGCTTATGTAGGGATGGGCACCAATGATATTCTCAATACCATTCTCAACCTTTTCCCTTACCCATAGTACTGATTTGTCATTCATTTGTCAATCATTCCGGGATACTTTGTCATCATTTAGACATATTTATACTATGTGGATGGTAAATAACTTATTTATTGATTGATTTTCCCGGCATAGGTATATTATCTTCCCAGATTCAACCCATTATTCTCCTTTTATCCACTCCAAGAAGAAAACTTTTCACTTTCCTGCTTCTGTTCAAATATTTAATACCAGCAGTACATCCCGAAGAACGACAAATAGGTGTCCCCAGATGGGGACACCTCAAACTTTAAAACTATATTATTGCTCTCTTTCTACAACAGTAGCGACACCCATACCGCCGCCAACACATAGCGTAGCTAATCCACGCTTGGAATCACGCTTGATCATTTCATGAATCAAAGAAACCAATACACGTGCACCACTTGCACCAATTGGGTGTCCAAGAGCGATCGCTCCACCGTTTACATTGAACTTCTCTTTATCGAAGTTCAATTCACGATCCACTGCGATAGATTGAGCAGCAAACGCTTCGTTAGCTTCAATTAGGTCGATATCAGCAAGAGACAAGCCAGCCTTCTCTAATGCTTTCTTAGAAGCTGGTACAGGACCGATACCCATAATGCTAGGATCTACCCCTGCAGTTGCATTGGCCTTCACAACAGCTAGCGGCTTCAATCCAAGTTCTTCTGCTTTTTCTCTGCTCATCACAAGAAGGGCAGCTGCTCCGTCATTGATACCGGAAGCATTCGCTGCGGTTACCGATCCATCCTTCTTAAACGCAGGCTTTACTTTTGCTAGAGCTTCTACCGTTACTCCTTTGCGAGGGAACTCATCCACTTCAAATACGATAGGATCTCCCTTACGCTGAGGAATCACAACAGGAACGATCTCATCCTTGAATCGGCCTTCAGCAATCGCCTTTTCAGCCTTTTGTTGGCTCCAAGCCGCGAATTGATCTTGTTCCTCTTTAGAAATCTCATATTTATCTGCCAAGTTCTCAGCAGTAATTCCCATATGATAGTTGTTCATAGCGCAAGTCAATCCATCGTTGATCATGCTGTCAACAACTTTTTGATCTCCCATGCGGAATCCGTTGCGCGCATTTTGCAAGACGTAAGGTGCTTGCGTCATGCTTTCCATACCGCCCGCTAGAACCACATCAGACTCACCGTCTGCGATCGCTTGAGCAGCCAAGTGAACAGCTTTCAATCCAGAACCACAAAGGATATTAATTCCCATAGCCGGTACACTTACATCCAAACCAGCCTTCAATGCCGCTTGGCGAGTTGGGTTTTGCCCTGCTCCAGCTTGAAGAACGTTCCCCATGATTACTTGATCTACTTGATCAGCACTGACTCCTGCTTTTTCCAAAGCACCCTTTAAAGCCACTGCTCCCAAATCAGCAGCCGATAGGCTTGCCAAGGATCCGTTGAAAGTTCCAATTGCGGTACGTACTGCGCTGACGATAACTGCATCTCTTTTACTCATGTGTCTCTCTAACCTCCGTCGAATGTTGCTTATATTTTTACACAAATAGTATTATTCGAGTTTTTACGCTGAAATCCTTCAAACCCTTTAATAATTCCGAGTGAAATTTACATACTAATTTCGACAGAATTCTCCATACGGGCTTGTTTTCCCTGCAGTTTCTTGAGCTTCCGATTCGACATCACGACATAAAGAGACGGAACAATGATCAACGTCAACAGGGTAGAAAAGGCTAATCCAAAGATAATCGTGATCGCTAATGGTCGGAACAGCACATCTCCAATAAGGGCTAGAGGCGTGAGTCCGCTAATCGCTGTCGCCGATGTCAGGAGGATCGGACGGAATCTGGCTTCACAAGCATGCAGAACCGCTTCGACTAAAGGAACTCCTTCCCGACGCGCCTCCTCAATAAACTCCACCAAAACAATTCCGTTTCTCACCACAATCCCAGCTAAGCTGATGACCCCCATCATCGTCATAAAACCAAGCGGAGTCTGTGTGACAAACAGCCCAATCAAGCTTCCGGCGAAAGCTAAGTAGATTGTGCTCATCACGAGTAACGGAATGGAAAGCGAGTAGAACTGCATAGCAATCAAAATTAAGATTAAAAATACAACGATAACCGACAGCTTCCCCATATCGATAAAAATCTCGGTCTGCTCCGAGGTTTCTCCGCCAATTTCAAAACGATAGCCGTCTGGCCAGTTCATTTCGCCTAATTGCGGCTTTATCTCATTCATGACCTCTGTTGGTGTCCTGCCTTTCACATCCGAAGTAATCGTCACCACGCGAGACAAATTCCGATGCTCGATTCTCCCTAAAGCAAAAGACGGTTCAACCGAAGCGATTTGGGAAAGCTGAATTTGCTGGCCCACGGCATTCGGCACCGTGACGCGCTGAAAAACATCTGCCGGATCCTCGTTCTCCTTCTTCATCTTCAGCACGATTTCCACTAAATCATTGCCATCATCAAACTCGCTGATCTTCCTCCCTTCACTGACCAAGCGGATCGCTTGCGACACGTCATTGGGATTGACCAAGAGCTTATCCATGACCTCTTTATTCAGGCGAAACTGCAGCGTATTTCGTTCCACTCCAAAAGAATCTATGATTTCTTCTGTTCCCGGAACCTTGACGATCACATCCTTCACTTCTTCCGTAAGCTGGCGAAGGGTCTGAATATCTTCCCCGTAAATCCGGATCACGACCGGAGCTCCAACAGGGGGCCCAGCTTCCAGCTCCTTTACCGTAATGGTGGAGCCCGGAAAGTTTTTCTTCAGCTCCTGGTTATAGCGATCCGCCACCTCAGCCGTTTTCACCTGCTCCATGTCCACTTTAATCACGATCTGGCCGACACTTTCTCCAGCCCCGTTCCCTGTATCTCCCCCAAACATCTTCGGAGCACTATTCCCCGCATAAGCAGCAACTAAGGTAATCTCAGGCTGTTCCTGCAGCCATTCCGAAACTCCTCGAACAAGGGCATCCGTTTCCTTGATATTGCTTCCAGCCGAAGCCGTAACATTGACTAACAGCTCCAGACGATTGGCCATCGGAAACAGCTCTACAGGAATCAATGGAAGCAGCCCGTAAGCCGAAGTCCCAATCAGAATTCCTGCAACCCCAGTCAATAGCGGCTTTTTCAGCATCCTCTTCATCATTTTATGGGAATACCATTCCGTCAGCGCCTGGATTTGCTTTCCTAACAAACCCGCGGGCTTGCGATAGCTATCCACCGAGCTTGATCGGCGCCGAGATTCGTGCCATTCCCGGAAAATCGGGATAATCGTTAAGGACATGACCATCGATGCGAGCATCGACAAGGTGATAATGATCGGGATGGCCTTAATAAATTGCCCGGCGTTGCCTTCCAGGAAGAATAGCGGGCCAAAGGAGGCAATCGTCGCCAAGGTCGCGGTAACAATCGAAACCGATACTTCCTTACTTCCCTTTACCGCCGCATCAAAAGGCTTTTCTCCCAGTACACTCAATCTTCGCTCGATGTTGTCGTTGACCACTACCGCATCATCGACCAAAATCCCCAGCACAATGATCAAGCCGACAATGGAGATTTGATTCAAGCTGACTCCGACGTAGGGAAGGGGGATTAATCCTACCGCAATCGAAATCGGAATGGCCAGCGCCACCACAAACGAAGTAATCATGTTTAACCCGAGGGTACAAATAAAAATAACCGCCGCAATGGCAATCAGCATTTCCTTCGTTAAATCCCCGAACAAATGCTTTACCCGTTCATTTTGCGTATGGATGGATTCGACCTTCAGCCAAGTCGGTTTATCCTTTACAAGAAAGACCATCATCTCATCCACCTTAGCCTGCAAGGAAGGAACATCTGATCCGAATTCCGCATTCAAGCTAATCGAAACGGCCGGCTTTCCGTTATGATAGTAAAATTCGGTGACTCGCTTGGTTGTCAGTGCAACCGTACCAATATCCTTTAAATAAATGGGGTATCCTTCACGGGTCCGGCTAATGAGCGTATTGGAAAACTCATCGACACTCTGCACCTCATCAAGGCGAAGCTGAAACGTCCGATTCCCCACCTGATAATCGCCCAAAGGCGTTTTCTCGTTTTCTTTTTGAATCGCGCTGAAGACCATTCCCCAATGCAGGCCGTATTGCTGCAGCTTTTGGGTATCAATTTCCACCATCACTTGCTTATCCGGCAACCCATCAATCGTGACGTCAGCTACTTTAGGAATCGTGCGCAGCTGCTCTTTCCATTCCTTAAGCAAATCCCGAACACTATACAGCTGCTCAAAGCTGTCAGCATACACATTAAACGTCTGGATAAACGTTCGGTTCAAGTCGTCATTGATTACCGGTTGGTGAGCATCTGAGGGAAGATCCGCCTCGGCGTCCTTTACCTTCGTTCGCAGCTCCTCCCATTTTGCTTTGGGATCTACACCATTTTCCGCTTCTACCACAATTGAGGAAACGCCGAGGGAAGATGTCGACGTGATCGACTTCAATCCCTGCAGTTCATTGATTTTCTCCTCTATTTTTTTCGTAATCGTTTGCTCCACCTTCTCCGGAGAGGCTCCTGGATAAACCGTGGTGACAGTAGCCATATTGATGATAATTTCAGGCTGTTCCTGCTTCGGAAGCTGGAAAAAGCTCAGAATCCCAAGAATCGTCACCATGATGAAAAAGAGTACGGTAATTTTTCGCTTTCGGACCAGATACTCTATCACTTCGTTTCGCCTCCACCCAAGACTTCGATAGCATCCGCATCAAATAGGCGATCGGCTCCTTTAGACACGACAGTTTGCCCTGCTTCTATTCCAGATAGAATCTCTAGCTGCCCTTGAGCCAATTGTCCGGTCTCCACCTCCGTCTTCACGGCTTGCTTCCCTTTCACCAGGAAAACATAAGGCTTTTCTCCCCCTGTACGAATAACCGAGGCTACCGGGACAAACAGTCCTTCTTTACCTTTTATTTCATAGGTGGCAGTAATAACTTGGCCTACCAGCCATTTGCGATCCGCATTATCTACCTCTACTTCTACTCCCACCGTTCCTGTCCCGCTATTCGTGGAAGGATAGATTTTGGATACCTTGCCGATCCGTTCTTGTTCATACAGCTTCAGCTTAACGGCTGCTCCCGGCTGCCAAAGGGCAATTTCCCGATCAGGAACCGGTAGAATCACCTTTAGCTGATTCACATTACCTACTCGATAAACCGGTGTTCCTCCGCTTACCAACTGTCCTTCATTGACGAGCTTAGCGATCACGGTTCCGGATACTGGCGAAACCAGCGTCGTTTTCTTCAAGGCAAGCACAGCTTGCTGCTTTTGAATCACTTGCTGCTGGTATAAGGATTCGGTCTGGGCGATGTCTTCTTTTCTTGCTCCTTCCCTAGCGAGAGATAAAGCCGTTTGTGCGGACTCCACATCTTTCAAAGCAATTTCCACACGCAAATGGGCATTCTCCCACGTATCCTTGGGAATGGCCCCCTGCTGATAGAGCTGCTCCATCTTTTTTAAATCATCCTGGGCTTTATCCGCATTGATCTGGGCTTTATCGAGCGCCAATTCGGCTTGCTTGATTTCCTGCTCCCGCGCGCCGCTGGTGACCTTCGATAGCCCGGCCTCAGCTTGGGCTACGCCTGTTTGGGCCCGCTGCACCTGCAGCTGATAGTCGTTATCCTCCAGCTTTCCTAATGCTTCCCCTTCCTTGACAGTATCGCCCTGTTCCTTGCCCAATCGCAGTACCCGACCGCCTAACTCAAAAGAAACCAGGGTTTCTTCCCAAGGCTCCAGCGTCCCGGAAACGACCAGCGTGCGCTGAACAGCCTGTTTCACCACAGGAACCGCCTCCACCGTTTTTACTTCTGTATCCGACACCACGGTTTCCTGTTCCCCCGAGCTGCACCCGCTCAAAACCGTGGTGGCTAAACTTGCCGCGAGAAACATCGATAACGTTCTTTTACTCATGTTTTCTCCTCACTTTTATGTAAAGATTAATGACGGTACCCAACTGCATTGAGAATAAATTGCAACGTATCCTCGATAAATTCCTCCGTAGACTTTTCCCCCTCAGTCAACAGCTGATCATGCAAAGTATTGCATTTCGGAAAAATCAAGCATCCCATCACAAAAAGGAGCGTATGGTCTAACGAACGAAAGTGAAACAAGCCTTGCTCTTTTCCGTTTTGCAGGATTTCGCGAAGCTTTCGCCACACGGGGAATACATAGCCGGAAATACGCTCCAATCGAGGGGTTTGCATATTAATTTCCCGATCTAAAATCGCCGCCAGCTCCGGATCGTCCTTCTTAAAACGAATAACCCCTTCCACGATAATCCTTAAGCCCGCCAATGGATCCTTCATCGCTTCCTCGTAGTCAGGAAGCTGCTGCCCCGGAAAAAGCGTCTCAAATAACGCAAAAAGCACATTTTCCTTTCCGCCAAAGTGATAGGAGACTAGGGCCACATTCCCTCCTGCCTCTTCGCAAATTTGCCGGACCGTCGTCCCTTCAAACCCCTGCATAGCAAATAGCTTTTTCGCCGCCAAAAGAATTCTCATCTTGATATCTGCTTCATTCAATGTCCATACCCTCCTGATGTTCGTAATGCTGCTCCTGCTTATGTTATGGTGATGAAATCTTCGGTTGATTAGTCAGTTCCAATTAAATGTTTGTTTAAATCAATCGCTTAATTGGATAGTAGGTGATATTGCAATTTTTGTCAAGGGTAAGGCGTTAACGGGAGAAAATCCGGTTATTTCAAAAATCAGCCCTAATTGGCCAATTAAAACAGGAAAAACTCCCGTTAGGTTGGGAGGCCCAACCGGCCAAAGCCTACCCACTCAAAAAAGAGCATACCCTCGCGGATATGCCCTCCTTCTCTTAATTATTCAATTGATAGATTAAAGCTGCCGCTTGAGCTCGGGTTGCGGTATTCTGTGGCTTAAATGAACCGTTCATGCCCTTGATATACCCATTGGCAGACATCATCTGAACCGCTTCTTTCGCCCAATTCGGGATCGCTTTTTCGTCAGCAAAGGCAACGGCCTCGGCTCCGGTCAAATCGCTCCCACGGTCCTGCAGAGCCTGATACAGCATGACAGACATCTGAGCCCGGGTTAAAGGAGCATTCGGCTTAAACAAGCCTCCTGGGAAGCCCTGGACGATTCCTTTAGACACCGCTACTTTCACCGCTGGTGCGGCATAAGCTGGAATTTGATCTTCAAACTCTAGTTTCAATGCCGGATCATCCTTCCAACCCAACCAATTCCCTAGAATCGTAACAAACTGGGCACGAGTGAGGACGGCGTTCGGCGCAAAGCGATCCTTCGACATGCCGTTTACAATTCCTTGGTTATACAGCTCGAGGATCGGTTTTTCAAACCATGAACCAGCTGCGACATCCTTAAATGGATTAGTTACAACTTCTTCGCTATAAATGGGTATGTACAATCCCCAACCAGACAATGGGAAAAGAGTCTCCCCAGACGGCAAGCGAGTGCCTTTCAATTCTTCCACTGTATTTTTTTCTTCATCCACGTACACTAAGCCTACTGTCATGCCATCATTCAACGGTAAAAGGGACACTGTCTGCGGTACTTGCTCTCCGCTTAACCGAGCTCCAAACGAAGCCGGCCTTTTCCCTGGCATATACAAAAGCACGGTGGATACCGGCTCTACTCGCGCTGCCCCATCTAGCTTCCCTTCCACCTGAGCCCCTAAACGAAACGCCTGCTGTGGCTCAACATCTACAGGCTTAGCATCCTTGCTTGGATCATATGGCTGATAAAGCGTAAGCTCATCAAAATAAAGCGTTCCGGACTCTGGACGCTGCTGCGTTCCTTCCGGCGCGTTCACTAGATAAATACTCTTCATGCTTACTGGATAAGTGACCCCTGAAGGGATCTGCCCCATGAGGTATTTCCAGCCGGAAAAATTAATTTCTTTGGTCCAATCCATGTAGTGGACTTTACCCTTCGCATCAATCAGCTCCGAACGAAGCCAATGATTGCTGTTATCCCCATATACCCATAAGCCGGCGCTCATCGGCGTGCCTGGCAAAGCCAGCGGTTTGCTTCCCAGCATTCCATAGGCTATGCGCAGCTCGGTCCCGGGCGCTCCAGCAAAATTATACTTCAAGCGAGCGGCCTGCTCCGTACGATACACTTGCTCCGTCACTACAGAGAAGCTTCCTTTGTTCGCCAGTAGGGCCGGAAGGGCATTATGAGAGATACCCGTCATTCCATCAAAGGACAAGAACGGCTGGGCAATGGCACCTACGAATACAGGAACCTTTACTTCGATTCCATCGAAGTTCACGGTGATTTCACCATTCCCCTCCACTTGTCCTGCTGTAAACGTAAAGCCTTCCACCGATCCCACGTCTCCGGAGGCTGTTGCACTGGCCCCTTGCGGCGTCACATCAAGCGTTTTTCCATTCTTGATTTGAATCTTGACGGCAAAAGTTTTGGATTGGCCTTTATTTACCGAAATGGTAGACGGTTCAACGATCAGCTGAGCCACCTGGGAAGCACCTATCACATTAATTTTGCGAGTCTGGCGAACCCCATTATATTCAGCTACGATTTCTTGCTGGCCCGAATGCATGGCCACTAATTTATTTCCGGTAAAAACTTCAGTTCCTGTCCACAGCACATCCTGCTGAGGAACGTTATAAGGATGATAATGCACATCATATCCTTTGACCTTGAATTCCGCCGGTGAACCTTTCACTACCTCGGTTGGCCCCTCAATCAGGAAGTTCTGAAAGTCTCCTGTTGGTGCGGTATTAAAAATCCCGATCCCGGTCGGAATCTTTCGCTGGGTTCCGCCTTGAGGGGTGTTTAGCAAGCTAATTTGCGTATCAGCCAGCTTGCGAGTCACCATCGTAGTGGAGCCTCCGCCATCCAGGTTAAACGCTCGATAGCTGCCTAATTCCTTCATCAGCTGAGCCAGCTCGGCCAACTCCATCCCCCGGCTTTGGGAGGATTTTTCCACCGCAACCAACCAAAGCGTCTTCCCATCCTGGGAAATCCCTGCTGCCGAACGGGCAACCAACCCTTTAATCAAGTTAGCGACCGGACTTAATGCTTCCCCATTTTCCACGAGCAAAACATGTCCGGCCATGGCCGAGTCCAAAGCACTCACGCCTGGAGCCGTCAAAGTGGTTGAAGCGATTTGAACCGGATCTCCTGGCTTCAAGTTTTCTCGCAGGAATTTGGCTCCTCCGCCATGCCCCCACAACACATAGCCGCTGCTTGGAATGGCTGCAGCCGGTTGCTTTACGCGTACTTCCTTCACCACTTCGTTTTCTACAACCACTTCGACATAATCCTCGTAACCAGACAGCAATCCTAAACTGGTTGGTCCAAACGACGAAGTATACATATTTACCTGATCCTTATGACTGGCATACCCGGATGACTGGTACTCCTCCTTATTGACCCCTTGGATCACATAGGTATTGCCATTCGGAGCGGTTACCTTCCCTTGGTAGGTCATCTTCTCGATAATCGCGGTTCGGTCCCCCGTAATCCCGAGACTAAACCAATAAGGCATGCGCCCCATGGAAGAAACGAGCTCTCCTTGGTCTAGCGTAATACCGAACGGCGTTCTGTTCTTCATATTAAAAAAGTCAGCATTAATCGCGGCGATGGCCTCACTTTCTTTTGCCATTCCCTCTACCGTTTGCTTCTCGGCAAACGTCCCGCCTTTCCCGTAAATCGGACGAACCTGGGCATAAGGATTGTTTAAATCTACCTTCGTAACATAGACTCTAGCATCCTTGCCTGCAATTCTCTTAACATACGTTTGTGAAGTGACCCCTTCTCCAATCGTTTGCCCATTCAGCAATTGGATTGGGAGCGTCTCATTGGCACTGGCCCCTGCGGGCAGCACGGAACTAAGCAGCATCGCTACCATAAGTAGGAAGGCTGCCCGTGAGCGGTACTTTCCCCAAAACGACATACGTAAATCTCCTCTCCAAACCTATCTTCTCTATGATCTATAGTATAGACGTTTTGGTAGTTTGAAATGTTTCGGGAATAAACTTCCATTTGACATAAAAAAACGGCATCCACAAAGGACACCGTTCTTGGCTAAAACGAATCAGGACGCTTATCGCGCAATCCATAATAATATAAAATCGCTTCGGCTATACGCCTTGACGCCTCGCCATCCCCGTATGGGTTGGCCGCTTTGGACATTTTACCATAGGCCTCTTCATCCGTTAACAACTGATCCGCTAGTTCATAAATCACTTGCTCATCTGTTCCCGCTAGCTTAAGTGTTCCAGCCTCAATTCCTTCCGGACGCTCCGTTGTATCCCGCAACACCAACACTGGCACACCAAACGCTGGCGCTTCCTCCTGCACTCCCCCTGAATCGGTGAGGATGAGATGTGAACGAGACATAAAGTTGTGGAAATCGACGACGTCCAACGGCTCAATTAAGCGAATGCGGGTGTGATCGCCAAGGATTTCCGATGCTGCTTCTTTTACCGCCGGATTCAAGTGAACTGGGTAGACGACAGCAATATCTTCATGGGTATCGACTAACCTTCTAATCGCGCGGAACATGCCGCGCATTTTTTCCCCAAGGTTTTCCCTGCGATGAGCGGTCATCAGTACGAGTCGCAACCCTGCAAGCTCTTCCAGCACAGGATGCTGATAATCTTCCCGTACCGTTGTTTTCTGCGCATCAATTACGGTATTGCCAGTCACGTAAATCGATTCCTCAGGCTTGTTTTCCTTCCGAAGATTGGACGCAGACACCGTTGTCGGGGCGAAATGAAGATCCGCCATTACTCCCGTCAACTGGCGGTTCATTTCCTCTGGATACGGAGAATATTTATTATGAGTTCTAAGCCCCGCTTCCACATGGCCTACGGCTACTTGGTTGTATAAAGCTGCTAAGCTGGCCACGAAAGTGGTGGTCGTATCCCCATGAACCAGCACCATATCAGGCTGAACTTTTTTCATGACTTCGTCCAATCCGTGCAAAGCCCGCGTAGTTACTTCGATCAAGGTTTGCCGGTCCTTCATAATATTAAGGTCATGGTCGGGCTGAATCTTAAAAATGTCCAGAACCTGGTCCAACATCTGGCGATGCTGGGCGGTTACGCAAACAATCGGCTCCAGCTCCTCATACTTTTTCAATTCATGAACGAGAGGAGCCATTTTAATGGCTTCCGGACGGGTCCCGAAAATGGTCATGATTTTTTTCTTCATCGTTTCTCCCTCCCCTATCCTTTACTTCGTTCCAAACAAGCGGTCGCCTGCATCGCCTAGACCAGGTACGATGTATCCGTGATCGTTTAACATCTCATCCTCGGCCGCTACAAAAATATCCACATCCGCGTGAACTTCTTGGACTTTTCGAATACCCTCAGGCGCCGCAATCAAACACATCAGCTTGATGTTGCGGGCTCCCCGATTTTTTAGAGCTGTAATGGCGGCCACGGCGGACCCCCCAGTAGCGAGCATCGGGTCGATTACGATCAAGTCCCTTTCATTGATATCGGTAGGCAATTTAACATAATACTCCACCGGTTCTAGGGTTTCCGGATCACGGTAAAGTCCCACATGGCCCACTTTTGCTGCTGGGATGAGCCTAAGCACTCCATCCACCATCCCGATTCCGGCACGCAGAATGGGGATTAACCCTAGTTTTTTCCCGGCGATGACCTTAGCCTTGCAGCGCGTCACGGGAGTGTCCACTTCCACCTCCTGAAGCGGAAGGTCCCGCGTAATCTCATAAGCCATCAGCATCGCCACTTCGTCGACCAGCTCACGAAATTCTTTAGTACCCGTGCTTTTATCTCGTATGTATGTAAGCTTATGTTGAATTAACGGATGATCAAAAACGTATACATTTCCCATAATTTCAACCTCCTATTGTTAAGGTTTAGTATATACTCCGCCTAAACTCTTCATGCCGGGGAATATTATACCACTTACCTAGAAAAGTACAAATGTATCAAATAAGAACATTTCCTTAAAAGTTTTCTTTGAAATCCTCAAAGAAAACTATTATATTAAGATAGGTTTGTATTTGTATTAATTTGTCGTAAATTTTCTGTTGATTTTTTGTTAAGTTTTTGTAAATTAAGGGGGATCTATTAGTGGATTTATCCATGCAGGAAGTGTTATTTCGATTTCTTGGAGGTCTAGGGATATTTCTTTTCGGGATCAAGTACATGGGCGATGGCTTGGAAAAATCGGCCGGAGACCGACTGCGCGATATTTTGGAAAAGATGACGACCAACCCAATCAAGGGTGTACTTGCCGGGATTATCGTTACGGTCTTATTGCAAACCAGCTCCGGTACAACCGTTTTAGCTGTCGGATTTGTTAATGCAGGATTAATGACTCTAAGACAAGCGATCGGGGTCATCATGGGGGCTAACATCGGTACTACGGTTACCGCCTTCATCATTGGGATAAAAATTGAAGATTATGCTCTGCCTATCATTGCGGCTGGTGCGATCCTTCTTTTCTTCTTTAAGAAAAAGCAGCTCCAGCATATGGGTCAAATTATCTTTGGCTTCGGGATGTTGTTTTATGGCTTAAAAACAATGGGCGGTGGACTGAAGCCTCTGAAAGACTTGCCTATTTTCCACGAGATGATGATCAACTTTGCGGAAAATCCGCTCCTTGGCGTCATCTTTGGAACCGTGTTTACTGTCATCGTGCAAAGCAGCAGCGCTACCATTGGGATTTTGCAGCAGTTGGCCAGCGAAGGGGGAATCTCCTTAAAAGCCGCTTTGCCCATTCTGTTCGGAGATAACATTGGAACTACCATTACGGCCATGTTAGCTGCCATTGGGGCTTCTATTGCAGCCATGCGCGCTGCGCTAACCCATGTCATTTTCAACCTGCTCGGCACCTTCGTTGCACTTCTTGTGCTTCCATTCTTCTACATTCTGGTATCCTGGCTGGGAGAGGCAACACAAGTTGACGTAAGGATGCAAATTGCTTATGCGCACGGAATTTTTAACTTTACCAACGTGTTAATTCAATTGCCCTTCATCGGAGTACTAGCCTTTATCGTGACAAAGATCTATCGGGACCGCGAGGGAGAAATTCAATTTGGTGTTCAAAACTTAGATCCCCGTTTCTTGGATAATCCATCCGTGGCCATTGGTCAAGCCGAAAAAGAATTGCTTCGAATGGCTAATCTAACTCGGGACATGCTTCGTGATTCAACACAATATTTCTTTACAGGCAATGAAAAACTAAACGAGGCAACGAGACAACGCGAAGACCTCGTCGATCATCTAGAAGAAAAAATCATCGACTACATGACAAAAGCGGCTTCCGAACATGAGATTCCGGATACCGAAAAATACTCTTCTCTCATGTATGCCTTAAAGGACATCGAGCGAATGGGAGACCACTCCATGAATATCGCTGAGTTGGCAGAATATCGATATAACAATAAATTGCAGTTTTCCGAAGAAGCAAATCAGGAATTAAACGAAATGATCAATCTAACCAGTGCCACTATAGAAATGGCAATTGCAGCGCTCGAGAACAGCGATAAAGATTTAGCCAATCAGGTCGTTGAACTTGAAGAAAAAGTAGATAAAATGGAACGCCAGTTACGCAAAACGCACTTGAAGCGCTTGAATGAAGGCGTATGCTCAGGGGGAGCAGGAGTTGTGTTCCTAGACATCATCAGTAACCTAGAGCGTATGGCCGACCACAGCATGAATATCGCCCAATACGTATTGGGCGAAGTATAGCAGAAGGATCTTCGGATCCTTCTTTTTTTTACTAGCCCCAGATATTGATAGCTGGGCCGATGATGGTTTTGATTATGGCAGGGGTGATACTGTAGGAAACCATGATGCTTGTTAAAATATGATATTTAAAAAATGCTCCCAAAGTAGATTGTTTTTGTCACGAACCACTAATAAAAATCCCACCATAGTACGCTTCACGGCGTAACCACGGTGGGATCGTCACGATCAATTCATTCCAATTAGATTAACTTCATATCCGGATAAAGCGGGAACTTCTCACACAATGCAGCTACACGTGCACGTGCTTCCTCTTTCTTCGCTTCATCTTGAGGGTTTTTCAAGGTTAAGGCAATAATTGCTGCCACTTCTTTCATGGATTCCTCGTTGAAGCCACGAGAAGTTACCGCTGGCGTACCGATACGAACGCCACTTGTTACGAACGGGCTCGCTGGATCAAATGGGATGGTGTTCTTATTGGTAGTTACGCCTACTTCATCTAAAAGATGCTCAGCTTCTTTACCAGTAAGGTTCAAGTTGCGTACATCGATCAATACCAAGTGGTTATCGGTTCCGTCGGATACGATCTTGATTCCTTCTTCTTTTAGGGATACAGCAAGCTGGCTTGCATTTTTCACTACATTTTCACTATATTGCTTGAACTCAGGCTTCAATGCTTCCCCGAATGCAACAGCCTTTGCTGCGATCACGTGCATCAACGGACCACCTTGCACACCTGGGAACATGGATTTGTCGATGGCCTTAGCAAACTCTTCTTTGCACAAAATCATACCGCCACGAGGTCCACGAAGCGTCTTGTGGGTCGTTGTCGTTACAAAGTGTGCATGAGGAACAGGGTTTGGATGATGTCCTGTCGCTACCAAACCAGCGATGTGAGCCATATCTACCATGAAATAAGCTCCCACCTCATCTGCAATGGCACGCATTTTAGGGAAATCGATCACGCGCGGATAAGCACTTGCTCCGGCTACGATTAATTTCGGCTTGTGTTCCAATGCTTTTGCACGAACATCTTCATAATCGATCACATTTGTATCTTCCGTTACTCCGTATTCCACGAAGTTATAAAGCGTTCCGGAGAAGTTCACTGGGCTACCATGCGTCAAGTGTCCACCGTGAGATAAGTTCATACCAAGAACAGTATCACCAGGCTTTAAGATCGTAAAGTAAACGCCCATGTTGGCTTGCGCGCCGGAATGAGGCTGAACATTTGCATGCTCTGCGCCAAACAATTGCTTCGCACGGTCGCGGGCTAAGTCTTCCACGATGTCGACATATTCACAACCGCCATAATAACGGCGACCTGGATAGCCTTCTGCGTACTTGTTCGTCATTACAGTACCTAAAGCTTCCAAAACGGCTTCACTTACAAAGTTTTCGGATGCAATCAATTCGATCTTGTTTCTTTGTCTTCCTAGCTCCTGGTTAATGGCCTCTGCCACCTGTGGATCTTGCTTGCTCAAATATTGAAACATGATTTTCCCTCCAATTTCTTTTTTATCTTACGTACAGCTCTTCATTGGCTTTTTCTCCGGATAAACCGCGCGGCTTCCCCCGACTAGCCTAGGGCGAGTATAGGCCATCGTCACATGGGCATTCCCAATCTGGCGAATCGTTGGACGAACAGGGACAGCTACCGGGCGCAAATGCATACCAATAAACGTATCTCCGATGTCGATCCCTGCATGGGCCTGAATCGACTCCACTACTGCAGGATCGGTCATCTGCTGGTACGCATGGGAAGCCATTGATCCCCCTGCCTTCGGCACAGGAATCACGCTGACTTCTTCTAAACGAAAAGCGTCTAAGGTTTCCCTTTCCACGACAAGAGCCCGATTTAAATGCTCACAGCATTGAAAGGCAAGATGAAAGGAATGATTCTGCTGGAATTCCTTAAGAACGCGAAAGATCGTCTCTGCTGCCTGTTCGCTTCCGGACGTCCCAATTCGCTCCCCCACGACTTCACTTGTGCTCGTTCCGATCACAAGGATCTGCTTCGGGCCCATAGGAAAAATCGTGAGCAGTTCGCTTATAACCGTTCTAATTTGCTGCTCTACTTCCTGGGAATTAGACATCCTCTCTTGCCTCGATATCGGCAATCTTATCGAGTCGCTGGCTATGACGTCCACCTGTAAATTCCGTTTCCAGCCAAATTTTCACGATCTCCTGCGCCACACCGGGTCCAATTACACGGGCACCCATAGCTAATACATTGGAATCATTATGCTCCCTTGTCGCCTTGGCCGAGAATAAATCGTGTACTAATGCGCAGCGGATACCTTTAATCTTGTTAGCTGCAATCGACATCCCAATTCCTGTTCCACATATCAAAATGCCTCGATCAAATTCTCCAGAGGCCACTTTTTCCGCTACAGGTAACGCATAATCCGGATAATCAACGGATTGCTCACAGTTGCAGCCCATATCGGCCACTTCCATATTCATGGACTGAAGCAGCGCCTTGATTTCCTCTTTCAACTGAAAGCCGCCATGATCTGCACCCAGTGCGATTTTCAACGTTATCTCCTCCGTTTACAAGCATTTCGTCCTTATTATACCCTATAATTTCAAATCAACATAGTCTTTTTTCTTAATAATATTTAATAAAACACTCTAGAATGTTCGTCTTTTCTTCAGAATAAGAAAGTATCTGGTTCTTCAAGCTACCACCCTTTTTTCTAAAGTTTGTCTGGCTACCCTGAGTATGCTTCAATCAAAACTTTCTACACTGTGAACCTTCGTATATGCTCCTGCAGCTTCTCCGCCTGCCCGCGCAGCACCTGTCCAGCAGCCGAAATTTCCTCCATGAACGCGGTTTGATCCTGAGCGGCTACGGCTACCGATTGAGAACCTTCTGAGGTTTCTTCCGCAATCCTTGCCATATCTCTCGCTTCTTCTAACGCTTGTTTCATATTCGAGGTTTGGTCACCCACCATCTGAACAATTCCATTCACCGCTTCTACGACACCGCGCACGGCTACCGAAATATCACCCAGGGCTTTACTCGTTTCTTCTCCCCGCTTGGATTCCAGCGTGGCTAGCTTCACTTGCTCGTTTATTTGCTTAACAGCTTGTCCTACTTCCTGCTGAATCTGGTGAATGAGCTGATCAATGGCTTGAACGGCCTTTTTGCTTTCATCGGCGAGCTTTCGAACCTCTCCTGCCACTACGGCGAATCCACGACCATGCTCACCGGCTCTTGCCGCCTCAATCGAAGCGTTCAAGGCAAGCAAATTCGTTTGTTCCGCCATGGTTCCTACCAGCTTCGAAATATCGCCAATTTGCTTTGCCTGCTCGTCCAGCTTTCGCACGACTTCTATTGAAGATTGGCTTTCTTTCGCCAAATGATGCAATCCCTCGATTAACGTTTCTGCTACCTGCGAACTCACTTCTATTGTATGTACCATTTCAGCGGATAACTCTCTCGTCTGGTCGGCACTTTCATTTACCTGTTCAATCATTTGATTGAGCTGCTCAAACGATTCGACCATATGCATGGTAGCTGCCGATTGCATTTGGGCTCCCTGGGCTATGTCATCGATTGTCATCCCGATCTGCTCCGCTTGCATGGCTGCCGAATGAGACGCGTGCGTCAACTCCTGTACATGATCGCCCGTTTGTCGAAAATTCTCCTCGATATCCTTGACCATCGCCTGCAAATTACTTAGCATCCGCTCGAATGCCAAAGCGAGAGAACGAAGCTCATCCTCTCCCCGCGGAATCTCTACCTTGACCCGCAGGTCGCCTGTAGATACTTTTTCTGCTGTTTTCTCCAGCTGAACAATGGGCTTCGTCAACACCCGAGCAGCCATCCACCCAAATAAGGAGGACCAAAATACGCCCATCAGAAGAACCATTGCCTGAAACGCACCGGGAGACATAAAGCCATGAAAAAAGTCAGCTAAAAATGTCAGGAAAAAAAAGCTTGTCCCATAGGTTACCGCCGACAAAACGGCAATGCCGAGGACGATTTTTTTCTGCAGGCCAAAACGAATCTTATTGCCCATTGATTACTCCCCCATAATGTACATTCTATCGTAATGTAATCAATAATTCGTTTTCCTTTTGGTAAAACCCTGCTAAATTTTGTCGATTTTTTGCTTAAGTTTCAGTAAAGCCATTTCCAACTCACTCTCGGTTTCCCGGTAGACTTCCAATGAACCGCCAAAAGGGTCCATCACGTCAAGGTCTCCCATTTCCCCAATATATTCCTTCAACGTGAATACCTTCTCTTGCGCTTCCGGAAACTGTCGATTAACCACTTGTTTATGACTGTAGGTCATGGTTAAAATCAAATCGGCCCACTTGACTAATTCTGGCGTAACAGGCTGGGAGGCATGCTCAAGTTCTACTCCCCGATTCTTTAAAATCGTCGCCGTATGGGCAGATGCCGGTGTCCCTGAAGCAGCGGCAACACCAGCGGATTTAATTTCTACACTTAGGTTTTCCTGTTCCGCCAGCCGTTTCATTAGGCCTTCCGCCATGGGGCTTCGGCAGGTATTCCCTGTACAAACAAATAAAAGATTCATTTTCTTCACCTCAATCCATGGATGATGTAAACCAAAACTAAGCTGAGACCCATCCCCCATAATGCAAACCATCGATCATATTTGAAGGATGTCGGACCGATTTCCGTCCACACAATAAAACCCATTGCCCCTGCCGCAAAGGCCGTGCCGGCTGCCACCAGAAAGGGAGAACCGACAAAAAACTGCTGTCCGAGCCCCGCTCCCAAAGGGATACACAAGCCTAAGGCCAAAGCTATACCTAAAACTCGTCTTTTTTTCACTCCAGCCATAGCTAAAGGAATGGCCATTCCAATCCCCTCTGGCACGTTATGGATGGCAATCGATAAAGCCACCAATACCCCAAGATGCTGGTGGGTTTCAAACCCCGCTCCGATCGCAATTCCTTCTGGAATGTTATGCAGCCCAATTGCTAAGGCAATTAGCAGGCCCACGCGAAAAGATTCCTTTTTACCAGGAGATATACTCACTCCATGAACCACTTGCCGGTGCAAAAAGCCATGAATTCCTATCATCGTTATCAATCCAAGCCCTAAGCCCATTCCCACCGCTTGATACGGGCCTTGGGAAAATGCTGAAGGAAGCAAGTCCACAAGAATGACCAGTACCATAATCCCCGAGGATAACCCGAGGTAAAAAGCAAGAATCTTCCTGCCAGGCTGTCCAAACAGGAGAGCGAGAGCCGCTCCAAACAGGGTAGTAATCCCGGTAAGAGTGCTTAACACCAACAGTTCCATATGATCTGCCTCCTATAGCATAAACTTTATGCCAAAAGCCAGAATGATGAATCCGCCCAGCGCCTCACCCACTCCACCCATTCGATGACCGACCTGCTTTCCCAGCAATAGTCCGCAACCCGTCATCAACATCCCGATCAAGCCAAAGACCAGGACAGAGAGAAGTACATCGGTTTTAAACAACCCAAAAGAAAGCCCTACAGAAAGCGCATCAATGCTCACACTCATGGCAAACAAGAGAAGGCCGAAGCCCTCTGTCCGGTAGCTCCTGGGCTCCCCTTCCACCTGGAAGATCGATCCCCAAACCATATTGGCGCCCAAAAAACAAAGAATGAGCCCCCCGATAAAGGTTGCCACATCTCCTACCACCGCGGAAAGGAATTTGCCGCTGGCTATTCCAAAGAGAGGCATAATGATATGAAACAAACCAATCAAAATACTAATCTTGGCGATCGTCCGCAGACGAATCCCCAACATCCCCATTCCGATCCCTAAGGAAAAAGCATCCATTCCCAGCGCAATGCCGATCATCAGGATGGTGTAAAATTGTCCCAATTGGGTAATGTCCCATTCCATTTGATCCCCTCCAACCATATCCCTTGTCTCCTTCATGGATATGCGGACAGGTTAGGAAAGATGCTTATCCTCTTGTCTAAGCCCGATAAATGCGATGTCCCGCTGCTTTATTCAGCCGGTTCATGACAGCCAGGCCCACTCCTTCCGCCGGAAAAGACTCGGAAAGGATATAATTCACTTCTTGTTGATCAAAAGATCGCAGGGTATCATACAGCGAGCGGGCGACGGTGGATAAATCTTGGCGAGATCCGCAGATAGCCACCACATCTGCCTGTGGATAAGCTTCTTTGGATTCCTCTGTTGCCAACACGCCGACTCTCCTTCCAGATTCCTTAGCTTGTCCCACTAAAGAACGAATCGCCTCTATCTGATCCTCCACCTTCTCGGCTTGAACGATCCACATTTCCCCTTGCGGAGCATAGTGCTGATACTTCATTCCTGGGGATTTCGGCTGCTCTTCCTGCAAGGTTAGCCCAGGATCAAGATCCACCTGGCCGATCACGGCTTTTAGCTGTTCACGAGTGACCCCACCCGGACGCAAGATCATTGGCGGATCCACGGTCATATCCAGTACCGTCGATTCGACACCGACTCCCGTGTTCCCTCCATCCACAATCCCAGCAATGCGTCCCGCCAAGTCCTCTTCTACGTGAGCTGCTGTTGTTGGGCTCGGCCTCCCCGAACGATTCGCACTAGGCGCAGCTACAGGGACCCCTGCTTGTTCAATTAATGCCAAAGCCACCGGATGATCCGGCATCCGAATCCCTACAGAGTCCAACCCAGCGGTTACCTCCGGAGCGATTCCCTCTCTTCGCGGTAAAATAAAAGTCAGAGGACCAGGCCAGAAGGCTTCCATCAGTTTTTCTGCTTTATCTGGAACCTCCGAAACAAGGTTATCCAGATCCTTCCTGTGGGCAATGTGGATAATTAAAGGGTTATCGCTCGGCCTCCCCTTAGCTTCAAAAATCTTACGAACAGCAAGGGATGACAGGGCATTAGCCCCTAAGCCATAAACGGTCTCGGTAGGAAAAGCGATGACTTCATTGTCCGCCAGCAGCCTCGCCGGCTCTTCCAGTTGTGGATAGTCAGCCATTTTCCCCACAACGTTATCCACATGCCATGTTTTTGTCTGATAATCGATCATGTCTCTTCCATTCCTTTTTTCAAGACTTCTTCCTACTATGGTAGGAGATAAAACAAACAACTTATCAACAGTTTGTGGATAAGTTGTGCATAAGTGTGTGGTTTAGAGTCTTAAATTCGCGCGGTTGTTGCTCTTTTATACACCATAGCCGTGGATAAACTGGGTGTATACTGTTGAAAATGTGTGGATGCTTTGACTTGGCTGGGGATATCTTCCCACTCCACTTCCTTAAACCCACAAAATTGAAAAAAGGGTGCTGAACGTGTAAGCAAATAGATTTCCTGCAAGCCCTGTTTTCCAGCACGAGATAGAAGGATCCGCAAAAGCTCCCACCCTACCTTTTCATCGAAAAATGCCGGCTCCACAGCTAAGGACCGCAGCAATCCAAACTGATTCCCAAGAATCTCGAGACCCGCTGTTCCTACGACCTGTTGGCTGCCCAACTCCTCTACCACTAAAAAATGGTCCAGATGGGCTTCTATTCCCTCTACATTCAGTTTACCCTTTTTCAACAGATTCACAATCGCATGAATATCTTTCTTTCCGGCTACCCGCACCGCTAACCCCATCGACAGGGCCCCCTTCCTCTATCATTTCTATCATACATATGAGTAGAAATGATAGAGTATGCCCCTTTCGCTTAACTGTTTCTTACATACCTCGCCAACTCTGCCGTCATTTCATAGCGCATAAATGGCGTAATTAAATAGATTCCGTTAAAGTGGCGGCGAGTCGTTTCGATCAGCTCCATGGCAATTTCATTGCCCTGCTTTCTTGCATCTTCCCCTTCAAAGCGAGCCATCCGAGCCCGCACATCATCCGATAAGCGAATGCCTGGGACTTCATTGTGAAGAAACTCGGCATTGCGATGGCTTGTGAGCGGCATGATCCCAATAAAAATCGGCACTTGAATATGCTTTGTCGCTTCGGCAACTTGAAAAATCTGCTCATGGTCATAGAGCGGCTGGCTCATCACATAGTCCGCTCCTGCCTCCACCTTCTTTTCCAAGCGCTCAACCGCCTTATGCAAATGACGCGTATTCGGGTTGAAAGCAGCGGCAACCGTAAATGCTGCTCTCTTCTTTAACGTTCGGCCCGAGAACCCTACGCCGTCATTAAGCTGCTTCGTCATCCGGATCAGCTCAAAGGAAGTCATGTCATATACGGAAGAAGCTCCCGGAAGATCTCCATAACGGGTTGGATCCCCTGTAATCGCCAGCACGTGATCAATGCCTAATGCATACAAGCCCATTAAATGTGACTGCTGGCCAATCGAATTGCGGTCCCGGCAAGTCAAGTGCACCAACGGTCGAATGCCCACTTTCTCCTTTACCAAAGACCCCAGCGCCATGTTGCTCATCCGCGTCATCGCCAGCGAATTGTCAGCGAGAGTAATGGCATCGGCTCCCGCTTCCTTCAGTGCTGCTGCCCCTTCCAAAAACGGCTCAAAATCCAGATCGCGAGGCGGGTCCAGCTCAACGATGATCGTTGGTCTTTCCCGAACGAGCTCAGGAAGTGTTTTTTCATGGTGTGGTTCGGATAAAACCGCAACCTTGGACTCCTTGACCACCCCTATTGCTGAGTCTTCCTTTTTTTCCACAGGCGCTTTTCCTTTGATGCGAGTGGCTACCGCTTCAATATGCTCCGGTGTTGTCCCGCAGCATCCTCCCAAGATTCGCGCCCCTAACTGGTACAAGGTTTCAGCCGACTGACCAAAATACTCCGCTGAAGACGGATATAAAAACTGTCCATCCACATATTCCGGAAGCCCAGCATTCGGATACACGGACAACTTAAGCCCCTCTTTGACAGGAAGGGATTCAATGGATCGGATAATATTTGCCGGCCCATTGTAGCAGTTCAACCCCACAATGTCCGCACCCGCATCAACCAGGCGAGCAAATGCCGCTTCCAGCGGATAGCCATCCTGGGTCCGGTTCAAATCCTGAATCGTCAGCTGGCAGATCACCGGCAATGAAGTATATTTCCGAGCGACAGATAAAGCAAGAAGCGCTTCCTCCACAAAGCAAAAGGTTTCTAGCAGCAAGCCATCAATCCCTGCTTCAACTAAGCTTTTAATCTGCTCATCAAATACCTGCTCCAATTCTTCTAGGGGAATACTTTTTCTTCTTCCGCCTAAAATACCTCCTACGGAGCCTACCACGTAAACCGAATCTCCTGCGGCCTCTCTGGCCAAGCGAACTGCCGCCTGGTTGATGGCCTCTACTTGATCCTCCAAGCCGAACTTCGAAAGCTTTTCTCGATTGGCTCCGTACGTATTGGTTTCAATCAGGTCGGCACCGGCCTTTACGTACTGGAGATGGATATCCTTAATGACATCGGGGCGGGTTACATTTAACTCTTCCCCACAAGTGCCTACAGGAATTCCGTAGCGATGAAGCAATGTCCCCATCGCCCCATCGCCAATTAATACTTGATCCTTTATTTTTTCTAACAATCCTTGCTTCTGTTCCATGTCTCTCACCCCTAAACAATAGTCCCTAAAACAAGAAAAAACCCCTGAGCAAATGAGCCAGAAGGTTCTCGGGATCTGTAACACACTATCATGAGCCCCTTCTTATCTCCCAGATACCTTGCGTATCTGCAGGAATTAGCACCCTGCCTTAATGCGTCCTGAACGCCTTAACGGGTTGCCGGGTTTCATCGGGCCAGTCCCTCCACCTGCTCCAAATAAGAAAAGTGTTAGATTTATTTTAAAACACTAAGTATTTATATTAACGTAATCATACGGGATGGTGCGATATCTGTCAATGGAGGATCATTCCTAGGCGAAAAGTTTTTGATAAAGCTTCTGAAAGACTTCGACTAAGAAGAACTTC
Organism: Ammoniphilus soli; assembly: GCF_040813775.1. Lineage (NCBI taxonomy): Bacteria > Bacillati > Bacillota > Bacilli > Caryophanales > Paenibacillaceae > Ammoniphilus > Ammoniphilus soli. Next base: position 141,642 of record NZ_JBEGDL010000011.1, read on the forward strand.
ACTTGAATTTTAGGGCCATCTCCATCAGCTTCCTGCTTAACGGCATCCCCCGTATCGATATCTACAAAGCAGAGCGGCGGAAACAATACGCACCACCAGTTTTGCCCTAAACCTTGTCCAACCGTTACGCGAAGGGCTTCATACTCCCCAGCAGGATATACATACTGGCCGTACATTTTTGTCGGAAAAGGAACCTTTCCTAACTCTACTTGGCTTGTATAAGAAAATCCATGCTTGGCAATAGTTTGGTCCACTACCTCTTGCAGCTGCGGCAATTCCTCTGCCATCTTCTCACGCGCTTCTTCCATCGTTTGCAAATCCGTTACCTTACCTTCCAGGTAAGCATTAATTTGATCTCGAATTTCTTGCTTTAGCCACTGATCTTGCGGGGAATCGCTATTGGCAATGACACGAAGCCGAATGGAATCTTGCGGAATAGGTTCTTCTTTTAGCAAGGAAGCAACTGAACGCTGACTCTCCCAACTCATGATTAATATAATAAATGTAAATAAGACCAAGCTTACTTTTTTCATGTTTTGTTTCCCCTCTCTTTTCTATCTCCTTAGCCAACAGTCTAGACAGAAAAGAAAGGGTTTAAACATGATTCGTTATTTTCAGAATAAAACTTATTATTCAGGAAAGGAAGGCCAGCTTCCCTGAGCTACAGACCCGCCTTCCCATCTCCTATCACAATTCGTTCAATCCCGGCTAAATCTTGAATCACTTCGGTTCTAGCAATGACACCAGTTCTCAAAAGCAATTGCTCTACATCCCGGGCCTGACCCATTCCCACTTCAAAGGCCACCAATCCGCCTGGACGAAGGACCTGCGGCAACCCTTTACAAAGCCGTCGATAGAAGTCAAGCCCATCCTCTCCCCCATCCAACGCACGCATCGGTTCATGATCCTTGACCTGCACATCCAATTCAAGAACATCGCTTGAAGGAATATAGGGAGGGTTAGAAACTAAAATATCCACAGGCTGAAGGAGCGGATCCAGGAGATCTCCTTTTAGAAAGGTAATCTGCTGCTCGACGCCATGAATGCGGCTATTTTCTTGAGCTGTATCCAAAGATTCCTGGGCGATATCCACAGCATAAACCTTCCACTGGGAATGAACGGCCAAACTGACAGCAATAGCCCCACTGCCCGTCCCAATATCCGCTACAGTCAAAGCATCTGATACGTCTCGCCTATGAAGAACTTGTTCAACAAGGATTTCCGTCTCCGGCCTAGGAATCAAGACAGAAGGATTAACGCGAAACGACAGCCCATAAAACTCCTGCTCACCGATGAGGTATTGAACAGGAACTCCTTGAAGCCTTTCCTTGACCATTCGCTCCACCTCGGACCATTGCTGCATCGAGATGAATTCCTCCATTCCTAGAAATAGCCGCGTGCGGTCCCATCCTAAGACGTGCCGAACGATAATCTCTGCCAAAAACCTGTCGTCTTCCAATGATTCCATAAACGAAGAAGCCCTTTTCAGGGCTTCTCTAACGGTTATAGCGTTCATGCTTATAGGCCTTCCGCATTTTGCATGAGTTCAGCTTGCTCTTCGACTACGAGGGCATTGATGATTTCATCAAGATCCCCGTTCAAAATGTAGTCCAGCTTATGAAGCGTCAAGCCAATGCGGTGATCGGTGACCCGGCTTTGCGGGAAATTGTACGTGCGGATCCGTTCACTGCGGTCTCCGGTTCCCACTTTGCTTTTGCGGATTTCGCCATACTCCGCAGCCTTCTTTTGCTGCTCCAGATCATACAAGCGTGCTCTTAAAACGCGAAGCGCTTTATCCTTGTTGGAGTGCTGCGACTTCTCGTCTTGGCAGCTAACCATGATCCCTGTCGGAACGTGCAAAACACGAACGGCGGATTTCGTCGTGTTAACACTCTGTCCACCCGCACCGCTTGAACAGAAGGTATCGATACGGATATCCTTATCGTGAATTTCCACTTCCAGATCTTCGGCTTCAGGCAAGACAGCCACGGTAGCCGTGGACGTATGAATCCGTCCGCCAGATTCGGTTGTTGGAATTCGCTGTACGCGGTGAGCGCCGCTCTCGAACTTCAATTTACTGTAAGCGCCTTTACCTTTCACGGCAAAGATAACTTCCTTAAATCCGCCCAAATCATTGTAGCTAGCTTCCATAATCTCGATCTTAAATCCTGCCTTCTCCGCATAACGCGAATACATCCGGAAAAGGTCACCAGCAAATAAAGCCGCTTCATCGCCGCCTGCCGCTCCGCGAATCTCCACGATAACGTTCTTGTCATCGTTCGGATCTTTAGGCAGCAACAAGATATGCATACGATCTTCCAGCTCTTTCTTACGCTCGGTCAATTCATCAATTTCCATCTTGACCATTTCGCGCATCTCATCATCCAGCTTCTCCTCCAGCATTGCCTTTGCTTCTTTCAGCTGGGAAGAAACACTTTTATATTCACGGTACGTCTGAACCGTTTCTTCCATATCGGATTGCTCTTTCGAATAATCCCGAAGCTTGGAAGGATCGTTCATTATATCTGGATCACACAATAACTCCGTTAACTTTTCGTAACGTTCTTCTACTGCTTCCAAACGATCAAACACAGCAGTTCACCTCAGATTTGATTTCACTTATAACAGTATAATTATAAGGATTAATATATATTATGTCAAACAACTACACATGAATAGGGAAAAGAGCCTTTTTGGAAAGGCCATATTTAAACTATTTTACCCAAAAAGAAAACCCGGACGCGCGTCCAGGCTATCTTCTTACCTCTAAATCAATGCTGTAACGAGGCATTTTCAGCTGCAATTGCTGATAAACAGCAGCTCTTACCGCTGCTTTATCGGCCCCGCCTTCTATATCAATATTGACATGGGCGGTTCCTCCATTAAGGTAAGCCGTCGCTCGTTCCACCCCGCGAACGTTCGCGGCAATCTGTGCCATGATGCGTTCATCGGCGTCCAGATTATACAGGTCATTTCTTCCCGTTACCAAATTCGGGTTCAAATCAGCAAGAACGAAGTCATTCTTAAATCCCTTGTCATCATCATAGGGACCTGAGGGATTATGGTACACATTGTTCTTATTATAGGTTAGTGTGCCAAACGGTCGATCATTGTCAGCCGGACCAGCGGCAGGAGAACAAGCAGCAGAAATCATCATCACCAGGCAAAGCATCAAGGCGTAAAATAGAGTTTTGCGTTGCAATGAAGACACCTCCCTCGGTCTTAGGTTATCCGAAGAAGCAGGTTTTTCTCTGCAAAAATTTTTCCACCTATATCGCTTCCTGTAAAGATCCATCCTGTCTTATGTCTTCCCCTTTAGAGAGAGTAAAGCTTAGAATAGAGGCTACCACAAGCAACCCAGCCGTGAACCAAAAGACGGTATTATAGCCGCCCTGAAGCCGATAAATCACACCCGGTACATACGCTCCCACAGCAGAACCCAGCTGGTGGCTGAAATATACCCACCCAAACACCACACCGGCCGAATACCTTTTAAATTGCTCCGAAACCAGCATCATTGTAGGGGCCACTGTGGCAAAGTCAACCAAACCGAATAATACACTAAACACCAATAAAAGAAAAACATCTTGAGAATAAATGAGCAGAACAACCGTTAAGGCACGAATAATATAGATATAACCTAACATATACCGATGATTCCACCGATCCGCGAAATGTCCGGATAGGGCTGTTCCCAAAATATTAAAGCCAGCCAGCAAACTGACTGCCAGACTGGTGGCTCCTGTAGCAAACCCGCACATTTGTGCATAAGGAATGAGATGGGTATCCATCAATCCCGTCGTTGACACCCCGCAAACAAAAAAAGGAAAAGCTATAAACCAAAATGCCCGTGATCGAATCATCACGCTAAAGGGCAGCTGCTCCTTTTCCATTTCTGGAGGCTTTTCTTTAGCCTCTATATTTTCTTCCTTGTCCTCCTCTTCCCCATATGCTTTCATTCCCAGATCAGCTGGTGAAGTGCGAATAAACCATAGGACTAAGGGCAATACAACTAAGCAAAGAAACACTCCCCAAGTCACGACCGTAATCTTCCATCCCCATTCGTCAATCATGAACAAGGAGGCAGGAACGATGAGAAACTGGCCAGCCCCACTTCCTGCTGCCATTAACCCCAACGCTAATCCTCTTTTAGCATAGAACCACTGGGTAATCATTACCGAAGTCACGACATTAGATGCCCCGCCAAACCCAATGGAAGAAATCACACCATATAAAATAATCAACTGCCAAGTAGAAGTAACCATAAACGATATTAACGTACTGACTCCCACAATCAGAATACTGGCGGAAAGAACTTTACGCACACCATACTGATCAACAACTTTACCTACCACCGGACCGGAAACGGCATAAACCAGATAACTGACCAGAGCAATGAGCGAAACCGCTGCCCGATCTGCGGAAAACTCTTGCTCCCAAGGCTGAATAAACGCGCCAAAGGAAAGGCGGACTCCTTGTGCCGACAACAATGCGAAGAAGCTTAATAATAGTACAATCCAAGCATAATGGAACCTTTTAATTGATGAATTCAATGTCCTTTGCTCCTATCTTTACTAAATATAAAAAGGACCTCATCGCTATGTTAAAGAGATCCTTTGCATGCAAAACAAGATAACAGGCAGCTTGTATGTATACATTCTGATATACACTATTAATATATAAGAAATTAACTATATAATAAAGTGAATTTATTGTTTTTTCATTCATTTTTAGGGTTGGCGGGTTAAAAACTGCCGACAAACCCTCTCACACCGGCAATACTCACGATTTATTAAAAATACTCACAGATTGGCTCATTTTTGTCACAACGGATCCCTCATACTCACAAACCCAGAATTATTGCAAATAACTAGTAGAAATACTTGTCCAAGTCCGTAAAAAGCGGGCTCAGACCCGCCATTTCCTTTATCAACAAAAAAGTATTACCTAGTACCCCTAATTCTCACATAGGAGCACACTCTATTATAAAATACTCGAAGTTTTAGAAGAAAAGAAAAGGCTGATCCCGAAAGTCGGTTTTTACCGACCTTTAGGGACAGCCTCTTACGCCTGCGGCGGATGATAATAATGTCTTCTGCACACACTGCTGTACGTTTCTTCTCCGCCAATCTCGATGGTTTCCCCGGAGTATACCGGTTGGCCTTCTTTATATTTCAAAATATGTGTGGCTTTTTTGTTGCAATGCACACATACCGTTTTAATTTCTTCGATTTTATCCGCCTCACACAAGATCGCGCGTGAGCCTTCGAACAACTGATTTTTAAAATCCTTTAAGAGTCCATAAACAATCACCGGTATATTTAACTCATCGACAATGCGGGTCATCTGCCCAACATGTGCGGCACTTAAAAACTGCCCTTCATCGACTAAAACGCAATGCGGCAGTTCTCTGTGACTTCTCGTAATTGCTAACATATCTGTATCTTCATGGATGGCAATCGCCTCTCGGCTAATTCCTACTCTTGAAGCCACTCGGCCTACTCCATACCGGTCGTCAATAGCCGGAGTGAAGACCAAGACCCGTTTCCCTGACTGCTCATAGTTATGGGCTACCGTTAACAGCTGAATCGACTTGGAAGCATTCATTGCCCCGTAACGAAAATACAATTGAGCCATTCCGTTTTCTCCTCGCCATAAACAAAATAAAAGCGGGCAGGAAATCCTGCCCGCTTGCACTCGGTATTAGATACCGTATTTTTTCTTAAACTTGTCAACACGTCCGCCTGCATCTACAAACTTCTGCTTTCCTGTGTAGAAAGGATGGCACTCAGAGCAGATTTCAACGCGAAGGTTTTCTTTTACAGATCCTGTTTCGAACTCGTTTCCGCAAGCGCAAGTAACCTTAGTCACTTTATAATTAGGATGAATTGCTTGTTTCATTCTTTTCACCTCTTTCCGCCCTGATCCTATCTGTAGACCAGAGTTCAAATTAAACACATTTGTCATTATATCACGGGCAAGATGCCTTTTCAACTGCCATTATCTCCTACGAATCGGAAACTCCTTAGGCGGAATATGGGTATAGGAACCAATGACCACATCAGGCAATTCCTCCTGATAGATTTCAATGGCCTGTTTCATGCCGAATACTTCCCCTTGTGGCTTCGGTATCATTGCCAAGTAACTGTCTGGGTCAATGTTTAAGTTCCTTAGCTGAATTAACCGAACTCCGGAACGGCGGATGAATTCAATCATCGCTTCCATTTCCTCCTCCCGGTCAAACACTCCAGGGAAGCACAGATAGTTAATCGACGTATAAACTCCTTTATCCGCACAATAGCGAAGCGATTTTTCCACATTCCGCAAATCGTAGCCACGCGGCTGATAGTAAGCATTATAGTGATCATCGATCGCGCTAATGGTACTTACTCGGATTAAATCCAGCCCCGAATCGACGATGGCTTTAATATGGTCCGTTAAACCCGCATTCGTATTCATGTTAATATATCCAATGGAAGTCTCCGCACGCACACGGCGAATGGCTTCCGTAATCATCGCCGCTTGAGTCGAAGGTTCTCCTTCACAGCCCTGCCCGAAACTAATGATGCTCTCCGGAGTCTTCAAGTGATGCTTCATGACCTCTACCAATTCTTCAATGGTCGGCTTGAAGTTCATCCGCGTTTGGGGAGCGACAAATCCGGAGTCATCAGGCTGCTCTGAAATGCAGCCATAACAGCCGGCATTACAGGAATAGGAGACAGGGAGCCCTCCCTCCCAACGGTTCAAGAACGTATTCGAAGCCGTCAGGCATTCATATTCTAAGGCACAGTTGGATAAATGCTTGATCACCCGATTTTCCGGGTACTGGTCAAGCAGCTCACCCACCTTGACCTTCACTTCCTCATAGGAACAATGCGCAGGATTCCACTTGTAATGCTCGTCGCTTTGGCGAGCAGCAACATAAAAGCCGTCATCCTTCCAAACCACCGCCGTATAGCCAAACAGAGGAAATTTATAATCCTTATCTGTCTTCGCATAGCCGGGCAGCATCAGCCGCGTAAAACCTTGCGGCAAAAGCGCACCTACGGCAGCGGAGCCTTCCAGCGCAGCCATATCTCCCGTTTCCGGATCCATTCCAATTGGCCTGGTGTTCGGCAAACTAACGAGCGTGGCCCCTTCCGGAAGCGGAATCAGCTCTTCCTCCAGGATCTCAAATAAGCTTTCCCCGCTGCGGCCCACTGCCAAATAGTCAGGGTGATCATATACTTGGCCGTTTTTATCGGCATAGACAAGATTCATGCAAATACTCCTTTAACATCTACTAAGCGGTCGTTGAAGCCGTTCGGCCAGAGCGCGTCTGAGGCTGGATGGTTTCGAGCGCTTCCAGGAACTCGATATTGGTTTTTGTTTCTCTGATCTTCTTTAGGAACATATCCGTAAATTCCGGATGCTCCGACATCGTCTTGCGCATTCCCCAAATTTTCTCCAACTCAAATTTGGAAAATAGCAATTCCTCGCGTCGGGTTCCGGAACGGCGAATATCAAGAGCCGGATAGATGCGGCGCTCTGCCAGCTTGCGGTCAAGATGGAGCTCCATATTCCCTGTTCCCTTAAATTCTTCGTAAATCACGTCGTCCATCCGAGAACCGGTTTCCACTAAAGCGGTCGCTAAGATAGTTAAGCTTCCGCCTTCTTCAATATTCCGCGCCGAACCAAAGAAGCGCTTCGGACGGTGGAAGGCCGCCGGATCAATACCCCCAGATAGCGTTCTGCCGCTTGGAGGTATGACGAGATTGTAGGCGCGTGCCAGACGTGTGATACTGTCCATGAGAATGACAACATCCTTTTTGTGCTCAACCAAACGCTGAGCCCGCTCCAAAACCAGCTCCGCCACTTTTATATGATTTTCCGGCAGTTCATCAAAAGTAGACGCAACCACTTCCGCTTTTACGGAGCGTTGCATATCGGTCACTTCCTCTGGTCGCTCATCGATCAGCAGGACAAACAACTCGATTTCCGGATGATTTTCTGCAATGCTATTGGCAATTTCCTTGAGCAAAACCGTCTTCCCCGCTTTTGGAGGAGCGACAATCAAACCGCGCTGCCCTAAGCCGACAGGAGCCAAAAGATCGATAACTCTTGTAGATAAGCGATCAGGAGAGGTTTCTAATACAAGCTTCTTTTGGGGATAGAGAGGTGTTAGGGCAGGGAAATGAAGCCGTTCCGAAGCGATTTCGGGGTCTTCACCATTGACAGCCTCTACATGCAATAAGCCGAAATAGCGCTCGTTTTCTTTTGGGGGCCGTACTTTTCCAGAAACCTTGTCTCCGGTGCGCAGATCAAACCTGCGGATCTGTGAGGCAGATATATAGATATCCTCTGCACTGGGCAAATAGTTAATCGGTCGAAGGAAACCGTAACCGTCCGCTAGAATTTCAAGAACCCCTTCCATAAACATAAATCCGCTTTTTTCTGCTTGCGCCCGCAGAATCGCAAAAATCAATTCTTTCTTTTTCATCGTCCCATAATAGGGGATTTGAAATTGCTTGGCCAGCTTATATAAATCCGTTAATTTCTTTTCTTCTAATCCCGCCAAATTCATGTCCATACGTTAGATATAACACCAACTTTCATTTACATTTCTTAAATCCCTTGAATCCATATCGTCTATTATACCGAACTAGGGATAGAATCGAAAAGTCTATAAACTATTCAACCATTATCCCCAGTTTCATACCAAAATATTACAATGCTAGATGTTTTTCATAACTAGATTCGGCTTCAGCTCCAGGCGATGCTGGCCTTCGACAAAACGAATGGTTCCGGTTTTCGCTCTCATTACAACGGAATGAGTCGTTGCCCGATTTCCTTGGAAGCGGACGCCGCGCAGAAACTCTCCATCGGTTACCCCCGTAGCGGCAAAGATGGCATCGTCTCCTTTGACTAAATCATCCATCCGCAGCACCTGATGAGGGTCAACGAGGCCCATTTTCTTGCAGCGTTCGATTTCTTCTTCATTTTGCGGAAGCAAGCGCCCTTGAATCTCGCCACCGAGACATTTTAAAGCTACTGCAGAGATGACCCCTTCAGGAGCTCCGCCTGCACCAAACAGGATGTCCACTCCCGTATCCTTAAAAGCCGTACTAATTGCGGCAGAAACATCCCCATCGGAAATCAATTTAATGCGTACGCCTGCCTCGCGAACTTCATGAATGATTTTCTCATGTCGCTCACGATCCAAGATAATCGCCGTCAACTCGCGCAAATCTTTTCCTTTGCACTTGGCCACAGCTTCAAGATTTTCTCTTACCGAACGATCAATGTCAATGGCTCCTACACATTCAGGCCCTACAGCAATTTTATCCATATACATATCTGGCGCATGCAGCAAGTTCCCTTTGTCCGCTACTGCCAATACGCTCATGGCATTCCACAATCCCTTGGCCACAATGTTTGTTCCTTCTAAGGGATCAACGGCGACATCCACGGACGGACCTAGACCTAGGCCTAGCTTCTCTCCGATATAAAGCATCGGAGCTTCGTCCATTTCTCCTTCTCCGATCACAACGGTTCCAACCATCGGCACGGTATTGAACTCTGCACGCATGGCCGTCGTAGCGGCATCATCCGCTTCATCCTTTTTTCCAAAACCCATCCAGCGAGCAGAGGCCAAAGCAGCCGCTTCTGTTACCCGCACTAATTCTAGCGATAAACTCCGTTCCATTTCCATCATCCTCTCTTTACGGTTATCCCGTATCTTCTTTGGAATAAGGATAACACATTTAACACTTACTCGTTCAATATGATAGCACTTTAAAAGGAATTGCGCTCTACTTAATTCATTAGGAAACATTTTACTGGTCGGATTCTTCTATTTGCTCCCGCCAAATCTCAGCTCCTAAAGTCCGCAGTTTTTCTTCTAAAGTATCATACCCTCGATCAATATGCTCCACTCCAAAAATCTCGGTTACCCCATCTGTCGCCAGGGCAGCTACAATCATCGCCGCACCAGCCCGAAGATCAGCTGCTTTGACCGTCGCTCCTTGAAGCTTTTTAACTCCTTCAATAATGGCAGAACGGCCTTCCACCTTAATTTGGGCTCCCATGCGAACTAACTCATCTACATGGCGGAAGCGCGAGGTATAAATGTTATCCGTCACCATGCTTGTCCCATGGGCTAAGGTAAGCAACGCAGTCATCGGCTGCTGAAGGTCGGTTGCAAAGCCTGGGTAGGCCCCTGTCTTTACATCCACAGACCGGTAGGACTTCTCCCCAATGATCCGAATGGATTCATCCTGTTCAATAATGCGGACTCCCATTTCTTCTAGCTTCGCCGAGATACCCTCCAAGTGTCGGGGAATGACCTGATCAATCGTCACATCCCCGCGCGTTGCCGCTGCAGCAATCATATAGGTGCCTGCCTCAATCCGGTCAGGAATGATCGAATGGCGACAGCCTAGTAGTTGGCTTTTTCCTGTAATGCGGATAACATCTGTTCCTGCCCCTTTAATCGAGGCCCCCATCGAAGATAATAGCGTGGCAACGTCAATGATTTCAGGCTCTTTGGCCGCATTCTCAATGATCGTTGTGCCCTGGGCACGGGAAGCCGCCAGCATAATATTGATCGTCGCTCCCACACTGATGACATCGAGATAGATTTTATTGCCCGTTAACTCTTGAGCTGCTATAGACAAAGCTCCATCTTTCGCTTCGATTTTTGCCCCTAAGGCTTCAAAGCCCTTAATATGCTGGTCAATCGGACGCGGCCCTAAATTGCAGCCTCCCGGCAACCCGATGAAAGCTTCACCGAAACGCCCAAGCAATGCACCCATGAGATAATACGAGGCTCTTAACTTTTTCACTTTGCCATTCGGCAGCGGCTTAGGCACAATGCCTGCAGGATCGACGTAGAGGGACTGCCCCTCCTGTTCCACCTTTGCCCCCAGCTCACGCAATATCTCGATATATATCTGCACATCATTTATCATTGGAAGATTATCAATGATCGTCGGAGATTCAGCCAAAATGGTAGCAGGAATTAATGCGACAGCGCTATTTTTGGCCCCACTGATTGTGATCCTCCCCTTGAGCGGCATCCCGCCCCTAATGCACAATTTCTCCATAATTGCCTCCCGCGGTTCTCTTCTCTGTTGTCTATTTTTTATCATTTGGGTCTATATTGATGGTGAGGTTAAGGAATGAGTGGAAAAAGCACCTTTTGCAAGGTGCTTTTTATTATTTTTTCGCGTTCTCCCAATCAGCCAAGAATTTCTCTATCCCTTGGTCCGTTAAAGGATGCTTCAGCATCTGCTCAAACACCTTGTATGGAATGGTAGCGATATGGGCCCCCATCTTCGCGGCTTCCGTGACATGGATTGGATGACGGATGCTGGCAGAGATAATCTCTGTATCCAAGCCATGGGCATTGAAAATGTCCACGATATCGGAGATGAGCAGCAATCCATCCTGTCCGATGTCATCTAGCCGACCCAAGAACGGCGAAACATAGGTGGCTCCGGCGCGAGCAGCCAATAAGGCCTGATTCGCTGAGAACACGAGGGTGACATTCGTTTTAATTTGTTTACTGGAAAAATGCTTTACAGCTTTCAAGCCTTCCGCCGTCATCGGAACCTTGATTACGATGTTCTTCGATAGCGACGCTAGCTTTTCCCCTTCCTCAATCATGCCTTCCGCTTCTGTGCTGATCACTTCTGCGCTAATCGGACCATCCACAATTTCAATGATTTCCTTCAGGTTTTCAATGAAATCCCGGCCTTCTTTAGCGACAAGGGATGGATTCGTGGTTACCCCAGCCAAAACTCCCCACGTATGAACTTCACGGATTTCATTTACATTCGCTGTATCGATGAAAAATTTCATGCCGTGCCTCCTGGTTTGATTTATGCTTGGTTGCTGCTGCCGAATTCGCGCATTTTCGCTTTGACTGTTTCCTTGATCGTTTCACGAGCAGGTCCCAGATATTTGCGCGGGTCATACTCATTCGGCTTCTCTGCCAATACCTTGCGAACAGTTGCCGCAGAGGCCATTTGGTTTTCGGTGTTGACGTTGATCTTCGCCGTACCAAGAGAAATCGCACGTTGGATATCCTTGGTTGGGATTCCCGTTCCGCCGTGCAGGACAAGAGGTACTCCCGTTAGCTTTTGAATTTCTTCCATGCGGTCAAATCCAAGGTTTGGCTCCCCTTTGTAAGGTCCGTGAACAGAACCCAGCGCTGGCGCAAAGCAATCCACACCGGTTTCGCGAACCAATTGATCGCATTCAGCAGGAACCGCGTAGGCTGCTTCGGCATCGGATACGATCAGGTCATCTTCCTGTCCGCCAATGCGCCCAAGCTCGGCTTCAACGGAAATGCCCAACGCATGAGCCACGTCTACCACTTTCTTGGTGATCGCAATGTTTTCTTCCAGCGGATGATGGGATCCATCGATCATGACCGAAGTGAATCCGGCATAGATGGCTTCCACGCACTTTTCAAAAGATGAACCGTGATCCAAGTGAATGGCAACAGGAACAGTCACCTTGTACTCTTCCATCAGTGCTTTTACCATGGCTACAACGGTCTTGAAACCTCCCATGTAACGGCCTGCCCCTTCGCTTACGCCAAGGATGACAGGGGAGTTTTCCTCTTGAGCTGCCTGTAAAATGGCTTGAGTAAACTCCAAGTTATTGAGGTTGAACTGCCCAACCGCATACTTCCCTTCTACAGCTTTGTTCAGCATTTCTCTCATCGATACCAACGGCATGATCGATCCTCCTATTTATGCTTTTCTTTATACGGCCAATTGGCTCTTTACCGCCAATCGCAATTCATCAATATCAAAAGGCTTGGTGAAATGCGTGATCGCGCCAAGTTCGGTCGCTTCCTTGATCATGTCCAGCTCACCATAGGCTGTCATCATGATAACCTTGATTCCTTTATCAATCTTCTTGATTTCTTTTAATATCTCGAGACCGTCCATCCCTGGAATCTTCATGTCCAGGATAACCAGGTCTGGCGACTGCTTCGTTACAATATCCAGTGCCTCTTTTCCATTGGCGGCTTGAAAGGTCTCATATCCTTCCTTTCCAAACACTTCATATAGAAGCACGCGAATTCCATACTGATCGTCTACAATAAGCACTTTGTTTTGAGACATACCTGTTGATCCTCCTCTATGACGTGATGGGAAATTTAAACTTATTTTCCGTCTTATATCGCATTTACCATCCAATACATTCGTCGCAGAGGGAGAAAATTCCTGCTTCACGAAATCGATTTATTGCTTTAATTGGCGAGAAGCCTGAACAAACTTGCGGAACAAAGGCTGCGGGCGATTCGGACGGGATGTAAACTCCGGATGGAATTGGGTCGCCACGTACCAAGGGTGATCAATAACCTCAATACATTCGACTAAACGGCCATCAGGGGATGTTCCGCTAAAGCGGAAGCCCGCTTTTTTCATCTCTTCCCGATACTCATTGTTAAATTCATAACGATGGCGATGGCGCTCGTAAATCAAGGTACTGTCATAAGCTTGGAACACTAAGCTGTCTTCCTCTACCTTGCACGGGGAAAGGCCCAGGCGCATCGTTCCACCCATGTTCTCGATATCCTTCTGTTCCGGCAGCAGATCTATTACAGGATATTTTGTAGATGGATTAATTTCCGAGCTGTTAGCACCTTCATAACCTAGCACGTGACGGGCATATTCAATGCAGGCGATCTGCATCCCCAAGCAAATGCCCAGGAAAGGAACGCGATTCTCACGGGCATAACGCGCGGCTGTGATCTTTCCTTCTACCCCGCGGTCACCGAATCCGCCAGGAACGAGAATTCCATCTACATCTCCTAGCATGTCCCGAACGTTGGCATCTGTTACTTCTTCCGCATCCACCCACTTGATATCAATATCCGTTCCATTATCGTATCCGGCATGATAAAGGGCTTCTGCCACGCTCAAATAGGCGTCATGCAGGGCGACATACTTTCCGACAATAGCGATTCTTGTGGTATCTGACAGATTCTTGATCTTCTGGACCAATTGCTCCCATTCCGTCATATCCGAAGGACCTGCTTTTAAGCCCAGGTGATTAATGACATAATCATCCAGCCCTTGCTCTTTCAGCATAAGCGGTACCTCATAAAGGGTCTCTGCATCGCTAGCTTCAATGACCGCTTTCGGATCGATATCGCAAAACAGCGCCAGCTTATCCTTCATATCCTGAGATAACGGTTTTTCTGTCCGGCAAACCACCACGTTCGGTTGAATTCCAAGGCTGCGAAGCTCTTTTACGCTGTGCTGGGTTGGCTTGGTTTTCAGTTCCCCTGCAGCTGAAAGATAAGGAATCAAGCTGCAATGAATGTACATGACATTTTCACGGCCGATGTCGCTCTTGATTTGGCGGATCGCTTCAAGAAACGGCAAGCTTTCGATATCACCAACCGTTCCCCCGATTTCCGTTAGGACGACATCGACTTCCCCTGTACGGCCAGCGCGGAATACTCTTTCTTTAATTTCATTGGTAATATGAGGAATGACCTGAACCGTCCCGCCCAAATAGTCTCCGCGTCGTTCTTTATTAATGACGGAAGAATAGATCTTTCCTGTTGTCACGTTGCTATTGGAATTTAAATTCACGTCAATGAAACGCTCATAGTGGCCCAAGTCCAAATCCGTCTCTGCCCCGTCATCGGTAACAAAAACTTCTCCATGCTGATAAGGACTCATCGTTCCAGGATCGATGTTGATATATGGGTCCAGCTTCTGCATGGTGACCCGCAGTCCTCTATTCTTGAGCAATCGCCCTAGCGACGCTGCTGTTATACCTTTACCGAGAGAAGAAACAACTCCTCCCGTGACGAAAATGTACTTTGCCATAGCTACCCCTCTTTTCTGCATGATCCAACATGTCATTAGTTTCTATCTTTTGCAAGTGAAACAAAAAAAAAACAAAAGTCACACCCATTCCTTGATCGGTTGGGGGCACTTTTGTTTGTTATTTCTTTACATACCAATAATTAGCCCATCGAAAATATTACAAAAGGATGCAACTTGTTGTCAAGAAAAAATTGGCTTACTTCTCGTCATCCTCGTCATCGACATCTTCGCTCTCATCTTCATCTGCAAACTCTTCGTCGACTTCCTCTTCAAATTCTTCATCTTCTTCAAATTCCAGATCTTCTTCGTCTTCATCAACCTCATCTTCGTCCGCATCTTCATCGTCAAGGTTGTCATAATCCTCTACATCCGTGAAGTCCTCGTCCGTTACTTCTTCTTCATCATCGAAGCCGTAATCGTCATCGTCATCGTCGATTCCCTTCGCTCTTGCCAAGGCTTCAATGGACTCCTCGATCGCTTCCGTCGTGTACCATTTCTTCAAGCCCCAGTTCCCTGGGCTGATACAAATGAAGCGGCCATCCAAATTCATCTCCGTATAAACCTGAGGAACAAGCTCCATGAGCTCTTCATCAGTAAGGCCTTTCAAGTTTGCTGCTTCCCGAAAGATTTCCTTATAGTTCATGGTCTTGTTTGACTTATCCAACACTTCGTATGAAATATCTACAAGGGCAACTTCCTGCCACTTCTCTTGCTCTGGTGTGATATTTGCCAAGTTCCGCACTTCCCTTCTAGAAAAAATTCTATTCATCTAGTATTCCTATTTTTATATAAAATAGTACTAGTGTCAAACATTTCCTTGCAACTTTTTCTGTTTTATCTATGGTAAAATACAAAATATATACTACGCGATAGAAAGGGATCAGCCTATGACGTACAGCGTTTATTCTTCAATAGGCTCGACATTCGGAAAACTGCTCAGAGCGAAGCCCAAGCCCATCATTTTGGCGAAGGCCGTTACCCAGCGGCCCATCCCTTTCCTCCAAGGCTTCCGGGCCGGTTCCACCACCCTGAAACCACTGGAAGAGGGTATTATCGATGAAATTGAGGAAGACGTTTTTGAGACCATTTTCACCCTCAGCCTAGAGTTTAAGGGACTGCCCTATACCGTTACCATCGGTGAAGCCAAGGACTGCTGGATCTTAAAAGACGTTCGTCAAACCGGTAAAACTAGCTCTTCCTCTTCACGTCCTTCCGGCAGCGGTAATATCCGGAAGAAAAAGCCCATGCTGACTTTATCCTTTTTTGTTTTGGTCCTTGTATCCGTCGCAGGCTATATCTACGAATTTAAATTTAATAAAGAGCATATGGCTGAATCCAACCCGACCGTATATGAGGCGTTTGCTACAAAAGAAGCCGCGACCTCTGGGGAGCCTTCAGAAAAAGCTCCTGCTCAGGAAGAGGACAAGCTTGCCATCGACTGGGAAAAGGAAAAAGCTGAGCTCGAATCGAAGATCACAACCCTCCAAAAGGAAAATGAACAACTCAAAAAGCAATTGAAAGAAGCGGTCCCTTTCACCTTGTCCCCAGGAATGGATGCCCTTCAGCTGTCTCAGGCAGTAGAGGCCGCCGGCATTGTAGCCAATGGGCAAGAGTTTAAC
The DNA here is from genome assembly GCF_040813775.1 of Ammoniphilus soli. NCBI lineage: Bacteria > Bacillati > Bacillota > Bacilli > Caryophanales > Paenibacillaceae > Ammoniphilus > Ammoniphilus soli. The sequence continues at coordinate 158,101 of NZ_JBEGDL010000011.1, forward strand.
GAAGCCTTGGTCCGATTAGGCGCAATCGAGCATCTAAGTCCAGGCACCTACCTCGTTGTACCCGGCTCCAGCCATGAAGAGCTCATCGAGACCTTTACCAAAGGAGTAATAAAGAAGAAACTGTAGACTTCCCTGTGTGATCAGCGGGGGGTCTTCTTCTTTTTTCGAGATAACAGGAGTTTTTCCGGTTATTTCATTAGTTGGAGAGAAAAAAGGTAAAATAAGAGGAGTTATTCCTGTTAACCGCCACACCTCTTCTTTTTTCTCCTTCTAAGTAAAGGTTTATACGTTACCAAAGGAAAACAGGGTCAGACATTCCATCGTATGCCTGACCCCGCTCTTTATGACTTACATATTTCTCCGATACTGCCCGCCTACCTCATAAAGCGCCTTCGTAATTTGACCTAAGGAGGCCACTTTCACGGTCTCCATCAGCTCCTCGAACAAGTTTCCATTCGAACGTGCCACTTCCTTCAAGCGCTCAAGCGCTGCAGGGGCTTCTACTTTGTGCTGTTCCCAGAAAGCCTGGAGATTACGAATTTGAGTTTCCTTTTCCTCTTTCGTAGAACGTGCCAATTCAATTTCATAAGCATTTTCGTCTACGTTTGGATTGATGAAGGTGTTCACCCCGATGATCGGCAGCTCTCCTGTATGCTTCTTATGCTCATAGTAAAGGGACTCTTCTTGGATCTTCCCCCGTTGATATTGGGTTTCCATGGCCCCTAACACGCCTCCACGGTGGTTAATCCGCTCAAATTCAGCCAACACCGCTTCCTCAACCAAGTCGGTTAATTCATCAATGATAAAAGCACCTTGCATCGGGTTTTCGTTCTTGGCTAAGCCAAGCTCTTTGTTGATAATCATTTGGATCGCCATCGCCCGGCGCACGGAATTCTCGGTCGGGGTGGTAATCGCTTCATCATAGGCGTTAGTATGCAGGGAATTACAGTTGTCATAAATCGCAATCAAAGCCTGCAGCGTCGTACGAATATCGTTGAAATCCATCTCCTGGGCGTGCAAAGAACGGCCAGATGTTTGGATATGGTATTTTAGCTTTTGGCTGCGATCATTTCCGCTGTACTTGTGCTTCATGACCGTCGACCAGATGCGGCGAGCCACTCGCCCCAAAACGGTGTATTCCGGATCCAAGCCGTTGCTGAAGAAGAACGAAAGATTCGGTGCAAAGTCGTCAATGTGCATCCCCCGGCTCAAATAATACTCGACAAAGGTAAAGCCGTTCGCAAGGGTAAATGCCAGCTGGGAAATCGGATTGGCTCCCGCTTCCGCAATATGATAGCCGCTAATCGACACCGAATAGTAGTTTCGCACTTTCTTTTCGATGAAGTATTCCTGGATATCCCCCATCATCTTCAGCGCGAACTCAGTAGAGAAAATGCACGTATTTTGTCCCTGATCTTCTTTTAAGATATCGGCCTGAACCGTTCCGCGCACCACGCTTAAGGTGTAATCCTTAATCTGCGCTGCCTCTTTCTCATTCGGTTGACGGCCATTTTTCTCGACGAATTTTTCGATCTGCTGGGCAATCGCCGTATTCATGAACATCGCCAATATAATCGGTGCTGGACCATTGATCGTCATCGATACGCTGGTGGACGGATGGCAAAGGTCAAAGCCCGCATACAGCTTTTTCATGTCATCTAATGTACAAACGCTTACACCGCTGTTCCCGATTTTCCCGTAAATGTCAGGCCGATAATCAGGATCTTGGCCATACAAGGTAACACTGTCAAATGCGGTAGACAAACGCTTGGCTTCTTCTCCCTCACACAGGAAGTGGAAGCGGCGGTTCGTGCGATCTGGCGTCCCTTCCCCCGCAAACATCCGCTTGGGATCCTCATTCGTCCGTTTGAAAGGAAAAACCCCTGCCGTATAAGGAAAGTAGCCAGGCAAATTCTCCTTCATCGCCCATTTCAGCAATTCGCCCAAATCCTCATATTTTGGCAGGCTGATCTTAGGAATTTTATTTCCGGAAAGCGTTTCGGTATAAAGCTCCGTAATCAATTCTTTATCACGGATCTTCGTAATGAATTGATCCTTTGTATAGGCTTCACGCAGCTTGGGCCAGCTCTCCAGAAACTGCCTGCACTCCGGATGGAGCTTGTTTTCGTAAAACATAATCTTTTCATCCAACTTGGCCGTAAACTCTGCATCCCCTGAGAATAGCCCGCGAGTCCCGCGCAGTTGGAAAATTTTACGGGCAAAGCCCACTTGCTCTTCCGTGAACTTCCGATAGTTCCGGATGGTATACACAATCTCACCCAGATAGCTCACTCTCTCAGGCGGGATAATCATGTTTTTCTTGGTTACCTTGCTGATTTTAGCGTCGAGCTTCGTGGGCCAGCTGCCACCCGTCTTCTTCTCCACCGTTCTCATCAAATTGGCAAACAAGATGTTGGTTCCCGGATCATTAAACTGGCTGGCAATTGTTCCAAACACCGGGACATTTTCATCATCCAGCTCGAATAGATTCCGGCTGCGCTTATACTGCTTGCGCACATCGCGAAGCGCATCCTCAGAGCCCCTGCGCTCAAACTTGTTGATGACGATGAGGTCCGCATAGTCAATCATATCGATTTTCTCTAACTGGGTAGCGGCTCCAAACTCGCTCGTCATGACATACATGGAGATGTCTACCAAGTCAACGATCCCGGAATCTCCTTGCCCGATCCCGCTCGTTTCCACGATCACAAAGTCGTAGCCAGCGGCCTTAACGATATTGATGGCCTCTTTCGTAGCTCCACTCAGCTCGGTCTTCGAACCTCGCGTCGCCAAGCTGCGCATGAAAACCCGCGGGCCGTTGATGGCATTCATGCGGATCCGGTCGCCAAGCAGTGCTCCGCCCGTCTTTTGCTTGGAGGGATCGACAGAAATTATGGCAATTGAGCGGTCCGGAAAATGCTCAAGGTAGCGGCGGACCAATTCATCAGTTAAGGAGCTTTTTCCTGCTCCTCCGGTTCCGGTAATACCGAGGACGGGTACAGGAGAGGCTAACGTTTGCAGCTTTTCTAACGTAGCCGCTACGGTTTGATCCCGTTCTTTGGCTTCCACATTTTCCTCCGCCAACGTAATTAGCTTGGCAATGGCCCCCCAATTCTGTTCCTTTAATGCCTCTATTTCCTTTTCCACTTGCTTAGGTGTCGGCCAGTCCGTCTCCCGAACCATGTGATTGATCATGCCTTGAAGGCCCAGTTCGCGTCCGTCATCAGGAGAAAAGACCTTCGCAATCCCGTAGGTGTGGAGCTCCTTGATTTCGGATGGAACAATGACCCCGCCCCCGCCAGCAAAAATCTTAATATGCCCTGCACCCTTCTCTTGAAGTAAGTCATGCATATACTTGAGGTACTCTACGTGTCCGCCTTGGTAAGAGCTAATCGCGATTCCTTGTGCATCCTCTTGGATCGCAGCCGTCACGATTTCGTCCACCGCACGGTTATGGCCTAGATGAATCACTTCCACTCCTGAAGCTTGCAAAATTCGCCGCATGATATTAATGGACGCATCGTGCCCGTCAAATAGGGCGGCAGCTGTTACAAAGCGTACATTATGTCTAGGGCGATAGATTTCCGTTTCCATCCGTTTGCCTCCTCACTCTTTCCTACAGTTTTACCGGTTTCACCTCATTAAGCAATAAGCTCGTCTGTATCTCTACGTATTGGTCCAGCGTATAATGCTTGCGCAAAGCCCATCTGCGGAACGTCCACATCTCGGCAAACACAACGATATTATGGGCCATCAGCTTTACCGCTTCCGGATTGATTTTCAGCGAGCCATCCGTGATTCCCTTTTGGAGAATCCGTTCAAAAAATTCAGTTATTTGTTCTTCTCGGCGAAGCACGTAATGCATCGGTTCACTCGGGAGAGATTTAATCTCTTGGTAAATCAGCAGCACCTTGTCATCCACTTCGTCCATCACATGGAATATGCCCTTGATCGCATGACGCAGGGTTTCTGCCCCCGTACGCGATTCGACCATCGCCTCTTCCATTTTCTTTTCCACTTCCGAGTGGATGGAATCACAAACCAAATACAATACATCTTCTTTGGACTCAATATATTCATAAAGCGTTCCGATGCTAAAACCGGAAGCCCGCGCGATCTCTCTTGTCGTCGTTTTATGAAACCCCTTTGAGATAAAAAGATCAACGGCCGCTTCTACAATTTGCTCTCTGCGCTTTTCTACCAGTTTTTGATCCTTAACTAAGGATGGAATGCTTTTCCTTCCGCTTGCCAACTTATATCCCCTCTTTCATGAATTCCCTTTCGACTGAGCGTTAAGTCATACAATTACTATACCTTGAACCCGCTCGGGAAGCCAGGGGGTTATTCACATTAAGATAGAGGAAACCGCTCATGCCAAAGCTTCGCGATCTCCTCGGTAAAAGATTAGTCTTTCAAAAGGTAACCGGAGATGACTAAACGCTGGATTTCATTTGTTCCTTCATAAATCTGTGTAATCTTTGCATCTCTCATGAAGCGCTCCACCGGATACTCGCGGGTATAGCCATATCCTCCAAACACTTGAACCGCCTCTACCGTCACTTCCATGGCGATATCCCCGGCGAATAGTTTGGACATGGCCGATTGCAATCCATAGGAGATGCCTTGATCTTCGCGCCATGCCGCTTGATAGGTGAGCAAGCGGGCGGCTTCGATCTTCGTAGCCATGTCAGCGAGCTTGAATTGAATCGCTTGCTGCTTGGCAATCGGCTTGCCAAACTGGTTCCGTTCCTTCGCATAGTCCACAGAAGCATCTAGTGCGCCTTGGGCAATCCCTAAAGCTTGCGCTGCAATTCCGTTGCGCCCGCCATCTAGGGTCATCATGGCAATCTTGAAGCCTTCACCGACTTGCCCTAATAGATTTTCTTTCGGAACGCGGCAGTTCTCCATAATCACTTCCGTAGTGGAGGAAGATCGAATCCCGAGCTTCTTTTCCTTTTTGCCCACCGAAAACCCAGGAAAGCTCTTCTCCACGATAAACGCGGCTATTCCTTTATGCTTTAATTCCGGGTTGGTTTGCGCAAATACGATAAAGATATCAGCATAGCTTCCATTTGTGATGAAAATTTTCGAGCCATTTAATACGTAATCATCACCATCCAATACAGCCGTCGTCTTCATTCCCGCTGCATCAGAGCCTGAACCCGGCTCCGTCAAGCAGTAAGCCCCCATGCTGCGGCCTTCCGCCATCGCCCGCAAATATTTTTGCTTTTGCTCTTCTGTACCGAACTTATACACTGGCCATCCCGCCAAGGACGTATGAGCCGATAGGGTCACCCCTACCGAGGCATCTACACGAGAAAGCTCTTCCACCGCGATCACATAACTCAAATAGTCGGCCCCTACCCCGCCGTATTCTTCAGGCCACGGAATTCCGCATATGCCGAGCTCAGCCATCTTGTTCCAAATCCCCATATCCCAGCGTTCTTCTTCATCCCTTATTGCTGCTGTAGGGCCGCATTCGTTTTCCGCAAAATCACGAACCATCTTTTGCATCATTTGATGCTCTTCCGATAATAAAAAGTTCATCGTTTCTCCCTCCTCTGCCTGGTTTAATCTTCCAGTGAATATTTAGCTATAACGATTCGCTGAATCTCATTTGTTCCTTCATAGATCTGCGTAACTTTCGCATCGCGGAACAGCCGCTCGACCGGATATTCCCGTGTATAGCCGTAGCCTCCGTATACCTGAATAGCTTCTATTGCGGATTTCATTGCGGTATCGGCAGAAAAACGCTTTGCCATTGATGCTTCCTTCCCGCATTTGATTCCCCGGTTACGCAGGTCAGCTGCACGATAAACCAACAGCTTCGCAGCCTCTACTTGTGTGGCCATATTAGCAATCTTAAAGGCAATAGCTTGTTGCGCGGATATTGGCTTGCCAAACTGCACCCGTTCCTTTGCATAGCGTACCGAAGCTTCCAGGGCGGCTTCTGCGATCCCCAAAGCTTGAGCCGCAATTCCGATTCTTCCGTTATCCAAGTTTGCCATGGCAATCTTGAACCCTTCACCTTCGGCCCCTAATAGGTTCTCAGCGGGCACTTCAGCGTTTTCAAAGATTAACTCGCAGGTATTCGATCCGTGCAAGCCCATCTTTTGTTCCTTTTTCCCCACGGTGAAGCCTTTTGTATCCTTCTCTACGATAAAAGCGGATACCCCTTTTGCCCCTTTTCCTGGGTCGGTCACCGCAAACGTAATATACACATCAGCGGCTCCAGCGTTGGTAATAAAGATTTTGGAGCCGTTCAAAATATATTTATCCCCTTGCTTAACAGCTGTCGTTCGCATGCTGGCTGCATCCGATCCTGAGCTGGGCTCCGTCAGCGCAAAGGCCCCAATATATTCCCCTGCTGCTAATTTAGGAATCCATTTTTTCTTTTGCTCTTCCGTTCCAAAATAAAGAATCGGGTTGGTCCCCACGGAAGTGTGGACGGAGAGAATCACTCCCACCGTAGCGCTTACCTTGGAAATCTCGTGAATCGCAAGGATATAGGAGGTAAAATCCATACCTGCACCGCCGTACTTTTCTGGGATGGGAATTCCCATCAAGCCGTACTCTCCCATCTTGCGAATGACTTCCAATGGATACTCATCCGTTTCCTCCATATGCTCCACGATGGGGGCGATCTCGTTCTGGGCGAAATCGCGGACCATCTTTCTCATCATGTCTTGCTCTTCCGTAAAACGGAGCTCCATGCTTTATTCCCCTCTTCGACAATTATTCGTATACGTAGAAGCCGCGCCCAGATTTCTTGCCTAACCAGCCAGCTTTTACATATTTGCGAAGCAGCGGGCATGGGCGATACTTTGAATCTCCTAGACCTTCATGAAGCACTTCCATAATGTAAAGACACGTGTCCAATCCGATAAAATCCGCCAGCGTTAACGGGCCCATTGGATGGTTCATGCCCAGCTTCATCACTTCATCAACCGCTTCGGGGGCCGCTACCCCTTCATACACGCAATAAATCGCTTCATTGATCATCGGCAGCAAAATCCGATTGGATACAAAGCCAGGGAAATCATTTACTTCTACCGGGACCTTCCCCATTCTCTTCGATAGATCTTCAACCACATTATAAGTTTCATCCGAAGTCGCTAACCCGCGGATCACTTCGATCAGTTTCATGACAGGCACCGGATTCATGAAATGCATCCCAATGACTTTTTCCGGGCGTTTTGTCACCGCAGCAATTTCCGTGATGGGAAGAGACGAGGTATTACTGGCTAATATCGTATGTGCCGGGCAAATCTCATCCAGCTTTTTAAATAATTCCGCTTTAACTCCCATATTCTCAACAATCGCTTCAACCACAAAGTCAACCTCTTGGGCATCGGCTACATCCGTTGAAGTGGTTAAACGACTTAGAATCGCGTTCATTTCTTCTTGGGTTTTACGCCCTTTTTCTACATCCCGGGATAGGTTTTTCTTAATTCCAGCTAAGCCTTTTTCCACGAACTCGGATTTCAGATCGTTCAGGATGACTTGAAGACCTGCTTGGGCTGCTACTTGAGCGATGCCGCTTCCCATTTGTCCGGCACCAATAACCATAAACTTCTGAATACTCATGAATCCCTCTCCCTTACGACAATTCTTTTTAGGCTTCTACTTTGACTAGAATCGCGTCCCCTTGTGCAGCCCCGCTGCAAATCGCGGCAATGCCAAGACCTCCGCCACGTCGGCGCAATTCAAAGATTAATGTCATTAAAATCCGTGCTCCGCTCGCCCCAATCGGGTGTCCCAAAGCAATCGCTCCTCCATTCACATTGACCAACTCCTGGTCCCACCCGACGATCTTTCCGCTCGTTAACGTAACGGCCGCGAATGCTTCGTTTACTTCAAACAAATCAATATCCTCGATCGAGTAGCCCGTCTTAGCCAACAGCTTTTGAATCGCTAAACCAGGGGTTGTGGCAATATAAGGGGCATCTTGCCCAACCGCTGCATGCCCTAGAATCGCAGCTAAAGGACTCTTCCCTAGAGCAGCCGCTTTTTCTTCAGACATGATCACCAGGGCGCCAGCTCCATCATTTACTCCCGGAGCATTCCCTGCCGTTACCGTGCCGTCCTTCACAAAAATCGGCGGAAGCTTGGCGAGCGATGCTAAGCTCGTATCCTTTCTAGGACCTTCATCCGTATCAATAACAAGCGGATCCCCCTTACGCTGAGGAATGCTGACGGCAACGATCTCCTCGCTGAATTTTCCTTGTTCGATCGCCTGAATCGCTCTCTGATGGCTGCGAAGAGCCCAGGCATCCTGGTCCTCACGGGAAATCTCAAATTCTTTCGCCACGGTGCTGCCGTGAACCGCCATATGCACGTCCTCGAAAGCACAAGTTAAGCCATCCGATACCATCAAATCCTTCATAACAGCATCGCCCATTCGGGCTCCCCATCGTCCATTCGGCATCGCGTAGGGAATATTGCTCATGCTTTCCATCCCGCCAGCAACAATCACTTCAGCATCCCCTGCACGAATAATCTGATCAGCAAGAGTCACAGCTCGAAGGCCGGAAGCACAAACCTTGTTAATGGTTTCGGTTTGGACTTCCCACGGCAATCCTGCTTTTCGTGCGGCTTGTCGAGAAGGAATCTGCCCTGCTCCCGCTTGCACGACCATGCCCATGATCACTTCATCGACTTGATCTCCATCCAACCCTGCACGCTGCAAGGCTTCCTTAATAACCGCCGCGCCCAAGTCAACGGCCTGCAAATCCTTCAAAGCCCCGCCAAACTTTCCGAAAGGCGTTCTAGCCGCACTGACAATCACGCTTTTTCCCATAAGTTCTCCTCCCATTCCCCACATATCTCCTTTATACTGACTGACCGCTCATTCAATCAGAATGAAAAAAGAAATATTGGCTTGTGTCCAGTACTCCCCAATAAGCGAACCGTTCTTTGGAAGGCCCGATGAAGATCACCGGGCACAGTCTTTCCCTTATATTATATATCCAAATGGTACCAGATTTCTATAGAGATTTTTCCACAATTTCGGCAATATCCAATGTTTTTACTTGCTCTTCGACTTCCTTGGCCTTGGTTCCATCACTCAGCATGGTTAAACAATAAGGACAATTGCTGCCTATGGTTGTTGGATTTAATAGAAGAGCTTGTTCCGTACGATCCACATTGACGCGCTTTCCTTGCGTCTCTTCCATCCACATCATTCCGCCGCCCGCGCCACAGCACATGGCATCTTCGCGGTTGCGTTCCATCTCTAAGACTTGAACACCTGGAATGGATCTTAAAATCTCGCGCGGAATATCAAAAATATCATTATAACGTCCAATATAACAAGAATCGTGGTACGCAATAGCTTCCTTGACTTCCTTCGTTGGTTTAATTCGCCCCTCTTGGATCAATTGATAAAGCAGTTCGGTATGATGATAAATCTCCGCTTCCAAGCCAAATTCCGGATATTCGTGCTTGAATGTGTTATAGGCATGCGGATCAATCGTCACGATTTTTTTTGCTTCATATTTTTCAAAATTCGCGATATTTTCTTGGGCTAATTGCTGGAACAAAAATTCATTCCCCATCCGCCGAGCCGTATCTCCCGAATTTCGTTCATCGTTCCCTAGAATAGCAAACTTTACGCCGGCCACATTCATAATTTTCGCAAAGGACTGGGCAATTTTTTGGCTGCGCTTATCAAACGCCCCCATCGAGCCTACCCAGAATAGATAATCGAATTCCTCCACTTCGTTGACTGTCGGAACTTCGATATCTTCTCTCTCTTCGCGCCACTTGATCCGTTCTTTGCGGTTAATTCCCCATGGGTTGCTTTGGCGTTCAATGTTTTGGAAATAGCGTGTTGCTTCATGAGGCATATTTCCTTCAGTCAAAACCAAGTAACGGCGCATATCCACAATTTTTTCAACGTGCTCATTAGCCACCGGACATTGATCCTCACAGTTCCGGCAGGTCGTACAGGCCCATAGCTCTTCTTCTGTAATGACATCTCCAATTAAGTTTACATTGTATTCCAACGCTTCTATAGATGGTGCCTCACTCGTGGCCGCTACTTCAGAAGCCTTCATGGCCAATTGGTTCCCTTTCGTTCCTTGGAAAGCAAAGCCTGGCATCCATGGCGTACGGGAAGTCACAACCGCCCCTTTTTCCGTAAGGTGATCTCTCATTTTCACGATCAGGTCCATGGGAGAAAGCGTCTTGCCGGTCCCTGAAGCCGGACACATATTCGTACACCGTCCACACTCCACACAAGCATACAAATCAATCAATTGATTTTGTCGAAAATCTTCAATTTTCCCTACCCCGTAGGTTTCTTGCGTTTCATCTTCAAAATCAATGGAAGTCAGTTTCCCGAATGGCTTGGTATCTCTCAAAGCCACATTCACCGGAGCGAACAGCAAGTGAGCGTGCTTGGACTGCGGCACATAGACCAAGAAGGTCAGCAATGTCAGTAAATGCACCCACCAAAAGATATAAAATACAACGCCAGCAGCTCCTGGGCTCATCCACGCGAAAGCTCCCGCAATCGCCGAGGAAATCGGCTCGTAGGAAACGAAGCCTTCATATCCGATCCAAATGTGCTCAAAAGCGAGTGACAAGAAGATAGACAGCATTAATGTCGTTAAAAAGATGATTACCAAGCCGGATTTTAACCCACGCTTCAATCGCTTTAGCTTTTCAATATAACGCCGATAGAAGGCGTATAACACGGCGAGCAGGACAAGCAATGTCGTGATTTCCTGACTAAGGCTGAAAAATGAATGGGCTGCCCCAATCGGGTATTCAAACCCTTTAAAAAAACCTTTTAAAATGAGTTCGATCGCTCCAAATTGCAGAATAATAAAGCCGTAAAACATAATGACATGCATTCCGCCGCTCTTGGAATCCTTCAACAGCTTTTTCTGTCCGAACACGTTCACGAGAACTTCATTTACGCGCTGCTGCGTATCTTGTTTCAAGTTGGACTTCTTGCCCAGCTTAATGAAGGTTACGCGACTGTAAACGATGTGGGCAAAAAGGTAGACAGCATAGCCGGTTACAGCAAGAAAGGCAATAAAATTAATAAAGGCCAACACGCGCACTCACTCCCTTAATTTTCTGACTACCATAACTATACCAAATTGGCCCACAAAAGTGAACGGTCGTTCAACGTCTTATTTGCTCAATTCTGGAAAATAAATGTTGAAAATTGTTAACAAATAACAAACTCTGCGATGAGGTTTGGTATTTTTAGGGGAGAGGTTTTCAAATGGCATCCGAGCTGAAGAGGGCGGCAGGCCCCCAGGCCAGACCCCTAATGTCAATGGTTTAGGAAAAATAAGAGGAGTTTTTCCTCCTATTTAAAATTTGTTTCTAAAAAAAGCGAAATAAAGGGAGAATCTCCGGTTAACTTCCGTGAAACACGCTTTTTTCGTGCATTTAAAAGGAATAGTCGGATTTTCTCCCTCTATTTTATTCATTTTTCTTCCTATTATTTGAAATAACCGGACTTTCTCCGGTTAAGATCTCCTGGGAGAAAGAGATTACGGAACTTTCTTCCGCTATTTATCTTGCTAGGAGTAATTTTATAAAAATAAGGAAAAAAACTTCCCCTATCTTATAAAAAGGGCGAGTATCAATGCCCTTTTATTAGAATAGCGGAATATTTTTCCCTTAATTAAGGTTTCTCCCTCTACTTTTCTGAAATAAGGGAAGGTTTTTCCCTTATTAATTCCTCTAGAAAAACGGAGTCTCCCCTACTCCCCCTTACGAAGATGCTTTTTCCTGACTATCCTTCGACTTTAGCATCTTTATTTTCATTTCATCTCGCTTTTCCCTGCGATCCTTGAGCGAACTGTGGCCCTCTGCCTGATAGTTCTGCCGCTTATTCATGCGCCGCAAGCCTTCTGGTACGAGATTGAATTTCTCATCGTTCATCAGCGCTGCAATACCAACCGATGGTTTGGGCTCCTCAATTCCGTAGATCTTGTTAAAATAAGCATCAGCTTTGCCCGGCACATAGTTTTTCGGTTCAGGGTAGCTGGTGATTACCCCTTCAAAGTTACGCAGCACCACTTTGTCTGGACTTTGAGAGATCATGTAGTTCGGCTGAAGGGTGATTTTTCCTCCCCCCCCTGGAGCATCCACAACGAATGCTGGAACAGCATAACCCGAGGTATGCCCTCGAAGATTTTCTATGATTTCCAGCCCTTTGGATACCGGTACGCGGAAATGCCCGATCCCTTCGGAAAGATCACACTGGTAGATATAATAAGGGCGAACACGGATCTTAACGAGATCATGCATCAGCTTTTTCATAATATGCACACTGTCATTCACCCCAGCGAGTATAACGGATTGATTTCCAAGCGGCACCCCTACATTAGCTAGCATTTCACAGGCTTTCTTCGCTTCCGGCGTAATTTCAAGAGAGGTATTAAAATGAGTATTGAGCCAGATTGGATGATACTTTTTCAGCATATTGCAAAGGTCTTCTGTGATCCTCTGCGGGAAAACCACAGGGGCACGCGTGCCGATTCGGATAATTTCCACATGCGGGATGGCGCGCAGGTTTCGAATGACATATTCCAGTATCCGGTCGTTCACGAGCAAGGCATCGCCTCCGGATAAGAGAACATCTCGAATCTCCGGGTTACTCCGGATATAATCGATAGCAGCATCTAGCTGTTTTTTCGGCACTCCCATGCCAACCTGGCCGGAAAATCGGCGCCGTGTACAGTATCGGCAGTACATCGAGCATTGATTGGTGATCAGGAAAAGCACACGGTCCGGATAGCGATGGGTCAAACCTGGTGTAGGAGAGTCCTCATCCTCATGCAGCGGGTCTTCCAAATCGTATCTTGTTTTCATGATTTCTGCGGAGATCGGTACGGATTGCTTGCGGATGGGGCATTCTGGATCATTCGGATCCATCAATGAGGCATAGTATGGGGTAATATTTAAAGGAATGGTTTGTGTCGAGATGCGAACGCCCTCCTCTTCTTCTGGAGTCAGGTTGACCACTTGCTTCAACTGATTTACGGTTCGAATCGTATTCGTTAATTGCCACAACCAGTCATTCCATTGCTCTTCGGTAACATCCTTCCAAAGCTTCACTTCACTCCAATGTCTTCGTTTGATCAACATCTCGCATCAACCTCCTAATAGTTGGTTTATTTTTGACGGACCTGACGAGTCGCGAGTCGCCGTGAATTTATTATGTATTTAAAATTATGCAAAAATAATGCCAACAAAAAAACTGGGCTCTACCTCTAAAACATAGAGGTTAGAGTACCCAGGTTTCGCCAAAAACGACTCACCTTAAACCATCTCGCGATAGTCTACCCCTGGCCCATTTGAGCCAACGGAAGTCCCAGTCTCGTATCCTGCCCATTTTTCAATACAGCTCTCAGCGTATGCATCTTCTGCGTTGAATTTGTCACTAACATCGATCCGCCCTTTATTTATTTATCCATAAAAGACATACCCATGCTCGCAACCGCCAGCTTACTCACTGTATCTACTTCATGTTACACGTTTTGTTTTGTTCACAAGCTTTAGTATACAGGGTGAACGCAGAAGAAACAAAAGCTCTTACACTCCATTTCCAGCCTTTTTCCATTATTATCCTTGCTATAGCAGGATGATCCCTTGTATCCATACAAATCATGAGGAATCCTCCCAGATGCTTAAGAATCCAGCTTGGATAATTTATACTGCAAGGTTTGCCGAGGAATCCCCAGCTGTTTTGCCGCTTGCTTGATATTCCCCTCTGTCTCGGCTAGAGCCGCACGAATCATTTGCTCTTCCACCCGTCTAACCGCTTCCGGAAGCGATAAGCCTTCCTCCATCGCAGGAGAGAAAGGATCTTCCACCATTTCAGTTGGTCGGACTTGCTGCAGATAAAACGGCAGGTCGTCCTTGCCAATCGTATCTCCCTCGACCAAATTCATGGCAGCTTCTATAGTATGCTCCAGCTCTCGCACATTTCCCGGCCACTCGTGCTGGAGCAGCATTTTCTCCACCTCGCGGCTAACTCCCGAAACCAGCTTGCCAAAAAGATAATTGAACTTTTGGATAAAATGCTGAATGAGCAACGGGATATCTTCTTTGCGTTCTCTTAAAGGAGGAATTTGAAAGGCAACGACATTCAACCGATAGAATAAATCCGATCGAAGACGGTCTTCCTTTACAGCCGTGAGCGGATCCTCGTTCAGAGCAGCGATGATCCGAACATCGATCGGCGTCTCCTTCATTCCCCCTACCCTTCTCACCCGGTTTTCTTGGATCACCCGCAGGAGCTTGGCCTGCAGCTCTAAGGGCATACTGTTGATTTCGTCTAAGAATAAAGTTCCTCCATGCGCTAGCTCAAACAGTCCGGGGCGGTCTTCTGCACCCGTAAAGCTCCCTTTCACCGTTCCAAACAATATCCCTTCTAATAGCGTAGTGGGAAGGGCTGCACAATTCTGGGCTATGAAAGGAGCATAAGCTCTTGGGGAAGCATTATGAATGGACTGAACCAAGAGCTCCTTCCCCGTTCCGGTTTCCCCCATAATCAGAATAGGCGAAGGGGTCTGAGCTGCCTTTTCCCCCAGCTTCTTCAGCTGTTCCATCCTCCGGCTCCGGGAAATTAAATCCGTAAACCTGTATTTCGCTCCGTTTTCCTCTGGTTTGCCTTGCTTCTTCTTCCCTAAAGGTTGATTTTTCTGTACAATTTGCGCTTGCAAATCCACTAGCTTTTCCGAAAGCTCCTTGACCTTCGAAATATCTTTTGCCACTTCAACTGCCCCCACTAGATGACCATCCACCCAGATTGGGAGTGTTGTGTTCACCGTGATTACTTGTTTTCCTTTTATATTGGTGTATCGCTGATGCTGGTGATAAATGGGGTCGGCATTATCTATTACTTTTAATAACGTGCTGGTCTCGACATCCAGCGATGGAAAGACATCCAGCAGATGCTTGCCCATAACTTCCTCTACCGATAAACCATCCAGCTTGGCAGCAACATGATTATAGTAAATCGTAATTCCCTCGGCATCGACGACATGGATCCCTTCATCAATAGCCCCCAAAATCGCTTCCAGCATTTCATGGGTGACTGGCCGTTGCTTCACGAACGTTCCCCTCCTTTGGACAAGGTGCTGAGATCTTATCAGAATGCCAATTTTCCGGCACAATCTATTATCTTTACTATAAATGAAAAGCCTTCTCTATTTCAATCTTGGATCAGCGAGCGTCCTTTTTGTCTTAACCGCCAAAGTGCGATACAATATAGGAATTAACCATAAAGGAGCCTATTTATATGAAATGCACCCTAACGGAAAACGCGGCAGTAAAAGTAACTGAAATTTTGAATGGAGTAGACGATAAGGAGCTTAAGCTGCGCGTCTATGTTTCTCATGCCCATGGGGACCATGCTCATTACGGGCTAGGTCTGGACAAGCCTAGCGAAAAGGATGAGGTAGTGCAAACGGCTGGTATTGAGGTTATCCTTGAAAAAGGGAATGAATTTTTGGATGGCGTGATCATCGATTACAATCCTGAGCAGGATAATTGGTCTGCAACCAACCCTGACAAGGGAAATCACGGCGATCATTAAAAAAAGCTTCATTAAAGCATTCCAGGGTAGCCAGACCACCTTTAGAGGAAGCTTTTTAGGCAGAATAAGGATGATAAATCGTAGAAGTTTATACATTCTTATTCCGTATAAAAACGAGGACGTCCCAAAAGGTCGGTTTTACCGACCTTTTGAGAATTGATTTTTTTTTTGAAGGGCAGGGCCATCTTGAATAAGTGGAAAAAAGCGACTTATAATTAAAATCCAACAAGATAAAGCGGAAATAGTTGTAAAAGCTCCACCTAATTCAGCTCCATCCCACTATTTTGAACGGTTTTCTGCCAATAGTGGTCGTTTTTCCAACTAAACGGCACTGTTCGGCAACCTTACAGCAGATTGGGCTAATGCAGGTTTCAGATAACAGGAGAAAGTCCGGTTATTTCTCAAAAACACGGAAGAAAATTATGATTTTTGAAGTTTAGTCGGAAAAACTCCCGTTATCATCCAGACCCCTGAAAATTCAACCTATAGTTAATCGACAGTATCAAATCCTCTACTAATCATGATAATGACTCCGTTTTGGATCGTATTATCGATGATACGTGGATTATTCCAACTATCGCCTTATTATTTTTCTTCTTGTGGGACAACCTCTTTTCTATTTCTTTACCACAGCATACTCCTCGTGATTATGAAAGTTAGAGATACGCGCCACTCCAGATTCCACCGCCGCTTTCGCCACTGCTGATGCTACATGGGAAGCTACCCTCGGATCAAAAGGATTGGGAATGACATAATCCGCATTCAGCTCGTCATCCGAAACCAACCCCGCGATTGCATAAACCGCTGCAATCTTCATCGCTTCATTGATTTCTTTCGCACGGACATCGAGTGCTCCTCTGAAAATTCCAGGAAAGGCCAATACGTTATTGACTTGGTTAGGAAAGTCCGAACGGCCAGTACCAATGACCCGGGCACCTGCTGCTCTAGCCTCTTCCGGCATGATTTCGGGATTAGGGTTTGCCATCGCGAATAGGATGGCATCCTTGTTCATGGAACGAACCATTTCTGCAGTAACAGCTCCTGCGGCAGAAACGCCAATGAAGACATCGGCTTCTTCAAGCGCATCGGCAAGCGTGCCTTGTTTCAAATCCCGATTGGTGATTCTGGCCATTTCCTCTTTTAGCCCATTCATCGCTTCGCTTCTGCCTTTAAAGATAATACCCTTCGTATCACAAAGGTAAATATCCTTTACTCCTAGATGGATTAACAGTTTGACGATCGCAATTCCCGCTGCACCCGCTCCATTCACGACCACGCGTATTTGGTCCATCCGCTTATTAACCAATTTCAAGGCATTGATTAGACCGGCTGCCGTAACGATCGCTGTGCCATGCTGATCATCATGGAAAATGGGAATATTGCATTCCTGTTTTAATCGTTCTTCGATTTCAAAGCATTGGGGGGCAGCAATATCCTCCAAGTTAATGCCGCCAAAAGACGGCTCCAAGAGCTTCACCGTTTCGATTATCTTTTCCGTATCTTCCGTATTAAGACAAATCGGAAAGGAGTCCACGCCTGCAAACTCTTTAAACAGCAAAGATTTTCCTTCCATTACAGGCAGCGCAGCATGAGGACCGATATTCCCTAAGCCAAGTACAGCTGTTCCATTGGAAATCACCGCAACGAGATTGCCTTTTGCCGTATACTCATAAGCCTTCGCCTCATCCTCAAATATCTCCAAGCAAGGCTCGGCCACGCCTGGAGAATAAGCAAGACTCAAATCTCCCGCATTTCTTACAGGAACTTTAGCAAACACCCCAAGCTTCCCTTTATGCTCCCGATGCAAGGCAAGGGATTGTTCACGTAATGATGACATGTTAGACTCTCTCCTTTTGTCGGTTCACGGTATTTTAAGCTCTTTGCAGCAACGCTGCGCCAGCGATGCCCGGCTTCGTCATTTCATATGGGTCAAGAATGATATCCAGCTCTTCTTCCGTCAAGACATGATGCAGCAGACAAAGCTCCCGAACAGAACGGCCCGTTTGGATCGCTTCATAAGCAATTCTTGCCGATGTCTCATAACCCAAATGAGGATTCAGCGCGGTAATGATGCCAACGCTCTTATCCACATATTCTCTGCACCGTTCTGCGTTGGCTTCAATCCCTTCCAAACAATAGATGCGAAAGGCATGGAAAGCCTGATTCATGATGCTTAAAGATTGAATGAGATTGAAAACCAGAACAGGTTCCATCACATTTAACTCTAACTGTCCGGCTTCAGAAGCCAAGCAAATCGTATGATCATTTCCCATCACTTGAAAAGCCACTTGATTGATTACTTCACACATCACCGGATTCACTTTACCCGGCATGATGGAAGAGCCCGGCTGGCGGGAAGGCAAGGAAATCTCCCCCAACCCCGTTCGCGGTCCTGACGCCATCAAGCGAAGGTCATTGGCCATCTTAGACATATTAATCATACAGACCTTCAGGGCAGCAGAAACCTCGGTATAAGCATCCGTGTTTTGCGTTGCGTCCACCAAATGCTCTGCTGAGACAAGCGGCAGTCCGCTGATTTCAGCCAAAATCTCTACAGATCGCTTAATATAGAGCGGATCAGCATTCAGGCCCGTTCCCACTGCGGTGGCCCCAAGATTGACTTCATATAAATGTTCTTTGGTTTGCTTTAATCTTTTGATGTCACGGCCCAAAGCCCGGTTATAAGCCTCGAACTCCTGGCCCAGGCGGATCGGAACGGCATCCTGCAAATGGGTCCGTCCCATCTTGATGATGCCATCGAATTCATTCGCTTTTTGTTGGAGCGCCTCATGCATTTCTTCCATGGCTGCTAACAGCTTGCCGAGCAGGTTAAGCACGGCAATATGGATGGCAGTCGGGAAAGCATCATTCGTAGACTGCGCCATATTGACATGGGTGTTGGGACTTAAGCTGAAATAATCTCCCTTGCTCTTCCCCAGACATTCTAGCCCACGATTGGCAATCACCTCATTGGCGTTCATATTAAACGAGGTGCCCGCGCCCCCTTGGATGGGATCCACGATAAACTGATCATGCCACTTACCTTCAATGATCTCCTGCGCTGCCAGGACAATCGCATCACCTAAGGGCTGATGCAGCCGCTTCGTTTCCATATTGGTCAGTGCTGCTGCTTTTTTCACCATCGCGATCGCCCGGATCAACTCCCCATGCATCCGATAGCCGGTAATCGGGAAATTCTCTACCGCTCGGAGAGTTTGTACCCCATAATAAGCATCAGCCGGCACTTCCTTGGTACCCAAAAAGTCTTTTTCGATCCGAACTCGATCCATGTCTGTTTCTCCTTAATCACCTGTTAATGAAGAATATTTGCTTGTTATTTAACGTTCAGATAATTGAATGGCTAATTAAACTTCTCCAGCAGCTCTATAATGACTTTATAGTCCGATGTTGTATCCATATAGGCATACTTTCCTTTGCCATTCCAGAAATTCCCCTTCTGGATGACTGGATACCCCATCTCCTCCAGTAAACGGATCTTTTCTTCCATGTTTTGAACAACAAACGAAATATGGTGAACCCCTTCCCCATGCTCTTCAAGATGCTGATTCCAAGTGCTTGGAGAATCTGCTGCTGGCTCGATCAATTCGATTTCAATTAAGGGGGTTTTTATGAACATCATTTTGGCTTTTCCTTCTGTAGGCCGACCCAAATATTCGATCTGTGTCACTTCAGCCGGACCAGGCGGCAGCAAGGGCGGCTTCTTCAATCCAAGCAAGGTGCAATAGGCATCCGCAGCCGCCTCAATATCTTTGACAACAAAAGCTAGCTGCTCCACTTTAGCCGTTCCAAGCAATGGTTGGAGCGATTCGGCTATGGGCTCTTGGGCGGCCTTTGGCTGTGGTTCATCTCTCTCGAGCAGTTCAATAAGCGTTTTGCAATCCACTAAAGTATCCACATAAGCATATCGGCCATTGCTGGAAGTAAACTCACCTGTTTGCAGTACGGGATATCCCGCTTCGCCCAGAACATGAAGTTGATCCTTCAGATGATCGGTATCAAAAGCGATATGGTGAATCCCTTCCCCTACCGTATCCAAAAATTCACGCATCGTTCCGGGCTCTTGATTCGGTTCAATCAGTTCGATCTGCACAGCAGGGGTGTCGATGAAAACCAGCTTGCATTGAGATGCCGTAGGCTGACCCCGAAACACGATTTGCGATATTTCAGGACCTCCTGTTAAGAACCACTTCGGTTTCGGAATTCCCAATAGAGTGGCAAACGCCTCCGATGCCGCTTCGATGTCCCGGACAACGAAAGCGATTTGATTAACTACATTATTTTTTAATAGAGTCTGATTTACCACCCAGATCACTCCTGATTTATTTCGTGTTTAGCCCAAGCCACGGACGGATAATCCGCCGTCACTGGATATAATTTCCCCCGTAATGGCACGCGCCTGATCTGAAGCCAGCAAGACATAAGCCCCTACATGATCCTCAGAAGACATCGCGATTTGGAGAGGATTGCGCTTTTGAATACTTTTCGCTTTCGTTTCATTATCAACCGCTTTTACAAATGGCTGGAGAGGAGGAATGACATGAAGGGCAGTAAGGGTACCTCCCGGAGCTACCGCATTCACGCGAATATCGGGAGCCAATTCGAAGGCCAGCTGCCTCAGCAATCCAATCTGCGCATGCTTGCTTGCTGTATACCAAACCCCGCCCCCATCTGGGTAAAATCCAGCGCCTGATACAGTAAAAATCATGTTGCCATTGGTTTTCTTCAACTCATCCACAGCCGCTTTTGCCGCATAAAAGTATCCTTTAACATTTATGTTAAACAACATATCATAAGCTTCCGAGACAGCTTCCGGCGTTACATGGAGGAACTTGGCGAATCCGTCGAAAACGCCTGCATTTGCTACGAGGACATCCAATTTACCAAAAGTTTCAGTCGCCGTAAGCACGGCCCGAACATGATCGCCATACTCCGTTACATCTCCCACAATACATTGAACGGAATCGCCAAACTGTTGCTTTAGTTCTTCCAAGCCTTGCTCAGAACGATCAAGAATGGTGACAGCAGCCCCCTCAGCAATAAACGCCTCAGTAACCGCCCTGCCGATGCCGGAAGCCCCGCCCGTCATATATACTGATTTCCCTGTAAGTTGTGCCATTATTGCTGCTCCTTCTCTTAATTGTGTCATTAAACGAATATGGCCAAGTTCCTTGTATTAATGGTTGTTTGATCAACTAGGAAAAAACGCTTTGACAGCTTCCATTCTCCGTTAACATATGTGAATTCATCTCGGCGTTCACCGGAAATCAAGTCATGATGAATGTCCGTGCTGCGGCTGCGATAGATCAGCAAATAGCTATACACGACAGCCTTCTCATTCGGCACGAATTCCTCTAAGCGGACATTGCTGACCAAGCGGCGAGTGCGCGAAGGAGGCAACTCCGCCCAAGCATAATCCGTTTTCAGGCGGTCGACACGGATTTTCAACAATTCGATATCATCATTAAAAGCGAACATATCCATCGAATAGTCTGGACGTTCCGTTCCTTCTTTGTTTACTCGAACCGGCATCTGATACAGCAAATCTGAATGCATGAGGCTGAACCATCCGTCAAAGTCAATTTCATCAAGCAGCTTAGCCTCACGATACAACCATTGTTCGAACTCATAGGTAGCCAACAGCCTTTCCATACTCATTACGCACTCCCCCTTTAGCCTTGTATATTTAATAGATCTAGCCAATATCGGTAAAAATTCCTTGAATTCGCTTCCGAAAACTTATCCGCATAGACCGTTCCCGGTCCTGGGAAGTCATTGACCGGCTCGCGGTGCATCCCCATCGTGTAATTATAAGCAAACTGTTTCAGGAATGGCATCGGTCCCACTGCAGCAGCGGTAATGTCAGTAAAGACCTCCGTATCATCCTGCTCAAAAATTCCGGACGGACTAAACGTCAGGACGAACGATTCACGCGAACGCTGCTTCCAATCGTCCGAGGCATTTTTCTCAACGAGCAACCAAGTAATAACCTCCATCTTATCCACGTCAATGGGTCTCCAAAGACGAACGGATGTGTTGGAAATCAACTGTCCCTTGATTTTCGTATGGGATATCAAGAAAGATAGATTGGGGAAAATCGTTCCAATCATGTTTTTGACATTGGACATCATTTCAAATTGCTCAGGAGACAAATTGGACTTGAATTCCGGAATAAGGCTCTCCTCAAACGCAAAATCCGGATTAGGCATGCCGATATTCAATCCGTGTCCATTCCTTGTTCCTGCCTGATAACCCTTCTTGGAATAGGTGGCGTTAGGTACCATACCGAGTTTGGCAATAGAGCCATGTGTCACCATGGTATGATAGGAGTCACTGACAAAGTTATCTGAACCGATCTTCCAGTTGGAGTGAACGATAAACCTCTGTGGAGGCCCCATCACTTCCATTTCCGCTCGACCGACTACAATATCCAGATACCATTTGAAATCCCCTAAAAAGTCTGACAAAGGCTGCGGGTTCTCACTCCAGGTTCCAAACAGAAGCCCTTTGTACGAATCAATAGTTACCTTATGCAATGCCATGTTGGAAACATCCAAGTTTCCGCCATAAATGTCTTGCTGTAAAGGAACCCCGATCAGATCACCCGTGTTTTTAAAAGTAAAACCGTGATAAGGACACGTAAAATGAGCTTTGTTCCCTTTATCCGCCCGGCACAGTTTCATTCCCCGGTGGGTGCACATGTTGTAAAGCCCTCGAATGGCACCGTCTTCACCTCTGGAAATGATAACAGAGTAACCGGCTAAATCTCTCATGATATAGTCGCCCTTATTCGGAATTTCCGACTCATGGCCAAGGAATAGCCATGTCTTCAGGAAAATCTTTTCATGCTCCAGCTTGTAAACCGCTGGATCTCCCAGGATGTAGGCAGGAATAACCCCTTCCTCCGGTCTAACAGTTTCATTCAAATAGTCGAGTTGGTTTTCTCGGGACATTTCCTCCAAGAGCGTATCCTTTTTGATCATTTTCATCTTCCTCCTTCAACTCTCCATTAGAGCTTACTTTAGGTCTGCAGGCCTCTTATGCCAATGCATCCTTCGGGATATATTCCTCTGCATCAGCGCGTGATTGCCGGATTTCCTCCGCTTCTTTCTTTAGCGTGAACAGATAAGCAACAAACCCCAGTGCGGAAGCAGCAATCAGCATGATGATGGAAGGACCAAAGTCACCTCCAGATATATCGCGCAACCACCCCATGATATAACTTGAAAAACCGCCAAGAATGTTAGTAAAGCCCATAAGCCCCGCAGCTCGCCCTGCTGTCTCCGGCGTTGAGTATTTTACAATGAACAAGTTGCTCAGATGAAAAACCCCGCCTTGTGTTCCCATTGCCAATCCCAAACATAGTCCTGCAAGCATTGCGCTTGGCGTAAAGATGGCTACCGTTAAAGAGATCGTACATAAACCAAACAGAATCGTCGCCAGCAAGGCAGGTCTCTTGGTTTTGTCTGACAAAAATCCGCAAGCCACCACAAAGCCCAGTGCGAATAGCCAGGATAAAGATGTAATCGCCGTCATAGTTTCACGGGCAAATTGTTTTCCCTGAACCAAGTATGTCGGAAGCCAAATGCTAAGCCCAAAGAAAAGAAAGGAAGCCATCAGCATGCCAATCCAAACAATCCAGTAGCGGTGATCCTGAGCAAAGCTTGGTTTGGCTTGAACCTTTTCACTCGAATTCGATTGGCGAATATAGGCCAATTCATCCTTATGAATCCCGGGATGCTGTTCCGGTGTTTCTCTCGTCAAAAATACGAACATAGGAATGTTAATGAGCAAGTTAAAGCAGGCGAGTGCGTAAAAAGCGGCCTGCCAATGCATAGACGCAATAACAGCGGATAGTATGATCGCACCTAGTGCAGGTCCCAAGTAGTTTCCGGCAAGCCAGGAAGCTTGCGCACGGCCGAGCTCACGCCGGTTAAACCAATTGGCTATAAACTTGCTGGAAACCGGTATCATCATTCCTTCTCCTATGCCCAAAATGACTCGGCTGACCAAAAACATTTCATAGGAAGTGGCATAGGCTCCCAAGATCATAGTGAGGGTCCATACCGATAATCCCATGATCGCCGTCTTTCGCGCCCCAAGCTTATCGATAATAAAACCCCAAAACAAATTGGAAAACGCATAGGCGACTGTAAAGATGAATGTCATGAAGCCAATTTTAGCATTCTTATCCGGGCCGGTCAGGCCAAGTGAATTTAAGAACTCAGGGTCTGTCTGGATGACGGAAATGCCCAGCTTATCGATTTGTCCAAAAAACCAGAAGAAGAATATCGGCATGGCGATGTAAATCCAGCGCATTTGCCCTCTAAACATGGTGTAGCCCCCCGTGATTCTTGATAGATCTATTTCAACAAGTTAAACTCGTGTATTTGCAAAAACGAATTTAGGTAGCTACTGTACCTATAGGTGTAATCCATTAGAGCTTATTCAGGAGTGCCAGGCACTCCCTCATTAGCCAACGCGAATAATTTCATTTCTGTTCTTCAAGGTCGATAACACGCTTAGAGCGGCCAAATAACTCGTTTTTGGATTATTGGGCATCGGGTCATTTTCTACCTGAAGGGTCAATTTCCCGAACGTACCTGACGCTTCTATGCAATGATTGTTTTTGGTGACTTTCGGATCCGCAATAATTCTCACACTTGTTCTATTAGGTCCCAATCCTACTAAAGAGAGAATGATGGACACATTTATATTTTGCGGGAACAATTCAATAGCCTCAGATGCAGGGCCTTCGAACAATACGCACTCCCTGTCAGCTGGAGCATCCGGAAGAGCTTGCGGAGGCTTTCTCGTGGTGATGGACACCGAATCCAGCTGACCATTAGACATGGCTGCTTTTAATACATCCAGTCCCCCGATCGCGCCGGAAGGCAAATAAATTTTCGTTCCATTCGCTATGCAAAGCGTCTTTAATTGTTCATAAAAACCGCTGTCAGCCAAAGCTCCTACACTAATAAGGAGCAAATCCTTCCCATTTTCCAGAATGGCTGGCGCATAGGCTTGCACCACTTGGATGTTAGCCGCTTCGATCACTAGATCCACATCTGATTGAATTAACGCGTGGACGTCCGCAAAGGCCTGCGTATCAAACTGAAGAGCGACTTGACTGGCGTACTCTTCATTCTTGTCATAGATCGCGACAATTTTTCCTTCTGGAAGAAGGTTTTCGATGTTTACACTTTGGAGAAGAAATTTCCCGATATTTCCGCACCCGATTAATCCGATTCTCATTTTTATTTTCCCCCTTCTTAGTTGGCTAAACCATAAGAATCTGCAAAGAACTCCAATCCGCACCATTTGGTTTCACGGGATAACCCGCTTTCCTTCAGTCCAGGAAAATCGAGATGAAGATCCTGAAATACGGTGTGATTATTATGGAAAACCGCTCCAGCTTCCAACCGGTCGGCTATTTCAATGACTTTCGCTTCATCCTCTGTCCAAATGGATGCCCTGAGGCCGAATTCCGTATCATTTGCCATCCGGATGGCTTCCTCTACATCTGAGAAAGGCAGAATGGGAATAATCGGACCAAACTGTTCTGCACGCACAATTTCACTGCTTTGCCCTACTCCTGTCACTATCGATGGCAGCATGAAATACCCTTGCTCCCAGGATTCAGGATCTAGCTGCCGGCCAGCCGCGATGACTTGGGCACCGGATGCAGCCCCTCTCTCAAGAAGACCCTTGACATAATCAAATTGAGCTTTATTATTCAGCGGACCCATCGTAGCTTCCGGCTGAATGCCATTGCCTACTACGACTCTCTGAAACTCTTTCGTCAATTTTGCGACCACTTCATCATAGCGGGATTCATGGACATACACTCGTTTGATGGCCGAGCAAACTTGGCCAGCCGCGCGCAATATTCCCATGCGCAACCGCTGGACGGCTGCTTCATCCACAACGGCATCGGATAATATAAGAGCAGGATCATTACCGCCAAGTTCCATGTAAAGCTTTTTAACGGTTCCAGAAGCCAAGCGCATGATGTCCTTTCCGGTTTCTGTGCTTCCAACGAAAGCAACCGTGCGGATTCTTGGATCACAGCATAAGATCTCCCCTATCATTCTGCCGGAACCTGTCACAATATTAATGACACCGGGAGGAAAATGCGAGGCTACGACTTTTAGAAAAGTCATGATCGTTAATGGGCAGTTCGTTGCTGGTTTCACAACTACCGTATTCCCTGCTAAAACAGCTGGAATCACTCGCTTGAATGTAAGGAGCATAGGTGAATTCCACGGCGTAATAATAGCTGCAACCCCTCTTGGCCGCTTCCGGATTTCCACTTTTTGATTCCCGGGGATGGTTTGGGGAGACCACCATTCCATTAAGGCCTTCGCTCCTTGAACCATGACATCCACACAGCGAAGCAATTCTTTTTTAGCTTCCACCAAGACCTTTCCATTTTCACGGACATACAAGGAAACACTTTCTTCAATGATCGCCTTGAGCTCCTGAGCGGCAGCGTTCATTCGATTGGCCCGATCTTCAATGGCGGATTGGGACCAGCTTGTAAATGCCAGAGAGGCGGAATCAATAGCCTGCATGACCTCTTCTTGTGTACATAATCCCACTTCACCAACGACTTCACTTAGATTGGCTGGATTAATGACGCTCGTGCCCTTAGTCGCTTGAATCCATTCCCCATGAATGAGAGACTTTGCTGACACACTAGGGTAGTTGGTAACCACAGAAAATCCCTCCATTATATTTTTTTCGGACGAAACGCTTCCGCTGCTCCTGGAGGCCCTCCAAAAGGCTTGGCCATCGGACCCACTGCGTTCATATCGACGACAATGATCGAAGGTTTGTTTCTTCTCGCAACAGCCTTTTCCAGCTCTGCTACGAATTCATCGGAAGAACCGATCCTGACTGCTTCAAATCCCATGGACTGACCGAGCTGAACAAAGTCCGGGCTCCATAAATCTACCGCTACTTGGCGCCCATAGGCTGCATCCTGAATATTTCTTAAGACTCCATAGCCTGCGTCATCGAATAATACAACGATGAGGGGGATATTTTCTTGGGCTGCGGCTGCCATTTCACCGACATTCACCATGTAGCCGCCGTCTCCTGCCATCAGAACAACCGTCCGATCTTTACATCCTATCTGAGCCCCAATAGCTGTAGGCAATCCTTGACCGATCCCTCCGCCAGATGCATGGATCGAAGTCCTTGGCTCGTATACTTCAAACAAGCGGCTTCCCCAAACATTCGCTTGTACGGTCACATCCCGAACTAATATGGCATTACGAGGTAATACCCTTCTCATGCCATCCAAAAACTGCTCATAAGGCCCCAGTGTGCTTCGAAGCTGTGCCCTCTGCTCATTTCGCACGGTTAACACTTCGTCCAAATAGGCAGGTTTTGGAGCAATCTCTTGCTTTTTGATAGATTGGATGATTCCTCTCAAGATGTTCTTGGCGTCTCCCACAAGTCCATAGGAAACAGGATAATTACGGTTCACCGCGTTCCAGTCCGCATCGATTGAGATATGCTCCTCAGGAAGAGCTATTTTCCAATTCGATGTTTCATTCCCGCGGAAACGAACACCAATGCTGATCACTAAATCGGATGTTTTGACAAGTTCTTTCGTCAACTCATTCGCTGCGAAATGACCAATGCATTGAGGGTGATCCTCCGGGATGGCTCCTTTTCCGGACTGGCTGGTAATCACCGCTGCTCCAATCAATTCCGCAAGTTCCTGAACTTCATTGGATGCTCCCGATGTGATCACGCCACCGCCTGCCCAAAGAATCGGACGTTTCGCACAGGTTATTTTGGATACCACTTCTGCCGGCGGCTGAGGTATCGCTAAACTTTCAGGAGTTGGAACGAAAAGCTCCTCAATAGGAGAGTTGGGAATAATCGCAGACTGGAAATCAATCGGAATTTCCAGCGTAACCGGTCCGCTCGGAGCAGCCCAAGCCTCCTGGATCGCTTGTCTGACTACGCTAGCCGCTTGTTCCGGTTTTCTTAAGCGGATGGCCTTCTTGCTGCACCCTTCCATCATGGATAGCTGATCCTTCATCTCATGGATGTATCCTCTGCCTGTTCCCAAATAAGGAGAGGCTACTTCTCCGGTCAAATGCAGAAGCGGAACTCCCGCAGCCCATGCTTCAACTAAAGATCCAGCGGCATTCCCAGCCCCGGTCCCCGTACTGGTGATCACAACACCCAGTTTCCCGGTGGCTCGGGCATACCCGTCAGCCATATTAACGGCTCCGCTTTCTCCGCGAGAACATACCAAATGAATACTTCCTTCCCGAAGGATCGCATCATAGATTGGCATATTATGAATGCTGACAATTCCGAATGCAACTTCCACTCCCGCACGGACAAGCTCTTGCACAACCGCATCAGCTGTTGTAAATTCCATTTGCTCTAATTGTTTCATGTTATCTCCACCCCTCTTAAGCGTATTAGAGCGCCTTGCCTAATGCCCCAGCTGTCTCAATTGTCGAACCTGAAACATAACTTGCCTGTTGCGAGGCAAGGAAAACAATGACATTAGCCACTTCTTCCGCTTCTCCCACACGTCCTAACGGAATATTTCTCTTCTTTGCCAAATCAGCGTAATATTCTTTCGGATCGACATCCGGAGCATTCTGTTTTCTTCTTCGTTCCCATTGATCTGTTCGAATCAAGCCTAAGCTGACAGAGTTCACCAAAATGTTATCCGGAGCCAATTCATGAGACAGAGTTTTGCTCAGATTCATCAGTCCAGCTCTCGTGGCGGCCGTGGCTACCATATGTCGTTCCGGCTCTTTCGATAAGGTGGCATTGATATTGATGATTCTTCCCCCGCCTCGCTTTACCAAATGCGGATAAGCAGCACGGACAGCATATATAATTGCGAAATACTTCAGCTGGATCTGTTCTTCCCATTGCTCATCGGTGATATCAAAAAAGTATCCCATGACACTTTGTCCTGCCGCATTGACCAGAATATCTACTCCGCCAAATCTCTCAGCGGTTCCATTAATAAATCCGCTTACATCTTCCTTATCAGTCACATCACAGGTCATGGCAAAGATAGCGTCCGACGTTCCGAATTTCAAAAGGTGATCACAAGCTTTCTCCATCCGATCCTGACTGCGGCCGCATACAGCCACCTTCGCCCCTTCTCGAAGAAAGATTTCTGCTGCCTTTAAGCCGACACCGGAAGTTCCCCCCATAATGACAGCCACTTTATCTTTCAAACCTAAATCCATGTTGTCACTCCTCTCCTGCCATCGATTAGGCTAATGTCTTCAGATCTACCCAACCCTGATCTGGTTCTCCGGCCATCGCTTTGCGCGCTTCGGGTCTAGGCGGTCCTGCTGTTCCCCATTGATCCATCAGATGAGGGACGCGCTTCCAAACCCTCGCTCTCCACTCCGACTCATCTTCAATCGTTTCGAGGTAACACGTGTATTCCATCACAAATCCCGCAGGATCTTGGAAGTAACAGAATATGTTGTTTCCTGGACCGTGGCGGCCCGGCCCCCATAATTCCTGCAAGCCAGATTTCCTTACGTTGCTGATTCCCCTCATCACTTCATCCACGCTGTTGACTTCATAAGCGATATGGTTTACGGAAGCATGGACATCCTGATTGAAAGCAATCGAATGATGCTTCTTGTTGCAGCGCAGGAAGGCCATTTGATGTTCGCTCCAGTCGGTGACTTTAAACCCTAACACGTTGGTATAAAAGTCAACGATCATATCCAGGTCGACCGTGTTCATGACCACATGATTGAGCATAATCGGATCGACGTTTTTCTTGTTCCAGTCGGATACATGAATTTCAACCCATGCGGATAACTCAATGCAGCGATTTTCCGGATCCAAGAAGCGAAGGCCGTATCCTTTTCCCGCTTCATCTAGATAACCAGGCTGCGAGACAATCCGAACCCCTTTGGCTGCCAATGTTTCCGCCGCTTGATCGACCGCATTCTTATCAACCATCCCAAAACTGATATGATGCAGTCCTCT
The DNA here is from genome assembly GCF_040813775.1 of Ammoniphilus soli. NCBI lineage: Bacteria > Bacillati > Bacillota > Bacilli > Caryophanales > Paenibacillaceae > Ammoniphilus > Ammoniphilus soli. Next base: position 187,694 of record NZ_JBEGDL010000011.1, read on the forward strand.
TTTTTCGCCAGCATGCAAGCTTAAGATATGATGCTCCGGACCTGCCCCGCGGAAATAGACCGAATGCTCATCTTGATAGACTTGATCCAAACCCCAAACCTGCTCATAAAAATCAGCTTGTTCCTTCAAGACTGGAGTAATCAAGCTAATGTGCCGCAAATGCGTAATTCCTAGCATATAACCCACCCCCACTAAGTTGTTCTTTAGTTATATAGGAAGGCCCTAGCCGAGCCCCCCTATCTGCAATGCAATCCGGATTACCCTTTAATAATCGCTTCTCTTTCTTTCGCGCGCTGCTTGCGGAGCTCTTCCAATGCGCTTCCTTCCGGATAAGTCGGCAAATTAGGTTTCGAAGCACCCAACATAACTAACATTAACGCTTCCTCATCCCCGTCATTTCTTACCCCTCTATAAACCCCAGGAGGACTGCTGATACAATCTCTTTCCCCTAATTGGATTTCATAGACTTCGCTGTCATTATCCGCTTGGATTAATGCCGTCACTTTTCCTTTCAAGATAAAGAACACTTCTTCCACGTCATCATGAAGGTGGAGCGGTCCTTCGCATCCTGCCGGCAGTACCATCGTACTTAAAGTAAAGCGTTCTGCCTGAATGACATTGGAATCATTGTTAGCCGTTGCGCCGCGGCCGATATATCTCTTTTGAGCTCTTCTATATTTCGGATCAATTTCTTCTTGGAATTTTAAAACATTCCAATCTAACGTACGATCGCTCAATCTCGCCACATACTTCTTCTCAAATTCCTGAATAGAAAATTTTTCAGCTGCCATTTTAAATCCTCCCTTTTCCCATTTGTAAATTTTTCGTTTTTTAATCCTATACAATATTCTTTTGTTTTAAATACAAAACATTGTTTTATTTATACTCTTATTCTAAGATCACTTAACCATATTGTCAATGTTTAAAATTAAGAATTTTACATATGAAAAACTTTGTTTTGTATATAAAACTTAACAAAGTTTATTAAGTATCGATAAATAAGAATAAAAAAGAGGCACTTCCAACCTTTTTTAAGGTTAGAAATGCCCCGTCATCGGTTAAGCTACCACACTATTCGATTTCGGAGTTTGACTGCGAGCCTCTTCTGCCTCCTTCTTTAAAGTAAATAGATAGGAGCAGAAGCCAAGAACAGCAGCCACAATTAACATAATAATCGAAGGGCCGAAATCGCCTCCAGCCATATCGCGCATCCAACCCATGACATAACTGGATACACCGCCAAGGATGTTCGTAAAGCCCATAAGTCCAGCTGCACGTCCAGCTGTTTCCCGGGTAGAATATTTAACAATGAATAAGTTGCTTAGATGGAAAACACCACCTTGGGTACCCATAGCCAGTCCCAAGCAAAGCCCAGCAACAATTGGACTAGGTGTTACCGTAGCAATGCCCAGTAATACCGCACATAATCCGAATAAAATGGTTGCAAGCAATCCAGGACGGCGCGTTTTATCCGATAAATACCCACATAACAGGACAAACCCCAAGGCAAAAAGCCAAGATAAGGAGGTAATTCCCGTCATCGCTTCACGAGCAAATTGTTTTCCTTGAACCAAGTACGTCGGAAGCCAGATACTGAGGCCAAAGAAAAGGAATGAAGCCATAAGCATCCCGAACCAAACGATCCAATACCGGTAATCTTGAGTAAAGCTTGATTTAGATGTTTCTTTCCCTATTGAATGCGATTGTCGAATATAAGCTAATTCTTCTTTATGAATGCCGGGATGCTGTTCCGGTGTTTCGCGAGTCAAGAATAGGAACATCGGAATATTAATGAGTAAGTTAAAGCAAGCAAGGGCGTAGAATGCAGCATGCCAGTGCATTGAAGCAATAAAAGCGGACAATATAATGGCACCTAGAGCCGGGCCCAAGTAATTTCCTGCAATCCAGGAAGCTTGCGCGCGGCCGAGCTCACGCTGGTTAAACCAGTTGGATATGAACTTGCCGGAAACCGGAATCATCATGCCTTCGCCTATGCCCAATATAACCCGACTGACTAAAAACATTTCGTAAGAGGTGGCAAGTCCACCCATTACCATGGTCACCGTCCATATCCCCAATCCCATAAGGGCAGTTTTTCGGGCACCAAGCTTATCGATAATGACGCCCCAGAATAAATTTGAAAACGCATACGAAACTGTAAAAATGAATGTCATAAAACCAATTTTGGCGTTTTTATCAGGTCCAGTAAGGCCGAGCGTATTTAGAAATTCAGGGTCTGTCTGAATGACTGAAATTCCCAGCTTGTCAATTTGCCCAAAAAACCAGAAGAAAAAAATAGGTAGTGCAATATAAATCCATCGCCTCTGATTCGTAAACATAACATAACCCCCTTTTCAATTAAAACGAATCTATTTGCTTCACTTTTTATTGAATGCGTTTCCAAAAGCTTGATTATTTCTGTATTGTTTATTAGGCAATATGCTTTTTCCCTCCTTTTTTAATTACAAATACGAAATTAGTTTTATATATAAAACTATGTTTTTATTTAATATAATAATAAAATTTTTAAATAATATTGTCAATATAAGTACAGTAATTTGTTTTTAATCCATAACCTAGTTTTGTATTTAAAACATATAAGAATAAAATTTCCAAATTTCTTAGGATTGACTCCCTGTCTTAATCGTGTAAACACAAAAAAGACTTGCCATTGCAAGTCCTTATAGTTATACGGGTTTTCATTTTTAACTTCTTGATAAGGAATAACCCATAAAGCCAGATAATTTTTCAGCAATATCTTGGACCTTAGGAAGGGCTACCTTTTGTATAAACTCATCCGTAAACAATGAATCTGTGGCAACAGTATTCACTGCAGCCAACACCTCTCCACTGCGTTCAAAAATGGGGGCTGCAACTGATCTGATGCCGTTCCTGTGTTCTCCTTCGGTTATCGAATATCCCTGTTCTCGAATGGACTCCAATTCCTGCAGCAGATCTACTATCAACGTTTGCGTTCGCTCCGTGAAAGGTTTTAATTCAGAGCCGTACAAAATCTGGTTTAAACGCTCTTTCGGCTGGAAAGCAAGCAGTATTTTTCCATTGGCCGTTGCATGGGCAGGTAATCGCAAACCAATATTGACATTTATGGCCGCCACCCCTCTTGTAGGTGCACTTCCAATATATACAACTTCATTACCATCCAGAATAGAAAGGTGACTGGATGCTCCTGTTTCGTCCCGAAGCTGTTCCAAATACGGTTGGGAAATCTCAGGAAGTTGTAGAGTATTTAAATAAGCAAAACCTAACTCCAAAACTTTTGGAGTCAATTTATACCTTTTGGTATTTTCATCCTGATGAAGATAGCCGATACTTTGAAGAGTGTATAATAAACGGAAGGGCACCGTTCGGCTTACCCCAAGCCTCTGTGCTATTTCCGCTAAAGATAGCGTCGGATATTCTTCATTAAACATTTTCAAAATCTCCAAACCTCTGACTAGGGAATTGGAATTATAACGATCTTTCTCTTCACTTGCCACCTATATTCTCCTCCCACTTGCCGGATGATTTCAATCCGGTTCCAGTTAAGAATATTTTATCATAGAACCATAGATAAACCCGGATAGAATTGATTTAGTATTACACTATTTTTCAATCATCTTGCCTAATGGTTTGAAAATCAAATCGATCATCTGAGTGGGTCCTGAAATGTCCGGATAGAGTATGAGAAGGATGGCGAGTAACCACCCGGAAATAGATAAAATTACAAAAGTTATCTTCTCTTTTTTCTGTTTTGGATTCATTTTAGGCCATTCATAAAGAGCCATAAGAGTTATTATTAACGTTATGCCCAATATAGATCCCCATTTCACTTTTGAGAAGTGATGTATTAACCCCTAACGTTTCTGTGAACCCATCCCGGGGGCCCCTTACGACGGATTCAGCTGAAGGCTCTTCAACCGAACGTTTCTCCCATTTTGCCAATCCAATGCAAATCCATCCCGTTCCTGATCAATCAAAAGTACCGGATGGCCAATGGATAGTTGCTACAAGCAATCGGAAAATGTACTTACTTGTTTAACCTTGGAAACGAATAGCTTCCTTTTCAACAGCTCATAGAAAGATTCATTTCCTGATTTACAACCAATTTTTCTTGATTATTATTTCTGTTTTTTCTAAACCCCTTACGGGAAAACATAAAAGCTATTCATTCCCTTCTTGCAAGCAAGGTCTTGGTTATTAAATCCATTTTACCCAATAAATTTTTATAAAACCCTGTTTTATCTCCTATGAGAATGAACAAATATTAAGATAAAAACTAGCAACCATTACAAAAAAAAAGTAAGCTGCGGATTAGGAATGAATAATCTCTAGCTTACCTCTTTATTCTGTCTTGTCATAAAGCAGTTGTTTCTTGCCAACCCTTAATCCAACACCTCATGAAAGAACCCTAATGTCGCTGACCAGGCGTCCCGGGATGCAGCTGCATGGTACGAAGCTCGTGTGTCATTAAAAAAAGCATGCAGTGCCCCCTCATAAATTTTATAACTGAAAGCTTTCCCTGCTTTTTGCATCCCTTCTGCAAAATCGGGTACTTGACTGGTTATGCGCTCATCCAAGCTTCCGAAGAAACCCATTACAGGGCACTGAATCTCTTGAAGCTGCTCCTTATTAGGCAGGTTACCGTAGTAGACAGCCGCACCGGAAAGCCGAGACTCCGTACAGGCCAACATAACTGACAGCGCTCCACCCATACAATAGCCAATGGAGGCCACTTTTTGACCATGGCTTAACTCTGCATGCTGCAAATAAGCAAACGTTGCTTGCAAAATCTCCAAACTTTCCGGTAACTTTTTCAATCTTCCGAATAGCTCACGAAAGGTCGCTTCGATTTCTTCCTGTTTCCTCGCCGGCAGCAGTTGAAGTGCTTGTTCACGCTTTTCCGGATCATGCCATGAGGTAGAAGGAAGCGTATCTAAAAACGCTTTCACCTCCTCAATCCGATCTTCTTTTAATACTTCAGGACGTTTTCCGTTTTCCGCATACAAATCAGGGGCCACTGCCAAATATCCAGCCTTGGCCAAACGATCGGCCACATCCAATATGTGCGCATCCGTCCCCCATAGTTCCTGAATTACCATTACAACTGGCAGAGGGGCTTTTGCTTTTGCCATCCGTGAGATGTAAATCTTATAGCTTTTACCTCCATCAGTAAACTGTAACCATTCTGAGTGAAGCATACTATTCCTCCCTACTCTTTTGTATTCACCATGGAACGGTAACCGAAACAACGGGATAAGGCATCCGCCGTTTCGCTTACAACCCGCAGCCCCGCATTGGATATAAAATCATCTTTTAGGATGGACTCCGATGCAGCTACGTTTAATGCGGCAATAACCGAACCTTGCTGATCAAAAATAGGGGCAGCTATCGAACGGATTCCACTCTCAAATTCCCCATTGCTTATCGCAAATCCATTTTTGCGAATGGAATCCAATTCCCATTGCAGCTCCCCATTCATTGTTTTGGTATGCTCTGTGTAAGGCATTAAATCAGTACCAAACAACATACCGCGCAAGCAATCTTTGGATTGAAAGGCCAGCAAGCATTTGCCCATGGCTGTTGCGTAGGCTGGCAACCTGGATCCAATCGTAACATTCACTGTGGACACCCCTCTTGCAGGCACCCTGGCCACATAGACAACCTCCCGTCCATCAAGGATTCCGAGATGACTTGACGCACCGGTTTCATCCCGGAGCTGTTCCAAATAAGGCCTTGCGATTTCAGGAAGCTGCAAGGTGTTCAAATAGGAAAACCCCAGTTCCAGTACCTTAGGAGTCAATCCATATCTCTTGGTATTTTCATCTTGATGGAGAAGTCCTACGGCTTGTAGAGTATATAGCAAGCGATAGGGTACAGTCCGACTAACCCCTAATCCATGGGCGATCTCAACTAATGATAAGGTTGGGTTTTTCATGTCAAACATAGCTAATATCTCAAGGCCTCTAATTAGCGAGTGGGAAAGGTATCGATCTTTTTCTTCATTAGACACTTAGAGGTTCCCTTTCATGATGAAGGAATTAACTCTTGGAGAAAACACAACACCTGGCGATTAAAGGAATCAGGATCCTCCTGATAACATAAATGTCCGGTTCCAGGTATAATGGCAAACTCCGAGTCTGGGATGTTTTCATGAAAAATCCTCGATTCGCTGACCGGTGTAACGCTATCCAACTCCCCGCAAATGACCAGCGTAGGTGTGGAGATGAAGGAAAGGAAGTTCATTTGATTCACATGGTAAAGGGAATACGCCACTGATCTGTACCCTGCCAGCCTTACTTGTGACATAATCTTTTCCGCTTCCATCCTTACCTCTTCAGCAACTTGAGGGGCTAGAAGCGCTTTTACTCTCTGTTTTGCGATTTCATGCGGCTCCATCGTTTCAATGGCATTTAATCGGTTTTTTAGTCTGGTTTCATTTTCGTCCTTGCTTAATGCTGCCGATCCCCTGGTAGCATCGGCTATGATCAGCGCTTTGACCATTGAGGGAAAACGGTGGCAAAAATCCAAAGCAATAGCTGCTCCCATGGAATGTCCCAATAGATAAATCGAATCATAATGTAATTCCTCTATAAATTCCTTTAGTACATCTGCGAATTGCGAAAAATGCCTGAACTCTTCCTGAGGATCAGAGCTTTGTCCGTATCCAGGGGCATCCCAAGCAATAACTGTATAGTATTCCTGCAATTCTTTCATTTGCTTCTTCCAGGATTGGGAATTATTTGACATTCCATGGAGCAATACCAAAGGCTCGCCCTGCCCTGCAATCTCATAATGGATCGACAAATCACCAACTTGAATAAATGGCATATGATAAACCTCCTAGTAAAATAGTTCTTTGTTGTTTTATATATAAAACTATGTTTTATTTTAATATTGTAATAATAGATAAATATCTTTTATATGTCAATTAGTCACTATTTGGAATAGCCATGATAAAAGTGACCACCTACGAGTCTTGGACTAGATCTCACAAGTGGCCATCATACATACAGCAAACTATTTCACAAGAACAAACTGAGGCTCCTTTATCTTTATCTTTTCGCCAATCTCAAACGACATAAGATCCTCGCCAACAACTACCTCTCCATTGTATGTTTTGCTCGTTCTGACGGATAAATTGGCCTCTGTATCGGTTAGACCTCCAAGCAATACGATATGAGAATAGACGGCTAGCTTTGGTTTTACTTGGCTAAATACTTTTCCAGCTTCCTCAGGTGTGGTATGAATATCTAGTATTCTTTCTAATGCTGGTGATTTCTCTTCTGGCCTAGCTGCAGCAACCTCGTGGATAAGCAAGTCAGTCCCCTTCGCAAAACGAATCAAGTTTTCATTGTAACGCGTGTCACCAGAAATCACTACAGAATGCCCATTATAATTCACTCTGTAACCGAAACTAGGTTCCATCGGACCATGATCAACCAGAAAAGCAATGACTTGGACTCCATTTTTTTCAAATACGACTCCCTGCTCAATGTCATGCCCAATTGCATCAAGACCATTAAGATTTTCTTGCTGATTTTCGTTTCGGACTTCGATATCCGCTTCGAATGCCTTTTCCATGTAATCCATCATTTCCTTTGTGCCTTTAGGCCCCCAAACCTCAAATGCTGTATCCCTTTTGCCTGCTGTCGGCAAAGAACCCGTCAGCCATACATCAGGAATGCCAATTGTATGATCGGAGTGCAAGTGGGTAAGAAACAGCTTGTTAATTTTGCCAGGCATTATGTTGGTTTGGCTCAATCTTAAGGCAGTTCCACGCCCTGCATCAAAAAGCAATTTCTCATCACCTGCTTCAACTAGTGTAGCATTACCAAATCGCTCCATACTCAAAAGCGGGGAACCGGTTCCAAGGAGAGTTACCTTAAAATCAGCGTTCTTCTCTTTTTGAGCTTGGTCAGCTGAAGTGGATAACGGGGATGAGAATACTCCTATTGCTAGTGCCAATGATAGAGTAATAGAAATTAAACCAGCGAAACTTTTCCTTTTCATAACTTCTCGCCTCCTTAACCATTGCATTTTTTCCATTTACTACTGCCAAAAAACGAACCGCCGCTGTACCTGTTCTAAGAGAACACTTAACAAAAATCCTATTGCGGTAATAAGAATAACCCCAGCCAACACCTTTTCTTGCATAAGCGATGCCGACATATAACTCAACAAGTATCCCATTCCATCTGTCGAGCCAATCATCTCCGTAAGAATGGTAATTACTAAAGCGAGAGGAATCGCGATCCGAAAACCGGTAAAAATCGACGGGATGGTAGCCGGAAACAAAACCTTCCAAAATAATTGCGTCTGGCTGGCCCCCATATTCTGAGCAGCCCATACATACAGGTGATTGATCCGAAGGGATCCATAATAGGTATTAATGACAATAGGAAAAATGCACTCCATAAAAATAACGAGGATTTTAGATCCTGAGCCAATCCCAAGGATAAAAACAAAAATAGGATACAAAGCTACCCGAGGAATGGGATAACCGATTGAAAACAATGGCTGCATCCAGTCATTTAGAAGGGAATACCTGCTCATCATCAGCCCCAGGGGAACACCTACTAGCGCGGCCAATCCAAATCCGGCAAATAGCCTAAAAAGCGTCACGTAGAGGTTGTCCCAGACCATCCCGGAGACGACCAGATCAAAAGCGACTGCAGCCACCTTGAATAATGAAGGAAACAAACGCTCAGGCATCATGCCTGATAAAGCAATCATCTCCCATAACAGAACGAGCCAGATGACAGCCTGAAAATCCATGATTTTCTTCCATACTTTTTCCAAGATGTTTCACCTCCTATTTTTCTGCCCACCACAGGAATCTGCCTCGCACGGCCAGCAAAATGCGATCAAAAAAGAAACCAAGAAATGCAATGATGATAATGGATGCAAACATTAAATCGGTCCGTCCGGCAATATCCGCGCTCAAAATTAAAAAGCCCAGCCCCAGACCATTGGATGACCCAATCATTTCAGAAGAAAACATCATGATAAAAGTCAGCCCTAGAGATACTCTCAAACCATCAAATATCTTGGGGAGGGTTGCTGGAAAAACAACTTTCCTCAAGATCTGGAAGCGGCTGGCCCCCATATTTTCACCAGCCCATATATAGACTTGCTTTACTCCGTGCACCCCATCACGAGTGGCAATAAAACAGGGAAAAAATGCCGTCAAAAATATAATCAAAACCCTCGTTACATCTGAGATACCGAACCACACCATCAGAATCGGCAATAAGGCAATCTTCGGAACGGGATTGAATAGCAAAATAACAGGCTCAAAAAAGGTGCCGATGCGCTTATAATATCCAGCTAATATTCCAAAGCTGACGCCGACTACACCTACAAGGAGAAAACCCAGAAAAGAGCGATAAAGACTGACACCGGCATTCAAAAATAGATCTCCCGTGGCAAGCAAGCCCCAAAGTTGCATACCAATCACGATAGGACTAGAAAGGTAGCCCGGAAGCAATTGTGTTGATGCCAACCCCTGCCAAACCGTAACTAGAAAAACCAACTCAATGAATGCGATCTTCCGGAACCGTTTATCCATTTACGACCTCCGATACTTTTAAGGTTGGCTTCCTGTGCTCTTGGTGCAGCAAGTCCCAGATATAATTCCGGTATTTGGTGAACTCGGCTGTTTTGTGAATATCCAGGTTGCGTGGACGTGGAAAATCAATTTCAATGATTTCTTTTATAACGGCTGGCCTTCCGGTAAATACCACCACAATATCACTCAAAAAAACTGCCTCATCAATATCATGGGTGACGAACAATACGCTTTTTTGCGATTCTTTCCAAATCCTTTGCAATTCCACCTGCATATTTTCCCGAGTTTGGGCATCCAAAGCTCCAAAGGGTTCATCCATGAGCAGAACATCCGGGTTAAAAGCGAGTACGCGAGCAAGCGAAATCCGTTGTTTCATGCCTCCGGACAGCTGCGATGGCAAATGATTGCGGAACTCCCAGAGATGCACAAGCTTGAGGTAATGCTCCACCGTCTCCTGCCGCTCTTTTTTAGGCACGCCTTGCACTTCCAGCCCCCAAGCCACGTTTTCACTGACCGTTTTCCATGGAAATAAGGCCGACTCCTGAAACATCATTCCCCTGTCTGGTCCTGGCTTTTCGACTTCTTTTCCGCGAATCCGGACCGTCCCTATTGACTTGGGAATAAAGCCTCCGACAATGTGCAAGAAAGTGCTTTTTCCGCATCCGCTTGGACCTACAATGCTAACGAATTTACCTTCCGGTATATTCAGACTCACTTCCTGGATGGCAACCACTTGTTCCTTTCCCTCTGAATATACCTTGCTCAATTGATTGATTTCGATAGCAGGGGTTTGCTTTACCATTACATTTCCTCCTTGATCTAGCATTTTTCTCGCAGAATATTAAGGGAGAGCACGATAAGCCGAACACTCCCCCTATCACAATTAAGGATTCGGAAGCAAGGAAGTATCAAGGAGCTTCTCCAGATCGACCGGTGCCTCAAGCCATTTATCCTTTAAGAGAATATCCTGAATTTGTTTCCACCCTTCTTTATTAAGAGAGGCTGTCTCGGAGCGATTAAAATCAGGCGCGTCCACATAAAACTCCGGATCGGCCTTTACTTTCCCCTTCTCAACCAGCAGCTTCTTTACCTCTTGCTGGTGTTCAATATAGTACTTTGTAGCGGCTGCATAATCCGCCAAGAAATCTTTGACAGCCTGCTGATTCTTCTCCACAAATTCTGGATTCATGAACATGACATAAAAATCTTCATCTACATCGACTCCTGTCTTTGATGTAAACACTTGTACGAATTCACCGCTCTTTTCCGCCTTTGCTGCAAACTCTGATGGAAACATGCCGGCATCAATTTTCTTCGACTTGACCGCTTCAGTCATGGATGGAATAGGAATGATTGCATATTTCACATCTTTGTCCGGATCAAGTCCAGCCGATCTTACAGCTGCACGCGCCCACATGTCTGTAGGGGACTTGAAGTCAGGGATGCCTATGGTTTTCCCTTTAAGATCATTGACCGAAGCAATGTTCGATTCTTTTAAAGCAAGAAATTGCGCATTGAAGCCTTTTCCTGGGGTTTCTTTCGCCACACTGGCCACTACTTTAATGGGTATTCCTTGAGAGGCCGTAATCATTGCGGCTCCCTGTCCAATGGATCCCGCATCAATCTGTCCAGCTTGATAAGCGTTCAATCTGTCCGCATTGGCACGAAACTGGGTCATTTTTAAGCTGTAAGTTTTTCCTTGATTTGGGGTAAGAGATGGGTCCAATTCCATTAGCCAAAGATTCTCTTCTGTGGAGAAACCTCCGCCGTAACGAATCTCAACCGGCTGATCAGAAGATGCAGCTTGTTCTTTTGGAGCTGCTACTTCCCCTTCCGTTTCCTTCGCGGTCCCACAGCCAACTAATCCCGCAAACAACAAAGCAGATACGCATAGATTTAATACTCTCTTTTTCATTCAGCCTTCCCCCTTGTCAAATTCAATGATTCAGAATTATTAAATATTTTCAGCTGCGGGTATACTCTCCCCAAACCACAACCCTTCGTAGTTTTATATTTAAAACGATGTTTTAAATATATACTTATGTTATTATTTTTTTGAAGTGTTTGTCAATATTTTTAATTTGAAACAATCAAATATTATATGTGTGTTTTCTATATAAAACAAATAGAGGCTACTCACAAAATGTAGCCCCTACCTTACCTTTATAGTAATACCAATATAAAAAGGTGTTCCGAATGATTTCGGAACACCTTTTTTCTTTTTCTTACATCTTTTCCGGAGCACTAACTCCAATCACTCTCAATGCATTGCGAAGAGTCGTTTGCACCGCCTTCAGCAAATTCAAGCGAGCCACGGTTAGAGCCCGATCCTCTGTTACAACGTGTTCAGCGTTGTAGAAGCTATGGAACAAAGTCGCTAACTCATGTGCATAACGAACAATGCGGTGAGGAGCATATTGATCCGCAGCCACACTGATTTCTTCAGGGAATTGCCCTACCTTCTTCAACAATTCGATCTCTTTCTCAGAGGTAATCAAGCTAAGGTCAGCCCCAGCGTTTTGCCATTCTACCCCTTCTTCCTCCGCCTTGCGGAAGATGCTCGAGATCCGGGCGTGCGCATATTGAACATAGAATACCGGGTTTTCATTGGATTTAGAAACCGCTAAGTCCATATCGAAATCCAAGTGGGCATCCGAGCTGCGCATCGTAAAGAAGTATCTAACCGCATCTCTTCCTACCTCTTCCATCAAATCACGCATGGTCACGGCTTTTCCTGTCCGCTTGGACATTTTCACTTTCTCTCCGCCTTGATACAAGCTGACCATTTGATTAATGATCACTTCCAGTTGGTCCGCATTATATCCTAACGCCTGCATCGCTGCCTTCATCCGCGGAATATACCCATGGTGATCGGCTCCCCAGATATTGATCAGCTTTTCGAACCCGCGGGAGTATTTATTCTGGTGATAAGCGATATCTGGAGTCAAGTACGTATAGCTACCGTCATTTTTGATCAACACACGGTTCTTGTCATCACCGAAGTCCGTCGATCTTAGCCAGGTAGCTCCATCCTCTTCATAGATATATCCTCGTTCACGAAGCTTTTCTACAATTTCAACTACCGCACCCGATTCGTAAAGAGTAGTTTCACTAAACCATACGTCAAATTCTACGCCGAAGTCTTTCAAATCCTTTTTAAGCTTGGCTAATTCTTTTTCCAGCCCATAACTGCGGAAAAACTGGAATCGCTCTTCTTCGCTCAATCCGACATACTTGTCCCCTGCTTCTTGAGCTAATTCCTGGCCAAACTCAACAATGTCCTGTCCATGATAGCCATCCTCTGGCATCGGCCACTCTTTGCCTAGTGCCTGCATATAACGAGCTTCAATGGAGTAAGCCAAGTTGGCAATTTGGTTGCCTGCGTCATTGATATAATACTCCCGGCTTACATCAAAGCCAGCCATATCCAATACATTGCACAGGGCATCGCCAACCGCTGCTCCCCTTGCATGTCCTAAGTGCAAGCTGCCTGTCGGATTGGCACTGACAAACTCCACTTGAAGCTTCATTCCGTTTCCAAAGTTTGTCCGTCCATAATTATCTCCTGCTGCAATCACCTGAGGGATCACATCCGTAAGATAACTATTATTCATATACAAGTTGATAAACCCGGGTCCAGCAATCTCAACCTTGGAAATATGAGCTTTTTCCTTGTTTAAGTTTTCAACAATCGCCTCAGCAATTTGGCGAGGCGGCTTTCTCGCTATTTTCGTCAGCTGCATGGCAATATTCGTTGCGTAGTCGCCATGTGCCTTTTCCTTCGGGACTTCCAATACGAAGGACGGAATCTGCTCCGCTTCTACAAGTCCTGATTTGACTGCTGCCTCTTTAATTTCTTCAACAATGGTTTCTTTTACTTTCTCAACGATATTCATGATAAACCCTCCATCTTCATCGCCACCTCATAGCGGCCCATGTCTTCCCCATTTAACTTTAAGTGATAGCTTAAGGAAACGTGCTTTTCGCTAAACTCTATGTGATCCGCCCTTGTCTCCATCCACATTAGGCCAAAAGGACCCTCATACTTTCCTTCTGTCCATTGTCCCAAAATATATTCCTGTCTCATGCGGATGGCTCCTGTTCGAATAATCGTTACCATTTCCTTGGAGAGCTTGATCGTAGCCGATACCTCTTGGTTTTCTCCCAAATCTTCTTTGTAAACAAGATACCAGCCCTCCCCTTTAGGAAATAGTTTTCCGGAACAGGTTTGTTCGAGCTTCTGTCCCTGCTGCTCCATATGCGTTGTAATATGTATTTTCACCGGTTGCATAGAATCACCTATTTTGCCTATATTCTTCTTATTTTAGGTATTTTCATATGCAAAAACAAGAAGACGTGAAAAAAACTCTCTTTTCAGAGAGCTTTTTTCTAGAATTCTATATACGTACTGATTCGCCTTCCAATTTCCAAGTCTTCTTCCATGAGGACTGTGCGACAACAAGGATCACCAATGCAATGATTCCAACCAACGAATAGGCAAGGAAGCCACTCGCGTAGGTCCCTGTAATTTGCTTAAGGGTACCTAATAAGTTAGGGATAAAGAAACCGCCTAATCCACCTGCAGCTCCTACAATACCCGTGATCATTCCAATCTCTTTTTGGAAGCGTTGAGGAACCAACTGGAAAACAGCCCCATTTCCCATACCCAGACAGCCCATTCCAACGAACAGGAGAACCATGACGATGGTAAACGACGGAAGCTGGCTCACCCCGAACATCATAAGCCCTAAGCCAATAAATAGGAAGGTAAGGACACGAATCCCGCCAAACCGATCGGCCAATAAACCCCCAACTGGTCGCAAAAAGCTTCCCGCTGCCACACATAGGGTGACAAAATCGCCTGCCGTTACCTTAGACACCTGATACTGATCGACAAAGAAGATACTAAGAAAGCTTGAAAGTCCAACAAAACCTCCAAAGGTTACTCCATATAATAGACAGAAATACCATGTATCTTTCATTTTAAACAAAAGCAAATAATCTTTCACCGGTTTTGGTGCAGGTTGGGATGGCGCATCCTTTGCCATCATGATATAAGCAATAAATACAAGGAAAAGGGGAATAAGAGCAATTCCAAAAACGGTATGCCAACCATAAGCCGTAGCGATTCTTGGTCCAAAAAGAGTGGCAAACAAGGTTCCGCTATTTCCTGCACCAGCAATCCCCATCGCTAGCCCTTGAAGGTGTGGTGGATACCAGCGACTAACCATCGGCAAGGCAGCAGCGAAGCTAGCTCCGGCAACACCTAACAAAATTCCGATGGCGTAAAGCTCCCCCATTGTCGTTCCGAACAACCAGCCCCACAAGAGAGGGACCATCGTAACCACCATTCCGCCAATTGCTGTTTTTCTAGGTCCAATCCGATCGGTTAATATGCCTAGAATGATGCGAAAAACGGAACCGCCAAGAATAGGAACGGCGACAATCATACCCTTTTCAGCTGGAGACAAACCAAAATCCTGGGTAATGAATACCCCTAGCGCCCCCAACAATACCCAAATCATAAAGCTCACGTCAAAGTACAAAAACGATGCGACCAGTGAGGGGGAATGCCCACTCTTCTTTAAATCTGCTAGCTTCATTTTTCTCCTCCTACCCAAATCTTATTTTTTCTTTCCTTTCTTTTTTCCGTAGTTCAAGTTGCTTAATTAAGTTATACAATTTTTTTCTTAAACATGTAGCAGTTATGTTAGCTAATGTGACATGGTTTTTCAGATGGAGCTTGGCAGGTGCGACTGGAGGGCCAATAACGGGAGAAACTCCCGTTATTCCGTCCGGCACCCCGGCCAACCAAAAAGGCTCAAAACAAAAAAGCACCTTTCCCCCTGGCACAAGGGTAAGGTGCTCTTCACATCTACTTAATAAACGAAAGCATCATTTCACGCACAATTTTTGATGCTACAATTTGAGTTTGCTCGGAATGGTCATACACCGGAGCGACTTCAACCAAGTCACATCCGACTACATTAATTCCCGCTTCTCCGATAGCATGAATGGAAGCTAGCAATTCCTTAGAGGTAATCCCGCCTGCTTCCAAGGTTCCGGTTCCTGGAGCAGCTGATGGGTCCAGCACGTCGATATCGACGGTGAGGTATACAGGGCGGTTGCCGATCGTAGGAAGCACTTTCTTCAAAGGCTCCAGTACGTCAAACTTATACAAGTTCATGTTTTCCCTGGCCCAGTCGAATTCTTCCTTTAAACCGGAACGGATCCCGAAGGAATACACATTCTTTCCACCCATGAGATCACAAGCCTTTTTAATAGGTGTGGCATGGGATAACGGTTCTCCTTCATAATGATCACGCAAATCCGTATGCGCATCAAAATGGAAAAGAACAAGATCCGGATATTTCTTATACATTTCCTGAATGATCGGCCAGGAAACCAAATGCTCCCCGCCTAGTCCCAGCGGGAACTTGCCGTCAGCCAACAGCTTGCCGACATACTCTCCGATCAGCTCTAAGCTGCGACCAGGATTTCCAAACGCTAAAGGAATGTCTCCCGCATCGAAGTAGTTCACTTCTTCTAAAAGGCGGTCCACATAAGGGCTATATTCTTCTAGCCCAATCGATACCTCGCGAATGCGTTGCGGGCCGAAGCGAGAACCCGGACGAAAGCTTACGGTAAAGTCCATAGGCATGCCATAAATGACGACCTGAGCTTTCTCATAATCCTGCTGGGCCCCGATAAATATATTGCCGGAATAAGCTTCATCAAATCTCATGATTTCAAGGCCTCCTATTCAACCAAAGCTTTCACAAACTTAGGGAGCTTAAAGCAAGCATGGTGAAGCTCAGGAGAATAGTACTTAGTAGGAAGGTCTTTGATATCTGCTTCATTGACAGCGATCGGATCATATTTCTTAGATCCCATGGTAAATGTCCACATGCCAGATGGGTAAGTTGGGATGTTAGCAATGTACGTGCGTGTAATCGGGAAAATTTCACGAACATCCTTGTTTACTTTTTGGATTAAATCCGCTTTAAACCAAGGGTTATCTGTTTGAGCAACAAAAATCCCATCTTCCTTCAAAGCCTCAAAGATCCCTTGGTAGAAGCCACGCTCAAACAAAGGAGCAGCGGGTCCAACCGGCTCTGTAGAATCGACCATAATCACATCGTACAAGTTCTTGCTCTTGATGATATGCATAAAGCCGTCGTCCACTTGCACTTCTACCCGCGGATTATCTAGTTCTCCAGCAATCTCAGGCAAATACTTTTTCGAGTATTCAATAACCTTCCCGTCGATATCAACAAGAACGGCTTTTTCTACTTTGTCATGCTTCATAATTTCGCGAATAACCCCACCGTCACCGCCGCCAACTACTAACACATGCTTTGGATTGGGATGAGTATGAAGAGCAGGGTGAGCCACCATTTCATGATAAACAAATTCATCCACTTGGCTGGTCATGACCATGCCATCTAGCAACAGCATATTGCCAAATTCTTCGGTTTCAACCATCTCTAATTTTTGAAAATCAGTTTGCTCTGTATGTAAAGTCTTATTGATCTTAATAGTGATTCCAAAGTTCTCTGTTTGCTTTTCAGTAAACCAAAGTCCTCCCATTTTCCATTCCTCATTTCCTATATTTTTGGCCCAGTTAAAGGTATTGTTTGTCTGTGTTGAGAAGTTTATCCATACTGGTTATAAACAACAAATTACATTATATGCATTCGTTTCCCTATATGCAATAGAGGTAGTATAAGATTTAATAGAATTCCCCATACTGGAAATAGTTATAAGCCCCAAATCCAGGAAAGGAGGAAAAACCTATGGAAGTCATCCGTAATATCCCGCTTCGCCGCATGTTCCGTTTCATGCGAAAAATGTTCACCCTTGGCCTTATTGGTATGTTTGTATCCGCGATTCTCTTAACTTTCTTTTTGCTTTATCTTAGGTCCCAGCCCCTTCCCCCTTCCTTTATAGAACAAACCACTTCGATTTATGCTGATAATGGGGAAGTCATTGATACGCTTTTTGGAGGAGAAAACCGGACGGTCGTTCCCCTAGAGCAAATTCCTCCGGAATTAATCCAGGCCACAATCTCTATTGAAGATAAAAACTTTTACAGCCATGTCGGCTTTGACTTTCTTCGTCTCGCGCGAGCCATCGTAGTCGATATCCAGCATATGGCCAAGGTTCAAGGGGCCAGTACGATTACGCAGCAGCTAGCCCGAAACCTTTACTTAACCCTGGATAAAACTTGGGAGCGAAAAATCAAGGAAGCTATTCTTACCGTTCAATTGGAGCTGAATTATTCCAAAAACCAACTGATGTCTATGTACTTGAACCAAATCTATTACGGCCATGCCGCGTACGGCGTACAAGCAGCCGCTAAAACCTATTTCGGCAAAGATGTGTCAGAGCTTACCTTGGCAGAATCAGCTATGCTTGCGGGCATTCCAAAGGGACCTGCCTTTTACTCTCCTTATTTGAATATGGAGCAGTCTAAAAACCGTCAAAGGGTAGTTCTTAACGCGATGACGACAAACGGATATATAACCCAAGAACAAGCGGACTTAGCTTATGCGGCGGAATTGCAGCTGCCCGGACTCGTCTCATCGGAAGAAAGAGTCAAAGCTCCGTATTTTCGCGATTATATCACCTACTTAGTCAAGGAAAAATATAAGCTTTCTGAGGAGCAGCTTATCCATGGCGGTTTGAAAATTTACACCACACTGGATCCAGACATGCAAGAGAAAGCAGAAGCTGCCGTAGAAAAATATCTGCCTAAAGATCGTCCCTTGCAAGCTGCTTTAATCGCCTTGGACCCCAAGACAGGTGCAATCAAGGCGATGGTAGGCGGTCGGGATTATAAGGAAAGCCAGTACAATCGCGTTTTTGCCAAACGCCAGCCCGGCTCCTCCTTCAAGCCCTTTTTATACTTGGCTGCTTTAGAGAACGGCTTTACTCCGTTGTCTGAATTGAAAAGCGAACCGACCGTTTTCACCTACGGACAGGATAAGCAATACATTCCAAAGAATTTCGGGGACTCCTACGCCCATGATTATATTAATCTCCATGAGGCGATTGCCCGTTCCGATAATATTTACGCTGTAAAGACACACATGCTCCTAGGCGAAGAGAAACTAGTGGAAACTGCTCAGCGCTTGGGCATCCAAAGCCAGATGACGGCCATCCCTTCCCTTGCTCTGGGAACAGTGCCTGTATCGCCGATGGAAATGGCCGCCTCCTATGCCGCCATCGCCAACCTAGGCGAAAAGGTTGAACCTGTAGCGATTTTGAAGATTGAGGATCAGGAGGGAAAGATCATTGTTGAAGAGAAAGGGATTCGCACTCGCGTAACCGAGCCCGTACCCGCCTTCCTTCTCACCCATCTTATGCAGGGGGTATTTGAAGAAGGAGGAACTGGCTTCCGAGTTGCTAACCAACTTCAGCGTCCTGTAGCTGGCAAGACCGGAACCACAGATTATGATTCCTGGCTCGTCGGTTTTACGCCGCAGCTCTCTCTTGCCGTTTGGACAGGCTACGATGAAGGACAGAAAATGGATCCCATCAATGATGCCAGGATAGCTGTCCCTCTATGGGCTGAGTTTATGGAAACAGCCCTCTCGGGAAGACCACCTTCCTTGTTTGAAGTGCCGGATGGGGTAAACGCCGTTTACATTAACCCGCAGAATAATAAACTGGCTACCGCCCATTGCCCGACGCAAGAACTCGTCTACTTCGCCGAGGGAACAGAGCCGACCGAATACTGCACCGAGCACCTCCCTCCCGGCACCGATCCGGAGGATTTAAAAGAGGAGCAAGCACCTAAAGAAAAACCATTCTGGAAGCGGATATTTAGTTGGTAAAGTGAATTAAATATTTGCAATATAACATAGCAAGGTAAAAGAGGCTGTCCTGTAAAAAGCACGGAAAATTTTGGGGATTAGCCTCCCTTTTTTTGGATTTAGCGTGAAAATAGATGTAAAAAAGGTAGAGGGTGACCCAAAAACCGGAATTTTTGGGTCACCCTCCTGCAATTTGTCGCTATTAACACTCTTCACTTCCACCAATATTTCCTTCACCATCTGTAAACACATGATCATTGTGAATGGTGATCAACCCACTGCTCTGCAGCTCCTGCAAAACTTCAAACAAACTATCCCTCTTTCCAGCTGGAAGCTGGCGGACAAACTCGTTAATTTGCTCAGGAGAAACGTTATTGGAGAAATGGACGCCACCATGGCGCGCAAAATGATCTTGATTGTTATTCATGTCTTTCACCTCACCGATCGGGATAACCATAGTCTCCCTCCGATCGGTGTATTCCATGCAGTGCAAAACAAAAGGGGCAGGAATCATCCTACCCCTTTCATTCGTCCTGTTGTTTCAGTGTGTAAACAACATAATTAAGTTTACAACTTTTTAGATCAGGAGACAATTGCCTGCCAAAAAAATTCATATTTTCGCCTAGGCCAATGCCTCTTTCAGAGCATCCGAAGAGTTCTCCCACATGGTCGGGTTATTTTCCATAAGCAGCTTCTTAAGAGCAGCCTTCTCTGACGCATCCAAGTTATCCAGCATGACTTTTCGCTTCATTGCCGCATCCATTCGATTCACGTGGTCGGCAAGGATTTTCCAGCCTCTGCGCGCTTCGCGGTCTACAAGCATCTCACAAGAGGTGACCCCAGCATAATAAGGTCCCTGTTCATTCCGATCAGCTGCCACCCAGACGATGAAGCTTTTCTTTCCGTTCGGCACTTCATCCTTATTGGTTGTGAATTTGATTCCTTTTTCTACCTTGCTTTTCGCATGAAGGGCGCCTAGATCTATATAAGCTTCCTCGCCTTCTATGATGATCGAGGAAACATTGCTTAAGTTGATCATTCCCGCTCCGAACCCGCCATGCGTATTCGTATTACTGATAATATTCAGGTCAATGCCTTTTTTCTTATTGTTGTTTAATAAATCCAACGTTTGCTCAGCCCCTTTTTCTTTATACTGTCAGAATTTATAACTTCGTTACATAATTTGGACAGCACGAGGAAACTTGTAGACGCCGCACTAGGAGCTTAGCGTCAGCCAAGTTTTCTAGCCCCTATTTTATCGCAATAGCACATCCTCAGGCAATTTAACCAGACAGTTGGACAGTCTTCCTCAGCCCTTCAATCCAAGTATAGGCATCGGTTATTTCATCTGTCGTGTAATTCGACTTTGCTTTCAGCGTTTGAATTTTCTCTTCCACTTCTTCTCTAGGAAGCCTTTCAAAATACAATACAGTGGATACCAGTTCTAAAAAACGCGCACTGGATGCATTCATCTGCTGGGCTAGAACAGGCAAAAGATTTCCTACATCCGCCTTCACATGCTGCAGAAAATCTTTTCCTTTATCCGTAATCCGATAGCGATAGACATTATAATTGCCTTTATCCTCAAGGACTTCCTCCAAAAAACCCAGGTCACATAGCTCCTCCACTTCCAGTGTCAGTTCTTCAGAGTACGGTCCATAAAAATGAAAATAGAAACGCTGATTAAAATCAAATCGAAGCTTCTGCGTTATGTAGACCATCTTCTGCAGCTTCTTACGCCCCACGACTTCTCCTGCCTGCTCCAGCAATAAGAGCACCTTGGCATGTTCTTGCAACAACCTACTTCCCCCCTATGCGCTTGCGGATTTCATCCGACACCAAATCCTCCGGGTAGTAGAGCTTATGGTCAAATCTCCGTTTTCCAGATATGGCTTGTACAATCTCCGACTTTCTGGAGAGCTCCTCTAAAGCCCCATTAGGCATTAAAAGCAAGATCGGCATTCGCTCTTCCTCCTCTTCCCCAGACCGATAAAAATCATAGGGCAAATCCGAGGGAGAATCGAACTCCAGATAATAACGCGGATCAATGCCTGCTTCTAAGTAGAGTGCCTCCAAATCCGACCACGTGCGATAATCGTTCGGATCATATTCGATATATTTAAATAGCCTGCGATGAAGGAAGCGCCTGCACAGATCAGACAAAATCCCATCCTTCTCCCTGCACCATTCTTGAATATAGTATAGTACGGTCGGCTCATCAAAGTCTAAATATTGCCTTAGAGAAATCTTCCCAGCCTTAAAAAACGGAAGCATGGGTTCCGGAAATATACGAAACGTATAGTCATCCTGATAAAGCTCTTTCGCTCTTTGAAAAATCTTGCGCAAAATGACTTCCGCACTTCTCGTTACAGGGTGAAAATAAACCTGCCAGTACATCTGATATCGCGATAGGATATAGTCTTCAACCGCATGCATTCCGCTGTACTTGATCACCACTTGATCATCGACAAGCTGCATCAAACGAAGAATGCGCTCCATATCAAAGTTGCCATAGTTGACTCCCGTGTAGTAAGCATCCCTAAGCAGATAGTCCATTCGATCCGCATCAATCTGGCTTGTGACCAGGCTGACGACCATCTTATTAGGAGACGTCTTCCCAATCACTTCAGAGACCCTTTTCGGAAAAACCTCGGATATCCCTGATAGTACACGATGAATTTCCGTCTTCCCCTCAATAATCTTCTGCGTCCATTCTTCATGATTGGTCTTAAACACCTTCTCGAACGAATGGGAGAAAGGGCCATGCCCAACATCATGCAATAAAGCTGAACAAAGGCAAAGTAAAACCTCATCTTCGGAAAGATTAAACTTTGTTACCATACGCCGCATAATCTCATATACCCCTAAGGAGTGATTAAATCGGCTATGCTCCGCCCCATGAAAAGTGTACAGGGATGTTCCCAATTGGCGGATGCGGCGCAGGCGCTGGAACTCCGGCGTATTAATCAAATCCCAGATGACTTTATAACGCACATGAATATATTTATGTACCGGGTCCTTAAACACTTTTTCTTCGTCTAATAGAATGGGAGCTGTCACAAGTTATTCCTCCGTCCAGCTATTCTTCCTGTCTTTATCTTTTCTACACGCTGGTTCCGGATTCCTTTAATTTTTCCAATAATTGTTTAATATCTTCTGGAGCTGGCTGCTCGAAGTGCATCTTTTCCTCTAGAAAAGGATGGACAAACTCCAGCTG
Source organism: Ammoniphilus soli (assembly GCF_040813775.1). Classification (NCBI taxonomy): domain Bacteria; kingdom Bacillati; phylum Bacillota; class Bacilli; order Caryophanales; family Paenibacillaceae; genus Ammoniphilus; species Ammoniphilus soli. The sequence goes on from NZ_JBEGDL010000011.1 coordinate 210,297, forward strand.
ATAAGCATGAAGAGCTTGTCGATGAATCCACGGATGCTTTTGGCCATAAAGGCTGTCCCCTAAAACAGGATGTCCCCTATGCTCGAAGTGCACGCGGATTTGATGCGTCCGGCCCGTTTCCAATTGAACACGCACGAGGCTGGCTTCCTTATACTCCTCTACGACTTCAAAATGGGTGATCGCTTCATCTCCCTTAGCAGTTACCTTGCGTTTTACGGGGTTATGAGGGTCCTGTCCAATCGGCTCACGAATTGTCCCTTTTTTCTCAGATAGCTGTCCTTTTACAACGGTTAAATAAGCTCTATGAATCAGTTGTTCCCTAAGCTGCCGATCGAGCAGCTGATGAATATAGCTATTTTTAGCAATTAGAATGAGCCCAGAGGTATCCTTGTCCAACCGATGTACCGGTCTCACTTTCCCTGTCCCTCCTCGGCTCATCCAATAAAAGGCCACACCATGGGCTAATGTCCCGGTTTGTCCAGGCTTAATCGGATGCACCACAATACCCGCCTGTTTATTGACAACCAATACCTCTTCATCCTCATATACAACATCAATGGGTATATTCTCAGGAACCAGCGTACCCTCATCCTTGTCACCGACCAGCACACGCAGGAAGTCCCCTTCCTTTACTTTTTTCTTTAAAAATGGAATTTTACGATTTAAGTAAATTCCCTTCTGTCTGGTCAAACGCTGGATCATGCGTCCTGAAATAAATAAATCGTCTTTTAGTAAGTCTTCAATTGGCTTTCCTTCTAATGAGGCTTCAATGGTCACTTCCAGCCAATTCCCCTTAATCTTGGGCTTTAAATTCATGAATTCCCTCCTAACGAGCGAGCTCTCTATCTTTTTCTATATTATCACCTGTTTGACTGAAAGAAAAAAGTCGAAATTCCCCGGTTCTTGTCATTGCCTTAATTAGGAAAGGGGGATAAAATAAAAGTCTGCATAGCCAATTCTGGAGGACACCAATGGAAGCCTATACGAAAAGAATCAATAATATCGAAGATTTCTCTAAGCTCTATGCCGAACTCAAATCCTTGAACCGCTTGCTGGAAAGCCACCCCGAAACCACAGAAGAAATTCAGCAAAAAAAGAAAATCGTTGAAGACCGGCTGCATCAGTTAATGTTTATTGTATCTATATAAAGACCAAAGGGGGCCACTGCCATAGAAACCACCGTTCCCTGGAAATGCCCCCTCTCCCTAACTAAGTCGTACTCGCAGCCTGTCTCCTGGCTTCACGCTGTACGGTTTTCTCCACTTTGGCCAACAGCTCTTCTTCTGATGGTGCCGTCACATGCTTTCCATTGACAATGCAAAAGCTTTTCTTGTACCCAATTCCACAGTAAGACTGGCACCCTATCTTGATTTCCGCACTAGGATCTAACTTCTTCAACTTAGCTGCCAGCGACTTAACATTGGTCATCCGGCATTCATCACAAATCCGAAACTCGTTTGACATGTGTAATAACCCTTTCTTTAAATAACGTCGATACCTATTAGTATAGATAAAAACCTAAGTAAAATAAAACAGACTTTTTAAAAAAGCTTTATTGAAGCAAATACTGGTAGCCCGACCACCTTTAGAGAAATCTTTTTATGCGAAATAAGGGTGATAACTCGAAGAAGTATATACTTTTCTCATTTCGTTATAAAAAGTTGCCTCCCCTTCCAAAATTGGGTATCCTACTCCCTTTAGCGAAGGTATACTTTATTTAATCGAAAATATAAAGCAAGGAAGGTGCTTTCCTTTGTCAGATGTACTCGCATATTTGAAGCATAATCAAGAGAATATACTCGGCGACCTCGAAGCTTTTGTCCGGGCAGAATCCCCTTCCGAGGATAAAGAAGCAGTGGATCGCTGCGGGAAAATGCTTCAACAGCTTTTCCTGCATCATCTAGGGGTTCAAGCGGATATTTTTCCCCAAACGAAAACCGGCAATCATCTTCGTTTCACCTTTGGCGAGGGAGACGGGCAAATCCTCGTGATGGGTCATATGGACACGGTTTGGGATATCGGCCGCTTAACCTACCGGGTGGAAGGAAACAGAGCCTATGGACCAGGAATCTTCGATATGAAAGCAGGGATTATCCAGGCCTTATGGGCAGTTAAAGCTTGCAAGGAACTGAATGTTCCATTGAAGCACAAAATCGTCTTCCTTTGCACGTCGGATGAGGAAATTGGGAGTGCCAGCTCACGACAGCTGATTGAGGAGGAAGCAAGCAAGAGTATAGCCGTGCTGGTCCCTGAACCGGCTGTTTCAGGATCAGGAGCCCTTAAAACAAGCAGAAAGGGCGTTGGAGAGTTTAAATTGAAAATCAAGGGCAAAGCCACCCATTCGGGGAATCACCATGAGAAAGGAATCAGCGCTGTTGAAGAGTTAGCCCGGCAAATCGTTTACATCCACAGCCTTACCGATTATGAAAAAGGGACGACCCTCAATGTCGGGATAGCAAGAGGGGGAACGCGAGTCAACGTGGTAGCTGAGGAAGCCGAGGCGGTTATTGACCTTCGTGTTACCACCATGACTGAAGCTGAACGCATTAGTGAGCTGTTGTACGAATTGAAGCCACAGGTAACTGGCACTTCTCTAATCGTAGAAGGAGGCATCGAGCGTCCTCCCATGGAACGCACCGAAAAAACCGAAAAGCTGTTTACCCTAGCAAAGCAAAGCGGGGAAGAAATCGGAATCGAATTAACCGAAGCCTTTGTAGGCGGCGGAAGCGATGGGAATTTTACAGCTGCACTCGGCATTCCTACATTAGACGGACTCGGACCGATGGGCGATGGGCCCCATGCCGAGTACGAGCATGTGTTAATTGATCAGCTTCCCGTCAGGGCAGCCTTGTTGGCTCATTTGTTGCGGAAAATCTAAAAAAACGGCGGTCTATAGTGACTGCCGTTCATCTTTCCTATATGTCATTTCGCATTTGTGCCAACCGAATGACTCCATGGCCAGCCAAATCCTTCAAGGTATCCGTATTTACCGCTTGAACGCTTCTAAAATATCCATCTTCTTCAAGAATCGCTTCAAATGCATCACTTAAAGCGTCCTTGCCCGCTACAAACACTTTCGATTCTGCAGATACATGCAGAGCATGGCTGTGCTTCAAGGCCTTCAAGTCATCCGCCAACACAACACCCAACAAAAAATTAGCGAGATCGTCCTTACTTAAATCCGAGAATTGATCCAGTACTCGAATGGTGAAGCAAGTACGGTTCATTCCAACCTTTTGGCTGTACTCAAAGCCTTTAATCACAAGCTCTTGTTTAAATTCCTTGACGAACGATTTGTCGACTGCATTTGCGATAATAGAATGATGTGTGATCATGGAAATCATTTCACCCGCTAAAGAAGTCAAACATCCCGTCATCTTGTTCCGCTCATCGATAGATACAAATTTGGTATGGGAACCTGGAAGAATAAACACAGCTGGACCTTGGATGTCTAACCGATCCATCAAGCCCACCACTTCTACTTCTTCCCCGCGCATGATATCCATTTCTTCGCAGTTTTCCAGTGTGACTTCTTTGACGTTGTTTTTAACTCCAGGAACAAACCAGATATCCCGATCAATAAAATCAGAAACTCGAACCTTCACCATTCCTGCTGCTAATTCTTCAAACCCAGCAGGCGCTTGCAAATGGGGAACCTCATACAAGCCGACATTCGAGGTGATCATCCCTGAAGCTAAGATAGAGCTGACATCGTCAAGCGTGATACCGTACTGGCTAACTGCTTCCTCGATCGCTTGCTTGATGCCATCCTTTAACCTTTGGTTATTCCCATCAACCGCTGTATCCCTTACTCCAACCTCTCTTGAGGCCTTGCTTATCGGTTGTTGGTCCTTCCAAAGGGTAACCCGAGTGTTCGTGGTTCCTGTATCGATAGTTAGTATATACATCTGTTTTACCTCCAGCCGGTAATTCCGGCTGATTGTCCTCCGTCGTTTGTATTATTTTTCTGATCTGGCTCGATGAACTTCTTGAACATACTGGGCTGCCGTTTGTCGCAATTGCTCTAGGTACGCTTCATCCATGGTCTTCTTGGTGTTCACAAGGTTACTTCCGATTCCTGCTGCAATCGCTCCAGCCCGGATGTATTCCCCCAAATTATTTAGATCTACGCCTCCCGTCGGCATAAGCGGGATATGCGGAAGCGGCCCCTTAAGGTCTTTCAGGTAACGAGGTCCAAACACATTGGCCGGGAAAACTTTAATCACATCGGCTCCATTTTCATAAGCCGTTAAGATTTCGGTTGGCGTAAGCGCCCCCGGAATGCTTATTACGCCATAGCGTTTGGCCATCCTGATAGTTTCGGGATTAACGGTAGGCGAAAAGATAAATTTCGCTCCCGCCATAATGGTAGCTCGCGCCGTTTCCGGATCCAGAACCGTTCCGGCCCCTACGATGACTTCATCGCCCAATTCACTTGAAACTTGCTCAATGAGGCTTAGAACCCTAGGAGTTTCCACCGTGATCTCCAGAGTTTTCACCCCTCCATCACGCAGTGCCTTCGCAATCGAAAGAATATTTTCCGGCTTCGCCCCACGTATAACGGCTACGATTCCGTTTTGTTCAATTTGCTGCAGTAGCGTCATTTCCCCCAACTCCTAGCTTTTAAATTATTGGCCCGCCAAATAGTTATAGACAGTCTCCGTAACCGGAATTCCCTTCTCCAGCCTTTCTTCTTCTCTCAACTGTTCAGGTTCTCCAGGTACCATGACACGATCAAATCCTGCAGCAGGTTGTGTTTCATGGATTTCACTGATCATGCTGTCCATGTTCTCCAAGAACACTTGCGGATCCGTAAACATGGCTGGATTGATGGCGCAAACAAAGTGGCCCAACTTTCGTTTCTTATTGTAATCTCCATACATGGGAACCACATGTGGACCATAAGCCGCTCCGACAAGCAGACCGGAAAAGACCTCGACCACCATGGCCATTCCGTAACCTTTAGCTCCTGCAAATGGCAATAGGGCATTTACTTGATGAGGATCCGTGGAAGGGACTCCGTTTTCATCCACTCCCCAATCCTCTGGGATAGGCTTACCCGCTTCTCTAGCATGAAGAACTTTCCCAAAGGCTACGTTGCTCGTTGCCATATCTAAAATAACCGGCTTATTCTGCTTGGCTGGGAAGCCATAGGCGATCGGATTGGTACCAAAGAACGGTTTCGCTCCGCCAAATGGAACGACGACTTTATCCGTATGGGTCATAGCCATTCCAATGAGGTTTTCCTCAGCCGCCTGGTTGACGAAGTAGGATAATGCACCACAATGACTGCTGTTTACGATACCTACCATTCCAATTCCGCTTTTCTTCGCAAGTTCTATGGCATATTCCATTGCCTTCTTAGCAATGACATGTCCAAACCCGTCATCTCCATCTACAATAGCGGATGCTGGTCCGGTATCTTTTACTGTAATATTTGCGTTGGGGTTAATTCCGCCTTCTTTTATTCGCTTAACGTAATGCTCTGTACGCAACACGCCATGGGAATGCACTCCGCGTAAATCTGCATGTACTAAAACATCCGCCACAACCTCCGCTTGTTCAGGGTTTACCCCCACTTGAGTCAATTTATTGCGGCATAGTTCTCTTAATTGATCATAAGAAACAATGACATCAGCCATGTTTAGAAACTCCCTTTCCTAACTGCGTTTACGTTTTACTCTAGATTGGTGTGCCGCTCTCGCATCATTTGGTTCGGGTCACCTTCTACCTTTTCTTTCAAGGCGTAAATGATAATCGCATCGAGAGCGAGATGAACACTTTGATCAAATTGATTCCCAAGAGGCTGAATCGTACTCGGTTCCCCTGGGCGACGATATTTCGTGGCGGCTGGGATCGTTAAAGTGAACTCACTGATTTCCCCGATCTTCGATTCCGGATTGGTTGTAACCAGACCAATATGCGCTCCGATTTCTCTTGCCTTGGTGGCGTAATTGTAGAGATTCCCTGTTGATCCCGAACCGGTAATCACGATGAGCAAGTCCTCCGGCTGTATGCTTGGAGTCACCGTTTCTCCCACGACATAGACAGGATAATTACCATGCATCAACCGCATAGCGAAAGCTTTTCCCATGAGTCCTGAACGGCCTTCTCCGGTTACAAAAATCCGCTGGGCTTGATTCAACTGACGAGCAAAGTGAAGCGCTTCTTCTTCACCGATTCGGGAAAGCACTTCTTGTATTTCTTGAGCAACGGTTTCAATCGTTTGTTTCATAGGTTTTATCCGTCCCTCTCTTTTTAACCTTTAGTAGATTGAATGATTTGCTTTTTCATCAAGGATGAAACCCCCTTAGGATCAGCTGCACCTGTAATAGCACTGCCGACAATCAATACCTGAGGGTGCTCCTTGATAATGTCCGGGAAGGTTTCCAAGTTAATTCCCCCTGCCACAGTAACCTCCATATGAGGGAAAGGACGGACAAGAGCAAAATGACTTGTATCGAAAGCTTTTTCCTTTTGTGAATCCTTTCCAATATGAAGCGATACCAAGTCTACTCCTAAACGATCCAATTCCTCTATCCTCTTACTATCGTTTATACCTAATAGATCAATCATGATGCTTTTTTGATATTTATGGGCCACCTCACATGCCCATCAAGCTAACAGCACTGAAAAAATAATTGTAATAAAATGTGGTTTTT
>NZ_JBEGDL010000012.1:0-213866 GCF_040813775.1 Ammoniphilus soli
AGTCCATATTTGCTAGATGGGGCCATAAGACGATTCAACACCATGGCAAAGATGGTCTCATCGAGATGAGACACAATGTTGGTATCTTCTAGGGCACGTTGAAGAAAACCCTTTAAGTTCAACTTCTCCCAAATCTTACGGATGGTTGCGAATTCAACCTTACCCCCAATATTTACCTAAATTATTTTTAGCTAAAAAATAATAGAACAAGATCCCCTTATTGTTGCCTATAGTTCAGTAAAAAAAGGAGCAGCCTTGACAGCCGCTCCTTCGCTAAAGATTCCCGTTCTTATTGTCGAACGGTTATTAAGAATAAATACTTTGACGTGCCATAAAATGATTCTAGCTGCTATATTCTTTAAGGATTGGGGGATTGTGATGGTTCATGTACCTTTTGCTCGAAAGGCTTCTAAAGACAACACGTTCTTATTCTTAGGCGGGATAAAGGCCTCTTTTTTAGTAGATGGTGCCGATACCCAAGGTCAATACGCTGTGGTTCAAATGGAGGAACGGAAAGGTTTAGAGCCACCGCCCCACATTCATACTCGTGAGGATGAAGCGTTTTATGTACTTGAAGGTGAAGTCACCTACTATGTTGGAGATGAAGCTATCGATGCGAGTCCAGGAACCTATGTTTATGCCCCTAGTGGGATCCAACACACCTTTTCCTTGAAAACGGAACAAGCTAAAGTCCTGGTTTTTGCTTACCCATCTGGCTTTGAAAACTTTGTAAAGGAACTGAGTGTTCCTCTTCCGGAACATATGCCACCAGTTCCTATCGGTCCCCCAAGTCCTGAAGATGTGCAAAAGTTGAATTCGATCGCTGCCCAATATGGAATTGAAATCCAAGTCTAGTTGTGAAAGGGAGCACTGTCACTCATAAGTATTGTTAGATCATTGAAAGGAGAGGGCATGAGATGTCAAAAATCGATGAAATTGCTCCTGATATCTTTCGAATTTCTATCTTTGTACCACAAATTGAGATGCAGTTTAATCAGTTTCTCATTCGGGATGATGAACCTCTTTTGTTTACAACTGGATTGAAAGCCTTCTTTCCAGAAATGCGAGAGGCTGTGGCCCGTCTCATTGACCCGACCCGGTTAAGGTGGATTGGTTTCAGCCATTTCGAATCGGACGAATGCGGGTCCCTTAACCAGTGGCTGGAATTAGCCCCCCAATCAGAAGCTGTCACGGGGTTTGTGGGAGGAATGGTCAATATTAATGATTTTGCCCTCCGTCCTGCTCGTATGCTTCAACATAATGAAGCACTCAGCATCGGCAAGAAACAATTGCGTTATATAAGTACACCTCACGTCCCACACGGTTGGGATGCTGGTTTGTTCTATGAAGAAGGAGACCGGACTTTATTAACTTCTGACCTCTTCCATCATAACGGTGACGTTGAACCTTTAACCACAGAAAGTTTGGCGGACCGCTGCCGCGAAACCCTGAAAGGATTTGAACAAGGACCGCTTGCTGGCTATATTCCATACAATTCAAAAACGGATCGAATTTTACGTGACCTTGCCGAACTCCGTCCAAAAACGCTTGCAACCATGCATGGTTCCTCCTTCTCTGGCAACGGTAAAAAAGCCATTGAAGAGCTGGCTGAGGTATGGCAAGAAGTGTTGGGTGGGTAAAAGCGAAAGTTTCCACTCGATCAAGAACCCTAACTTGAAAAGACCGTAATCCGTTGCAGCAGAAGCCCGGTGTTACGATCTTTTTTATCCGGATACATGACCGTTTTATCATCAATCACTCGAACAAATCTCGGAAACCCGATAAGCAGAAAAAGGCCTGATCCTTCATCCGATATGGATGGGATCAGGCCTTTCACCATCGAAAAAAATCCCGAGTTGTGCCACGCACGGATAAATCAACCTCCAGATGAAAAAAAAAGTAAAAACCTCTTCCATACGAAATCCACTAAAAAGGAGTCTTTATGGTCTGGCTCCCATTGTTAAAAAAATGAGGGTATAGGTGAAATTTTCAATACCTGTTTCATATTTTTCAATAAAATCGTTGATTTTAAAACAGGAGAAATATAAACGTTCTTTCAAATCCAGATACGGGGTCAGACCCCTACCCAAGGGAGGATCCCCGAGGCGAGCAAAGATTTTCGGACTAGATGGTAATAACTTACCATTGAGTGGTCAAAGTGACCGGAATACGCACGAGTCAGGCAATCAAGTCAGCTTTCAGGTATTTTACTTCTAAAACAGCTGTTTTTGAAATAGCCGTTGACAATCAGGAAATTGTAAAGAAAAGGAATATTATTTCCATAATAACTTGTACCCTATGTTATAATAATGGTGGTATTGACTAAATAATAATATTGTTAAGGGTGGTGTGGACATGCTTACAAACATCTCTGAACTTGAAAAAACAGCAATACAAAGCTTATATCAAAAAATCAAAGATGACTTAAAGGTAAAAAAGATCATTTTATTTGGATCAAAAGCAAGAGGCAACGATGAAAAGTATTCAGATATTGATTTGTTGGTCCTCACAGAAAAACCAAAAACAATAAATGATAGAGCAAAATTGTCAGATATATCAGCCGATATAAGCATTGATTATGGCATTACATTAAGCTGTCTGTATTTTAATGATAAAGATTGGGAATCGGGTGAGTATGTAAATCCCTTACTAAAACTTAATGTTGAAAGAGAGGGAATAGAAATTGTCCTACAGTGAACAAGCAAGCAGGGCCATGTTGCGAAAAGCAAAAGAAAAATTGTCCTCGGCTAAAGATGACTATAAGAGCGGAAGGTATGATAGCTGCATTAGTAATTTATATCACTCTGCATTTCAAACAGTATCTGCTCTGTTAATTATCAGAGGTGAATATATAAATAAACATACTCATGTTAGAGGCTTTGTTAATAAAGAACTAGCTAACAAAGGGTTTATAACCAAAGAATCTGCCAAATTATATAATAAACTAATGGATTATCGATCAGATGCAGATTATAATAGTGAGGTTTTCTATGATAGAAATTTAGCTAAAGAAGTATTAAAGGGTGTAGAGCAATTTAACCTTGAAATTGAAAAATTTATAGAAAAGGAATTAGGAACCAACTAGAGTTGGTTTTTTATTTTGCACCATTAGGGAGATATGTTAATAATAGAAAACTATCGTTACAAAAGATTGGGTTTGTTAGGGGATTTTCTAATTGAAAAAGAAAGAACAACGCTCTTGAGTGTATTCGACAAACTTCGTCTGAGGTCAAACCCTTACCTGAGGGGGTATCACCCCGAGGTGGGCATTAGTAATTTCCTGAACTCGCTTCAAAGATTCAGGTTTACTATTTGAATGGTTGTCTACAACAACGACCTTGTAACCGGCATTTAATAATTCAATACACGTGTAACTGCCAATATAGCCGGCTCCTCAGTGACTAATATAGCCATAACTTATCAACTCCAATAATTAAGAAACTCCTTTTTAAATGTATTAGTTGGATCCCCTCTTATTAAAATTCACAAATTAAAATCACAAACAATTTTCCAAACTAAACCAAATATGTGAGAAGCCCTGATTCTCACATTAAGAAACAGAGCTTCTAGGCTTTAACGAAAAAGAAATTTACATACATAGACTATCGACAAATTCCGACTGGGTCGAGTAGAAGTAGGTCTCTCGACCTGCAACCCTCACAGAACCGTGCATGCGCAATTAACGCACACGGCTCCTCGTCATTACCATTTACAGTCAGTTACTAGATTGTGTGGGAGATCAAAGATGTTTACGAAAACTCTAGGTCTAGGTAATGGGAACTTGCGTAAGAACAGCAGGAATTTATTCCAATCAAAGCTCTTACGCTGGCTCCTACGATTCAACCATTTATATAGGATGTTTCTGGTTTCCTCATAGAATTTATCCATCATCGGTCCGTTATCCGTGATTCCATAGAATCGGTAGTACCCGCTGAGTTTTCTGCGAATTTTGTCCATTAGTACTTTCGCGACTTTACTCTACCACGGTCGTCTATATATCATTTGCAATTGATATCTTTGGACGTTGTTTTCCATACCCTGTAGTCTGTTCAAACGCATAGCCAATTCTTAAAACTTCAAAATCCGCCCGATGCGGACCAACGATTTGGAGGCCAAGAGGAAGTCCGCCTTCAGTGAATCCACAAGGTACAGATAGGGATGGATTACCTGTAGCAGAAATATAATAACAGGATCGCATCCAATCAATATAGTTTTCCATTTGTACACCATTAATCTCAGATGGATATTCAATATTTGCATCGAATGGAGGAATTTGGCTAACTGGCAAGATGAGCGCATCGTACTGTTCAAAGAAAACACGCATCCGGAGGTATATTTGACTGCGAAGGTTTTCCGCCCGGCCAATGTCTATGCCGCGAAGCCTCCGTCCTTTCTCGAGATTCCAGACGAAACTGGGTTTCATTAATTGGTGGAATCTATCAAAAAGTTCAGAATAGGACATTTCAATCTCCCAAGCCCGCAATACGTGGAAAACCTCCTCTGCATCCATCAAATCCGGACACGCCTCTTCAATATGACATCCAAGGTCACTAAAGATTTTGACCTGTTCCTCAAGGTTCCTTCTTACGGCGGAATCTACGGGAAGGATGCCGCCGAGATCAGAGGAAAATGCGATGCGTTTCCCTTTTAGACTCGTGTCATAAGGTTGAAGAAACTTTGATCCGGGTTCTTCGATGGAAAGTGGTGACCGATCATCAGGACCCGCAATAACCGACATCATAAAGAATGCGTCTGCCACATTTCGTGTGATTGGCCCCTGGACGCCTAACGGAGAGTAAAGTGCAGGCTTTGTGTATGGCACCCGGCCTGGAGAAGTTCTCATGCCTACAACATTGTTAAAACTGGCGGGATAACGGCAAGATCCTCCCATATCACTGCCATCAGCGAAAGGAATCATGCCGCATGTAACCGCAACTGCTGCACCGCCACTGCTACCTCCTGCTGTCTTGCTCAGTTCATACGGATTCCTGGTTATCCCAAAAACTTGATTAAAGGTATGAGCTCCTGTGGCGAATTCCGGTACATTGGTTTTTCCGATGATAATAGCCCCTGCCCTCCGCAATCGTTCAACAATAATATCGTCCTTAACCGGATAATTTTCACGCAATATCGGGGATCCGCACGTAGTAGGGAAACCGACTGCATTGTGAGTATCTTTAATCGCAATGGGGAGTCCATGAAATGGCCCCACTTCCTCTCCAGAGGCCAGTTTTTCATCTGCTTGGAAGGCCTCCTTCATAGCCTGTTCCTCTGAAAGTGAAACAATGGCATTGACATGCGGATTGACTCTTTTTTTTTGTGATAGATGTGTCTCGACTACCTCGCGGACTGATAGTTTACGAGACCGAATAGCATCAGCAAGATCTCTTGCAGCAGCAAAACAGATGTCCTTATTCATGCTCAGAGCAACTCCTCCTCGAATACTCGCTTTAAATGGGATAAGCGCCGATTAATCTGTTTTCGATCTTAATTTTTCAAGGAATAGAACTACAGTAATCGTAAGACCTACACAAACAACAATCTTAATCAAACTAAAAATGGGAGAGAAAAAGACGGCAAGGCCGATCACAAAGGCTACTAACCCATATAAAGGTTTTTTAAGAGAAAATTGTCCTAATACACCACCGTATATCGCTGGAAGAATATACTTGAGAGCATCTTGAATGGATTGAGGTATAATCGTAAGAATGTATGAACCTCCTAAAACAACTGCAATTATAACGATTATATTCGTTAATGAAGCAATCGCTATTCCTAATGTACCGGCAATTTCAGCTTTTTTTGTACCAGGTTCGGCACCTATTGATTCTTGTGCTGCAGCAGAACAAGGGAGACACATATTGGCTATATTTCCAGTTAAGAAGGCGATATAGGTTCCGGATTTTCCCAATACCGGATAATAAGTAATAGGTTCCAGAAACCACATAATACCAATAAAGGCCGCATAGCCGATCAGTCCGCCTATAATTGCCCCCCAGCCGGGATGATAACCCAAAACGAAAGAAAAGTATACGGGAGGGACAAACGACATGATGATAAGCATCCAAAGAGTTAGACGTCCCCAAAAATCTGACTTGCTATGAAACTCTTCCATACTGATGGATTGAGAACCCACTTCTACACTTGTCGTTGTCACTTCAGCCTGATTCGCATGAGCCATGAAACATCCCCCCTATTTTAGTTTATTATGTCGAAAGATAACCGATCGTCAGGCCTAATACTAGAGAAATACCGAGTGCCCACTCCGATAACCATCTTATTCCTCTCTTATTCGCAAACGATAAAATCACCATCATGGTTAACCCTGAAACAATGGCAGTCACTGCCTCGCCGTAACCTTTTACCATTTGCTGACTGGCAAGATAGGCAAATGCGCCTAACATAGCCGCAGTTGAAACGATGGTCATCATCTTGGCATTTTTGCTAACGATCTTCTTTTCAACTTTTCCTAGCGATTTTGTTGCTAGTGCAGCAAAAAATAACCATCCCGTACCGCCAAGACACATCGTCCAGATAACTGTAGTAAACGCTTGCATTCCAAAATCCGGTGAATTCAATTCAGTGCCATAAGCATTGGCACCTATTCCAGCAGCCGTTAACTCCGTAGCCGCAGAACCGATAATCCCGATTCTCATTAATGTAAATGGACCGCCGAGTACGGCGATTAAGGAAATAATCACAACAACGATTCCGAATGAAGGTCCTAAACTGCTAATAAATCCTGTCCTAACGGCTCTTTTCGTCTCTTCCTGCGTCATTCCGATACTCGGAGCTGTTTTTGACGCTATTCTTAGGAAAATCAAAGCTTGAAAGATGACGATCGATACAACAATACTAGAGATAATCCAAACCGGTGTACTGTTAGCCAAACGCATAACCTCTTCCATACCCTATTCCTCCTCTAAACTTAGTAAGTTTGTCTATCTCTTAACCGTTCTTTCAAGCCCACTGTTCATTCGATGAGGTTTCATTTGACAAGTAATCAAAAACAACGGAAACAAACAATTTCCCGATATCAATCATTGAACGTTCATCCACATTAAATTTAGGATGATGATGCGGATACTCCTCCATTCGATCAGAGTTCCCTCCTACAAAAAAGAAGGTGCCGGGAACTTTTTGCAAATAATAGGCAAAATCCTCCATTCCCATTTGAGCCGGCATCTGAAGGACATTTTTCTCTCCAAAAAGACCTTTAGCCAACTCTTCGACCCTCTTGGTTTCATCTGGATGATTTTTCACAGCAGGATAACCTCTGACATATTGATAGTTGGCGGTCGCCCCAACACCATGACAGGTAGAGTTCACGATTTCGCCAATTAAATTTTCGATCATATCCCGAATATCCTCATGGAAAGTTCGGACTGTGCCCGTTATCTTTGCTTTATCTGGTATAACATTAAATCCTGTACCGCTTTGAAATGCTGCAACAGAAACCACAGCCGGTTTAACAGGATCTACCTTTCTTGCAACTACTTGTTGCAAGTTTACGATGAATTGGCTTCCAACCGTAATGGGATCCACTGTCAAATGAGGGGTAGCGGCATGCCCGCCTTTCCCCAAAATATCAATTTCAAACGTGTCACCCGCTGCCATGGCGTATCCCTCTTTTACTCCGATCTTGCCAAGCGGATGAATCGAAGATACATGCGCTCCAAAAACCACATCTACACCATCGAGGCATCCGTCTTCAATCATGGACTTAGCCCCTCCAGGGATCACTTCTTCAGCAAATTGATGAATGAATACAACGTTTCCCTGAATCTTGTCTTTCACTTCCGTCAAGGCCTTAGCCACTCCAAGCAATGCAGCCGTATGAATATCATGACCGCATGCATGCATAACACCCGGAATCCGAGATTTATATTCTACCTCATTTTCTTCTTGGATAGGCAGCGCATCAAAATCAGCACGCAACCCGACCGTTTTCCCTGGTTTTCCTCCCTTTAACAACCCTACAACTCCTCTTCCGCCAACGCCTGTTCTTACTTCTAGTCCTAAATTGAGTAGGAAATCAGCAACTTTTTGAGGTGTATTTTCCTCCTGATGTGAGAGCTCTGGATACATATGAAGATCTCTTCTAATGTTTATCATCTCGGGGTAAATCTCTTCTAATCTCTCAAAAGTCTTTTCTAGCATCTGTTAACTGCTCCTTTCAAAGAAATTTTTTAAAATCAAATCTTCTGCGTTTCATTCTTCTTGGCCGCTAGAGTGATCACGACGTCAAGCAATAAATTACAACCTGTTTGAATATCACTCTCGCTTGTGAATTCTTCTGGGCAGTGGCTTTTTCCACCCGCACTTGGAATAAAAATCATCCCTACATCTGTCAAACGATGGAGCATGGCTGCGTCGTGGACCGCACCGCTATGCATCTTGATATAATCAACGTTTCGTTTTTTGGCCATCTCTTCAATGTTTTCGATGATCCTTGAAGACAGTTTGACTGTGTTCGAAGCCCCAATTAACTCCATGGTACTCTTTAGAGATTCCTCTAGAGATACCGTATCGACGATTTCCTTAAGTTCTTTTGACACGATTTCAATTCCTTTTTCCTCTACATCTCTTATATCTACATAGAATTCTACAAGCTTAGGGATGACGTTCGGCATATTGGGCTGACAGGCTATTTTCCCTACAGTGGCAACAGTGGTTGGGAGAGCTAGTTCTTTTGCGGCTTTCCGGATATGAGAAATGATTCTTGTTGCCCCTACCATGGGATCAGATCTAAGATCCATCGGAGTAGTCCCCGCATGATTGGAGTCTCCTTCAAGGATAACTTTATACGTCTTCATGCCTGCAATGGATTGTACGATCCCGATTGACTGATTTCGTGTTTCAAGAACTGCCCCTTGCTCAATGTGCAGTTCAATCATGGCATCTACTTCATCATTTCCAAGCCTGCTCTTTTCCATTTGATCTATATCTAAACCAAATATCTTTACTTTTTCGCAAACCGAAATACCCTCTGGATTGACTATCGATTGGAGTTCCTCTAAACTGTATTTTCCTGTCAGTACTTTGCTGCCAAGCATGGTAATCCCGAAGTTCGAGCCTTCTTCCTCTGCAAAAATAATCAATTCGATAGGCCTGCTTAATTCAACTTCCTCTTCCTTTAATACTCGAATAATTTCTAAACCAGCTAAAACACCCGTTAGTCCGTCGTATTTCCCGCCATTTTCAACGGTATCAATATGGGAACCGATCATAATGGAGGGCCTCTCCCATTCCTTGCCGTACTTGGCTCTAATATTTCCTATTGCATCTACCTTGATCGAAAGACCTAGCTGCTCCATCTGGGAGAGCAGGTAATCCCTTGCCTGTTTATCTTCATAGCTATAGGAAAACCTTGTACAGCCATTCTCCGGAGTTCTTGTGTACCTAATAATATTTTCAAAATCATTCATCATTCTCTTAATATTAATCTCCATGTCTCTTTTCCTTCCTTTTTTATTGCCCCCTACAAACAACCACCATCCAAATGATATAATATTTTCAGTAGTTCCAATATTACACCCAATAACTAAAGCAATATTCATGCCAGTCTTTTTTATTCTATAAAAGTAAGGTTTAGGCTATTATTCAGAGTTGTTTGTGTTTTTTGATGAATATTTTCATCAAAACCCGATGAAATTTTTCATCAACAAGATTGCTAAACTTAGGGTATATAAGGTAAGGGGGTCTACTGATGAGAGATGATGAACTGGAGATCTACAAGCTGGCTTTTGAAGAGTTTAATTCAATCCTTGATGTCAGCTTTGATGGCATTACCATTGCCAACGGGGATGGAGTCTTTACAAGAATCAGTAAATCTTGTGAAGAACTATTTGGTGTAAAACGGTCTGAAATCATTGGACACAGTGCTTTTATATTAGAGGAAAAAGGGATTTTCGATGTATCCGTTACTTGTGAGGTCATTAAAACCAAAAAAAGAGTAAGTATCATACAAAAAACATTGGCAGGTAGAATCATATTAGTTACAGGCACGCCGATATTAGATAAGGGCGGGAAAATAGACAAGATCATCAATATTTCAAGAGATATTACAGAAACAAAAAAGTTGGAAACGGAACTCCAACTATTGGAAACTGAACTCGAATGGTTCAAACATGAATTAAATAAACGAATCGGTAGAGAAAAAGACCATGAGGGACTCTATAACAGTGCGGTTATGAGAAAGATAATGGAGCAAATTAACCACGTTGCCAATCTTGATGCAACCGTTTTATTATTGGGCGAAACCGGTGTCGGAAAAGGGTTTATGGCCAACATGGTACATGTTAATAGTGGACGGAAAGACGAGCCCTTTATCGTGATTAATTGTGGAGCCATACCCGAAAACCTTCTCGAATCTGAACTCTTTGGGTATGAGAGAGGATCGTTTACCGGCGCTTCAAAAGATGGCAAAAAAGGTCTTTTTGAGATAGCCGGAAACGGCACCATTTTTCTTGATGAAATTGGAGATATGCCTTTAAGTCTACAAGTCAAACTTCTTCACGTCTTGGACGAGAAAAAAGTTCGGAGAATTGGTGGATCTACAACCTTTGAAGTGAAAGCAAGAGTAATCGCAGCAACAAACAAGAATCTAAAGGAACTTGCAAAAGTTGGTAAGTTTAGAGAAGATTTATTTTATAGATTAAATGTTGTCCCCATAACCATTCCTGCACTTAGGGATCGCAAAGAAGATCTATTCCCCCTCATAAGTAAATTGCTTAAGAAAACCAATAATAAATACGGAACGAAAAAAACGTTATCAGATGAAGCTTTAAAACTGTTACATAAATACGATTATCCCGGAAATATCAGAGAATTACAGAATATGATTGAGAGATTAGTTATAAATACCTTTGGCGAAACCATTGAAAGTTCAAAAATCCATGAAGTGATCGAACCAACAGCTGAAGACAAAAAACTAGAGATTATCCCTTTAAAAGAAGCGGTTGAGCAATTAGAAAGGAGCTTGCTTCTATCTGCTTTTCACCAATATAAAAGCACAAGGAAAGTAGCAGAAGTATTAAAAATTGACCAATCCACTGTCGTTAAAAAGGCAAAAAAACTTAATATTAAAATATAAATACCCCATGAGTTATCCTGGCAAAAATGAGGAAATTAAAATAGAGTAACAAAATGCAGGTTTTGTTAGGGGATTATCTAAATGAAAAAGAAGCCCTCTCAAGAACAAGGCTCTTGAGAGGGCTTCGACAAAATTCAACCATGGTCAGACCCCTACCTGAGGGGTTATCCCCCGAGGCGGGCACAGGGCTTCAGCCGCCGGATTTCGCCGACGTCTGCCTACTAGCTACGGGGCGGCTTGGTCCCTACCCCGGCTGAACTTTCATCAGCTAGTTATGCTAGCTTTGCTAGGCGCGCTGGGTAGTATTTGACGCTTACAGCAAATCCCCAATGTTAAAAATACACGTTTTATTTCGTTTTAATTATTCCGTGTAACTATTTAATTGTTATCGAAGACCCATCAAACTTAGTTAAAGAGAAACCGTTAAACTCCTCATTGTAGGTTTTCCGGTAGTCCCGAAGGATCCCAATTGCAACAGCTTCCCCTAGCTTAAGACCTTCGATCCCATCAGAGCGCCAATGAACACCCGCTGCATCGCGACCAATAGAGATATTGGCGGCAAGTTTGTTTAATTCCCCGCCTATCGTTAAAGGCGGGCCTGAGTAAGGAAGCAACGTGAGGCCATCAAAACTGGGTACCACCGGATTGGGGATAACAAATGATTCGTTAAAAAATGCCTTAAGTATAGTAACCCCTGCCCCAACAATGCAAGCGTGACCTGCGGGATAGGCCGGATGGGTAGGACAGCCTTCCGGATACGCCATAGGCAAAAGGTAGCTGCCATACTTGCTAAACACTTGGGAAATCGCCTGAGAATGAAGAAGTTCTGAATGGATCGGGTAATTGGCAGCCAATATCAAATGGTTGTGAACACGTCCTCCGAACTCCTCAGGCCGAAGTCTGCGATGAACAAGGTATTTTTGGAACCAGGCCGCTCCTAGTGCTGCTCGACCCGCCTTAGCAACCAAATCAAGAATATGGGCGGCACCGAAGGTAACAAAACCGATCTGCGTGGCTGAATTCCTATATGGGTTGCCTAAAGATAGTGCTTCTTTGGGAAAATGGAGCAGAATCAAACAAACGGAAAGAGGACACTGGTAGGTGAAGTCCTGATGAACATATTCGCCCAAATCACGGCCGTTTCGGATATATCGAGGAGTGGGGTCATATAATGGGGATCTTGCAGATGAGCCGTTCTGGATATTCAACCATTCTTCATACAAGGTCATGTGGTTCGAACCGGACACTGTAGTATGATATTTCTGAATGATCGTTGTGGCTCCATACGGTATGTCCTTCCAGAGAAATTGTGAGAGATAAGGCCCAACGATATCACCAGGAGTAGCACTACGGAACAAGGTCCCCGTAGTGACTGCTCCATTCACTTTCGGTCCACGGAAATCGGAAAATCTAGAGAGGTCAACAGCGGCCGCCTGGGTGAGCGGATTAGTGTCGTAATCTGTGAAAGGTACATCGCGGGTCAGGGCCTGCCAATATATTTCAGCCATTTCACTTGCCTCCCAAGCACTGCTGAAGGCCGGCGGAACATCGAGACCCAAATGGTGACAATCTGGACCAATAAGATCAAATACATATGCGGCTTGTGGATTGGCTAGCTTGGCAACACCACCTAGAGGGATGGATTCAAAGTCTTTCGGGTCACCCGTCTTTAACGCCTTAATATAGGCGTTGTAGGCACAGAGGTCAACCTCGCCAAGTCTATTATGCGGCAACCCCTTTGAAAAATTCCCGATTTTCTTTAAAAACAATCGCTCATCGCTATTGCATGGTTGATTAAGGAGCGGACGTTTCATTTGGGAGCGTGCTGCTTTTAAACGAACTAGAAATGCCTTCCTATTACGCTTTTGTTCATTTAATGGCCCGATTACACACTTATTTTTCTTATTACTAGCAGTTTTCTTTCTTGTCCCCATTTTATCACCTTTTCGTATGAAATATCAGTACAAAACCATCATGGGTAAATGGCATTATGTGATCTCCTTTTGGTTATGTGACCATAGAGCCTGTTGGTTTATTAAAATTAATAATCTAAAATTCTGTTCAGTATATTCGTTTCTATTTTATTGTGTATGGGTTATTCTACTAAGTTAATAACCTTATTCAAAAAAAGCTGCACACGCAGCTTTATGGGGATACAAACGTAACATCTATTGTTTGTTCAAAATAGGAAAAATATAGTTGGCGATGAAACATCATGGCCTTATCCGATCCTCCGCTTAAGACAATAATGGCATCCGCGTTCTTTGGTTCTTCCTCAAGTACTAGAAAAGATCCAGCAGACCGAAAGATAGCCAAACAAAAGAAAGATGCTGCCCATCCAATAAAGAGCTGCTGCTTTCCTTCTTCTCATTTTCTTATACATTTTTCTCTACTCCTATCAATTAATTTCCTACCATTGGTTTTCAAAAAGCTAATATACTAAATGAGGCCTGAACGCTTTATACAGTTAGACCTTGTTTTATATCACCATTCGTTACTTAAATAACCTTGTAATCAACGACATTTTTCGACTGGGGTCAGACCCCTACCCGAGGGGTATCACCCCCGAAGCGGGCAAAGTTCCGATAAAAGTTGGTTATATATTACGATAGGCTAACAAAGGAACTACCCTTTGTAACCCTAGCATCTCCCTCCATGTAACACCTCCATACGAATATCACTTGAATCTAAATTAGGCTTGATCACTTATAGATAGTCAGACCTAACCTAAAGTCTCAACTTCTTTCAAGTTACTTAACCTGAGGGGGGGTATCCCCAGAGGCGGACATTCACAATCTAAATCTTATCCTACTTCTTTGAAGCCCTAAATCCAGCTTTACGTGCTTGTTCAGTCGTTTTAAAGCAATACTCCGCTTTTGTTTTATTGTAAAACTGACCACCAGGAACGTGGTATATCCTTTCTCCTTTATTGCTTATATTACCTTTAACTCCTCCGTTACAATAACTGTATGAATGATCGTTAATTACGCCATGATTGGCGCTTGCTACTCCTATGGCTGATAATACAAATATTGAAGAAAGTACAGAAATAATGATTTTTCTTTTCATATAGCTAGTTCCTTTCTACTATATTTAAACCTTTTCCCTTGAGTGAGTATAAATTTCTAGTAAAATTATACTATATTACCATTACCTAATACATATATTATCAATTCAAAGTAACCTTTTTATGTGAACGTAATTAATAATCCTATTCTAATTATTTTCAATGTATCCCTTCATCTTCTATGTTTGCTTTCCAATTGCTGCTTATTCTTTCAACTTCAAGAAAACATAGTACAGAGTCAGAATCAACAAAGAAAGCCGTCCTTTCGGACGGCTAATAATCGAGAATTAATTTTCTATCTCACTGATCAAATTTCTTTCTAATTTTCTCTTTCTGAATAAGGCTTTGATTACTAAACTCTTCTTCAGCTTCGGACACTAAATCCGTGTTTAAACCAGCAGCTACGAGTTCATTCTCCATCTCTTCCAACAACTGGTTAAACTTTAAAGTTATATCTTCCCGAAGCTGTCTTCCTTTAGCTATTATCTCTGAAAAACTACCTTTTCCTGATAATGCATCTGAAACTAATTTGTTTAGACTTGATTTCGCTTCACTTTCTAGCTGTTTAAACAAGGGAAAGTATTTTGTTCTTATATCATTTTCAGTCACAACTTTTTGTTGCTGTTTATTGGTAGTCTCATTTTTAGCATACACTTCTCCAGATAATCCACTAAACGAGATCGCTGCTGCTAGCGCTGAAATCATAATTAATTTAGTAAACCTCATATAGGTTCTCCTTTCGGTAACTGGCTGGCTTATCCTGATATTCTGGATTTAGCCCCTTTTAGTTTTGCGTCCCTAAGTTTCCATAGGTTTGCCTTTATCGATTTGAGTAAGAAAAATCAATGAGTTCGATCAAATCACTAACGGCCCTCCTTATATTATTTTGAAAAATAAATCGAACAGGCCGTTTTATCGGCAGCTGGCTGGCATATCAGTGTGGCTGGGTTAGCCCCTCTAGCTTTGCGTCATCATCTTTCAATGATTTTGCCTTTGTCGTACGATTTATATTTTTGTCGAATTCTATAGAAGATATTACCAATACCTAAGCCTATAAGAACATATCCCATTCGTCCTATCTTTTATTCTTATGGGTAGTCATTAAGACTTAATTTTAATAGTAATAGTGCGTAGAGTCTTTTCATAGTTACCCTTGTTTCTTTCCCCCGAAGTTCCTCCTCGTTTAGGAGAGTTTCTCTTATATTAAAGGCTACTCTTAAAACGGAATACATCTCCCAACTAGAAGGACTATTCTTTGTGAACGGTCCCCTTACTTAGCACGTTCTCCCGTTCTGGGATCGTTCCGTTTCTCGACAAAATCCGGGTGGTGACAGGCACTCAATGGATATCACTCCCCACCTAGGAGAGCGGATTTTGCCCATCTACTACTTCTCTTAACGAAACGCCCTAACACAATAAGGCACTTTCTCTCCTGTCTCAGGAGAAGGACTGGTTACCTCCCGATTCTCCCCAATAAGGAATGACCCCAACTTTCCTCACTGGGGACCCTTTCTCTTATCTCTATTCTCCTCCTATGGGAATCTATAAACAGCTAATCTCTCCTTCAGGAGAGTCTATTTATATAAATATATATTTAAAAGACTTAAATAATAGATAGATTAAAAGATCTTGATGATCAGATCATCTCTTCTCCCAATCGGGGACGGCTCCTGTAGGAACCTCACTCTATCATTGTGAATCCCTTCACACAGAATACTACCATTTGGTTGGTTTTCAATTCTGCATCTTTTTTCTAAAGTGAAATGGGGAGAGTGATTCATATGGACGAGCGTCGAATGATTGGCGAGAATATTGGCAGATTAAGAAAAAGACGAGGGTATACGCAGCTAGAACTCGCAAAAAGCTTGAACAACAGTCTTCAATATGTCCAAAAAATTGAACAGCAAGGAACTTTATCTCTGAAGACCCTAATTAAGTTCTCTCACCCCCTACATACAGCGCCTCAGCTTCTTCTTCCCGACTTTTGGATACCTTTGCCTCTCAATCACGAAGACTTTCTCGAGCAATTGTACTTTTATGCAGCCCAAGCCAAAGATGAGGAACAGCGTCGCCAGATCATCCAAACGCTCAAGAAGCTTGTCCAAGAAGATCCACTCCCCTAACACCCACTTTCAGGAGGTTACCTTATGTCCACGCTTTCTACTTTCCCCTATCTTCCCCTTTATCCGTTTACCCTGTCCGATTGGCTCCCCAAGTTAGGCGAAAAAGCCTTCTTAGCTTGGCTAAACTTCCACAGCTGGAAAGATCAGCTCCACTCGACAGCCCCCACCGTTCTACCCTTTTCCCTGACTCAACTAACGAAGCGACTTAAAGTCGGTAACTCTACATTTTACAATCAGATTCTCCGGCCATTATGGAACTATGGATTGATCGATTTAAGAAAAACACCCGGAACGAACCAATGTCTCGTTACCGTTTACCTCTACCCCGAAAACTGTCCGGAAAAAGCACTCCTGCCACTGACCGCACTCCGAGACTACGACCATGACTTTGTTCCTTGTACCTCTAGCTCACCACAGTCTCTCCCTATTGAAGAGGATACGGTCGCTCCTGAACGGGAAGTCGATCCTCCTAATGGCAAACAGATTAACGCCCCCATTTTAGACAAGCCACAACCACCGGATAACGATGTTCAGCCTGATTCACGCTCACCCATCACGACCTTGCCTAAGCAACCAACCGATCTACCGATCTTCTCCCTTCCACCGATCCTCTATCAAGCCATTCAATCGAATCCCGAACTTCTCCTCCGTAAGGAAAGCATAGAAACGATATACATGAAGTGGAAAGATCACCCCCGCTACACGGACCAAGGATACTTGAATAAGATCCGGACATGCATAAGATATTCCCGAGACAAAGAACGATTTGCCGCTTATCTTCATAAAGCTCTCCAGAACGAGTGGAACACTCCTCTTTCTCCTCCTCCAGCACCACATCCCTATGAAGACCCAGACGGTATTCCGCCTTGTCCTCCCGATGTCCCTATCTATGTCTGGAGACAGATCCATTGCCCTCCGAAAGATCCCGGTAAGCTAACACCTGAGCAAGAAGCCCAACTCTATGATCTGAAAAAAGCATTGGGGGAACTTTAGCATGATTAGACTGAAACAATATGGTAGACAGATGTGCGTCTCCTGTTCTCTTACGGTCGCTTCATTCCTCAATGGGGGACTGTATTCTACACCAGAATCAGGCCTCCAATCCTATCATCATGAATGCTTCCTAGAAAACTTGGCTCGCGCCAAGCAACAAGTTTTCCTCGTGCTGTCCAAATGATGTAACGCAGTTATAAATTCAGACAGTACAACGAATCCAAACCATCTCTCTAGGAGGTAAAGACAAATGAACCAAATAGAAATGAACGAGCATACCGAAGGACTATCGAAAAATGACCCTTGGAGATATTTTCTCATGAATCTATTAGCTCTTGAACTCTTGAAACCTCATTCCCCTCGTTCAACTTGGCCACATATCGAACAGATGGGAGAGACCATGTGCTATTTTCACGCTGGCACCTTTACATATCATAACGAGTTAG
The DNA here is from genome assembly GCF_040813775.1 of Ammoniphilus soli. Taxonomy (NCBI): domain Bacteria; kingdom Bacillati; phylum Bacillota; class Bacilli; order Caryophanales; family Paenibacillaceae; genus Ammoniphilus; species Ammoniphilus soli. Next base: position 17,725 of record NZ_JBEGDL010000012.1, read on the forward strand.
GCGAACTCATTTCCGCTCCCTTTCACCTCGCCCATACGGGTCCAATTGCAATCCTTGTAAATGCGCAAACTGAAGAAATTCTCACCGATCTATCCTTCCATACCGACCTTTTCATGGTGGTCGAGAAAAAGCTGGCCTTGATCATGATGACAAGGATAGGTCAAGTCCTGTTAAGAGTTCATGATCCAGCCCTCTTCCAGCTTTGGAAAGGGATCTTTCCCCCGGGACACATTGCCGCGGCTACCCAGTTTTATCATCAATTTAAAAAGGAGCGTACTTCCCATGTTTAATATCGAATGTAAACCCAGCCCTCACTTCACGCCTAACGTTCGACAAAACCCGGGTGGTGACAGGCACGCTGCTGCGCTCATCGTGCTACATACGATGGCCGGGTCGCTAGCGGGAACTCTAGCGCACTTCCAACACCCCAACAGCAAAGTAAGCAGCCATTATGGAGTGGGCAAGAAAGGAGAGATCCACCAGTACGTCCAGGAAACCGATGGCGCCTGGACCAATGGACGGATCTTAAAGCCCTCAGCTAAACAAATCCTTCTTCGTGGCAGCAACCCCAACCGTTATACCATCACTATTGAATTTGAAGGAAAAGATCGAGGCGGAGCCATTGACGAAGCACAGTATCAAGCCGGGCTCTGGCTTATCCGCCAAATCGCTAGTCGCTGGAACATCCCTATGACCCGTGAGTACATTATTGGGCACTATGAAATAGACTCCGTGAATAAACCCAACTGTCCTGGCCCTCTCTTTCCTTGGTCCCGCCTAATGAAAGACCTCGAATCCCCCCACCGTCACGTATCCATCTGCCGAAACGGAAATCCGATTGCCATGGGCTATATTGATAAAGGAACGACCTTTGCCCCCATTCGAAAGGTAGCCGAGGCCTTGGGCTACACCGTAGAATGGGATGAGCTGGATTTTAAAGTGAATTTAACGGGAACTCCTAGAAAATAACTTTGTACTCAAAAACTATAAAATATTATATTTTATTGTTTACAAAAAAAAGAAAGATGATAGTATAAAAGTATCAAAGAAAGGAGGTGAACCACATGCTAATGACCCGTGACATCAAGGAAATCAAGCTCGTCTTCATCAGCGGAATGAGCCCCGATGGCAAGGCCATCCGCAAGACCCGCATCTACAAGAACGTCAATGCTGCAAATGCTACCCTGGAGAACGCCCACGCGTTCGGACAAGCCATGGCAGCCCTATCCGAATGGCCTCTCGATCAAGTCATTCTCTCCACGGATCAAGAAATCATCGAAGTTCTTGGCTAATCTTCATCTTGACTCCCCAGACAGTTCCTCGATTTGATCCCCTAATGAAAGGAGGTGTACCTCATGCCTCGTGAACTTAACGAATCCCTCATCTCTCTGTACTTCAACAAATTGGACGGAAAAACCTTAAAGCTGGACGTCCCCGCTCCCAAAGCAGATCTTACATCCGCAACGGTGAAAGCCCAGATGGAAGCGGTTCTAGCCATTGGAGGATTGTTCGACATCGCATCCATTAAAGATGCTGGAATTACGGAACGGACCGTCACTGACTTTAGCGTTGAAGAGTAATCCGGTTTCGACAGGTGACAGGCACCTGTCGAATAACCCAAAGGAGGGAGACCCTATGGAACAGTTGGACCTCATTCCACTGATCGGCAATCTGGGTTTCCCCATTTTTGTTTCCTGGTATTTGCTCACAAGGGTGGAAAACAAGATGGATAATTTGACCACCTCGATTGCCGAGATGACCAAAGCGATCCATGGGTGGAAGGAAACATAGAGTGGCGGAAACCCAAAGCCTATTCAGCAGGGCACTGGTCGAACGAAAAGCAAAAAGGCCTGATCCTCATCCGTACGGGAGGAGTTCAGGCCTTCTTTTTGGTACAGCACAACCTATGAACGCTTGTGTTATCTCTCTTATTTGTTAAAATTTCTAGCTACTGCCACTACATCAAATATATCAATGTCTTGATCCTTATCGACATCAAAGACTATTTTTTCATCAATAGCCTGTTGCCCAAAGGCTTTGTAAAGCTGTATTATAAATATTCTCCGCCAATTGCTCAGCTCATTGCTGACAGTGAAATGTTAAAAATGACGGTTAGAGTCCTATTGGCTCCAGTAGTGTTGTTGGTATATGCAATGTTTCATCCAATAGTCCTTTTACCTATTGTAACAACTATGATCCTCTGGTGGTATATAAAACAGAAGTATCAACTGGTTTGATATCATAAAAAGCCTCTGGGATTCCAAGGGGCTTTTTTCATTGAAAGGAATGGTGCATGGGTAAAATCAACTGGGGTCAGACCCCCTACCCAAGGGGTATCACCCCCGGAGGCGGGCAAAAATAAAAAGGCATTCAAAAATGAATAACCTTCTAATAATTGATTATTGAGAAACCGCTTGTTTCACAGCCTCAATCTCTGCAGCAGAGAATTTAGAATAAGCGATTGCTATTAGCTCTTTCTTTTCTTCTACAGTCAAACCATCACTAGCCATTTTTCTAAAACGATTAATTTCTGCAGCTGAAAACCGACTCATCGCAAATTTAACTGCATCCTGTTTACTAGCGAATTGGTTAGTACCTTTACTGTTTTGATTGCTTGTGCTTTGATCGGATTTATTAGTCGTACCGTCTGATGTACCTGTTTTTGGGCTTTCTTTTTCCATACTGTCCTGTGTATCAGTTTCTTGATCTACGTCCGCCAAAAGTTCCGCTTTAGATATTTCATTAGATATTTCATTAGATAATTCATTGGAACCAGCTATTTTATTAAGATCTTTCATGATTTCTTCGTTACTCGATAGTTCTTCAGCTATTTTTTCCGATGCTTTGTTAATAACATAGTTATAACCGGCAAATCCCCCCGCACAAATAATTACCAAAACAGTAATCGATGCCCAAAACCATTTCTTCTTCATCGTCATCTCCACCTATAAGTTATCATTTACTTATGGTACATGATATCATGAAAATATTAATTGGGAATTAAAAAATGAAGTTGAGTGTTAGAGCAGTATTCACCATCATATATGATTTTTTCTAGTTTCTATTCTGCACTTCTTTTCCCTCAATGAATAGTAAGGAACATCTGCTTTCCTGGTGGCGATAGGCGCTATATTGTCAGTTACATTGAGAACTAACTCCAGTCTTTTTTAGATGGAAGGTGAGTAGTAATGAGATTGCTGTTTTCTTCATAATTTCACTTCAATTATTTGCTTCATCAGTTTCTTATGGATCTATCATATCCTCACTCTCTTCACCATCACCAAGCTCCTGCTCATGGAATCGAATCTCTCCATCTGGTGAAATAGAGTAAGTACTAGTTACTACACTTTCCGGTTCCTTATGCTCCACCGGCGAGGTGTCGTTTTCAGGCGAAGGGGTATTTTCTGTCACCGCAGCAGGGACAGACTCGGCTGGTTCCGGTGCTGATGGTGCTGGAGGGGCAATGGTTTCCTTCTTTTTTGGTACTGTTACAACCGGAGGTAAGATACCTTCTCTATCGACTTCTCAGGTCGCTTTGGAGGTGGAGTTACAGGTAGCTTTTTCTTCTCTACCGAAGCCGGTGAATCCATTGGCATCTTCTTCTCCTGCTCAGGTACTGCATGAACCGTTGGCTCCTCCTTTGGCTGGTCTACCACTTTCTCCTCACTTGCCTGATTCATTGGCTTCTCGTTTAAGGTTTCTTTATCTGCAATAGGCAAAGAGGAAGCAGGTGTTTCGGCCTTTTGCTCTTCTGGAACAAAAACGGCAGGGATCATTTCATTTTTGTACACAGCAGGTGTAGTCTGCCCTTCCATCGCAAGCGGAAATAACCCTATTATAACCCCTAGCAGACTGGATGATAGTATGGCTCGCAGATTATACACATCTTTTCCAACCCTTCCTATATTTCCCTTTTCTTATACCATTCTAGCTCTATCCCTGTTTTCTGCGCAGTACATATATCCTGTTTTGGTAAGGGGTAATCAATAAAGGTTACTAGTTCAATCATCAATATGATTTTATCATCGCAATGATCCGTTTGACGCTTTCTTCACTTCTTTGATCCCATACTTTTTTAGCTATCGTATCTTCCAGATACTTAATGGTTTCTGCTTTTTTATTTTCCAATATGATCAGACTCCCATCTACCCTTACGGTTGCTAACGTAAATATAGTATTAATTTACCGTATGATATTTCTGGTTGTATCGCAAATCTTGTCGAAATGGTTTCTCCTGATGTTCGTCCCTCGCTTTTATGGATAGATTCTACCTATCAATTCAATTAAAACGTAAGCGTCTAATAACTTGGTGGATAGAAAAAGAGCAAAATCTCAAGTAAACTGAGTTTTGCTCTATTTGCAGGCTTCTTGAACTTCTGGACTCCACGGAAGGTAATCGTCAAGAAATTCTGGGTGCTGGCCGAACTGTACTCCCGGCAATTGGCTAAAGATGAATTGAAGATATTTATATGGATTAAGACCATTTGCTTTAGCACTTTCGATGATGCTGTAAACGGCCGCACTGGCCGAGGCTCCCTTCGGGCTTCCGCTAAAAAGCCAATTTCGACGTCCGATGGTAAAGGGACGAATGCTATTTTCTGCAAGGTTGTTTGAAATGGAGCAGTTGCCGTCCTTAAGATAATTCATAAACTCTTCCTTATGGTTCAGCGCATAAGTCAAAGCCTCACTTAGTTTGGATTTGGGCAAAATCTTCCCTCTGGTAGAATCGACCCATGCCCAAAAGGCCTCTAAAACGGGTTTTTCTCGTTTCAGACGCTCCGATTTACGCTGTTCGCTCGAGAGGTTCTCAAGTGTCTTTTCTATTTCGAAAAGTTTGTTGCAGAATGTAATACCTTGGCTTGGAAGGGTCGCTTCCGGGCTATGTATATCTTTCGGAAGGGCATCTACGAATTTCCTTCGAAGATGCGTCCAACATAGGCACCTTGTGATAGCTGGAATCTTTTTGTACCCCGCGTATGCATCCGAGTGAAGGTACCCTTTGAAACCTTTTAGGAATTTCTGAGGGTATTTGCCGCTTCTGCCAGGTTGTTCCCTGGTATTCAACTCTAAACCTCCCTTTGGAGTTTTTCGATTAAAGTCGAAAAACTCTACAAACTCTAATTTAGAGAATTGTCTCAAAGACTTAGGGAAGTTTCCATACACTGACTTATTAGACGCTTACCGATTCACATCCGAAAAAGGATATGAATTGGGTTCTATCGCTTCGACAAAATCCGGGTGGTGACAGTGGCACTCTAATCCTCGACGAAGCGTTGGTAGTATTGTCTTTTTTCTTCGGCTTTTCCTGGGTAGAGTTTTAGGATTCTAACTACGTTGACGGGGCATAGGGATGTTTTTCTTAGGTCGGTGAGATATTGAGGGTAGCTGCTCCAGGGGTATTCTGCGGGGGTTACTGTTAGTTGGGCGACAACGGGATTGTTATGAATATAGCGGCTGACATAAGCAAGTCCATGGCCTTCCGTTACGGGTTGGCTATAAAATCGTTTTTCAAATACATGTCCTGAAACACCGTAGCGATTATTAAAATAATTTGCGAATCCTTTATTGATTCGTGCCATTACTCGGGATATAGTATTGGTTTCTGATGAGAGTAATAAGTGATAATGGTTAGGCATCAGGCAGTAAGCATAGAGTTGGTAGGGGGTCTTTTCATTGGCGAGGTTCATAATGCGCAAAAACACTTCATAGTCTAAGGTATCCTTAAACAGTTTTGCCCTTTGGTTTCCTCTTCCGGTCACGTGATAGGCTACGCCCGGGTGCCATATTCTCGGTTTTCGTCCCATCCTTGGCTCCTTCCTCATTTTTATGGTCTATAGATGTAGACCCACATAGAAGTTCCTCAAATTTATGTTCTGTTCCACCACTCCTCTTCTAATTGAGTTCCAAATATTAATTCAACAAGATGAGCAGTTTTCCCTGCATAAACCTTTTACACCACCATCGACAAAAGTCGGGTGGTGACAGGCACTCGCGTTTAATAAAACCAATCTTTGTAAAAAATGAGAATATCAAATAGTTTTGAAAGAAGGAATATCATGGATGAATATAGAAATAAGAAATACAGTATAAAGAAATTCAAAGAAGATGAGGTGATACACATGATTACCGTACATCAAAGTCCAACAGTCCGGAAAGTAAAGAAAGAAAAATTCGCTGTAAAAAATAAAAAGAACGTAAGCGCACGGGATATCCAACATTCAATTGGTATCTATGGTTCGTTCGGTCGTACTCTTGTTGATCTTCATAACCAAGGCAGGTAAAAATATGGAATTTATTATTAACACTGAACAAATGGATACAGAGGATTTTTCACAAGCATCCATTTATCTGGATGCTTGTTTTATTTTGTCTTTCTTAGATAAAACTGACCCTAGATCTGACTCATGTTGCTGATGCTCTTGACCTATGGACTGAAAATAATGTCATTCTAGGAATCAGCAACCATACCTTCGCTGAAGTGACTAACCGATTATTCCAAGGGCTCGTGTTAGGGTCCCTTCAGGTTTACCATGAAAACAATAAGTTATTAAATCAAACCAATAATGGTTACGATAAACTCACACCTCAAGAGAAAGCAATGTTAGTAGAACTAGAATCAGCTAAGTATTTATACCGCATTGCCAAAAAAGAGGAGATTCTTCGCTTCTACAATAAAGAATTATCCGCTAATATCAATGAATTAATTAAAAGAGCAAAAGAGAATGAAGTGAATCGGGACAAGCTTGATGTTTTCTACAACTTATCTGTTACCATATTTGAAAACTTCATCCGCAGCTTACGACAAGATCTTGGTTTTACAGTAGATATCTTAGATTCTACTGACGACGATTATCAGTTGGCCAAAGTACATATGCGTATCACCCAGCTAGACCCGACGGATTCTCTCCATTTAGCAATTGCTAGAATGAACGGATACCAATACTTAGCCACATTAGATAGTGATTTTGTCCATAATTATTATTCAAACGTAGACTCATGGAATCTAAAAATAATTAAAGTCGCTTAAGCATTGAAAAATTAAGTCCTGCTTGAGTATCAATAATTACTGGGGTAAGCCCCTTTAACGCTTTAAATTTGTGGCAAACCTCCAATAACTGTTCATCCGTTGTAGACTCGGTGAACTACTGACCTTTTGAAAAAGCCGAGCTTCAGTTTCTACGCCACGAACTGATGTCCGTAGAACATATATATAACTTGAGCGTGCCCAAAACCACTTCTGATACCCTTTCGAGGGCTTCCAGATTCTTTTCAGAAAGATTAATGGCCCCATTTACATCGGCATTGATCACCGGTTGGCACTCTTTACAAATATACAATCCTCGATACTTACGATTCACTTTACTTGGAAGGCATTTCTTTGCAACAAGCACACGTTTGGAAGGTATATTCTTCTGTAATTTCATGAGCCACCGAAACCCCTTTTTCCTCTGCCTTATAGGGTAATGAAAACTTGCAAACCTAATAAAAAACGCCAGTGATCTTCTCAACTAACTCATACTCTTTTACAATAACCATACGTTGTTTTTTAGAGGATGTCTCTAGTGAACCTGTTGCAGCAGGCTCACTAGAGACATCCTTTTCCTTTTCTATGATACAGTCATTACATGCGTCAATCTCTGGACAGGCAATATTAGCATAGCTTGGGTGACCCTATTTAGTTTTTCTTTCTTAGAGCCTCTACACCACCCTCGACATAATTCGGGTGGTGACAGGCACTCCTCTAAAAAAGGAGGTGGTTGAGGGCGTTGAGGGGGGCTTTGGCTTTAGGGCCATGCCAGCCTAAAGCGTTGCCGGCGAGTTTCAGGTATTCGTTTACGGTTACTCTTATGCTGGACTTGGATGTCCACCATAAAAGAGGTTTAAAGAAGCCGCTCTTACTTGATATGTATGTTAATTCCACGTTTGTTTCTTCATAGGCTTTTTCAAAGAGATATTTTACTCTTTTCATATGATAGTCAGAGGAAACGACAATGGCTGAACGAAAGTGATGATGAATCATAATTTCTTTAGTATAGATAGCATTATCTAGCGTACTACGAGCTTTATCCTCCATGATGATGGATGAGGAAGGAAGATGCTTTCTAGCTTTTTCCTCCAGATTTGTTTCTAATCCATTGGAAAGGATTAGATGATCGGCATAACCTTTTTGATATAACATCATGGCCTTATCCAATCGCTCCGATCCTCCGCTCAAGATAATGATGGCATCCACTTTCTTTGGTTCTTCATCGAGGACTAGAAAAGTTCCGGCAAACAGAAAGATAGCTAAAGAAAGGAGAAGAGCAGCCCATCGGTAATGCATTTGCCACTTTTTCCTTCTCATCATTTTATACCGGCTTAACCTATTCGAATGATTTCTCTTATTCATGGTCGAATCCTCAAGTTTCATCCATGGTTCTCCTATAATTAAGGCCGTGGGAGGACATCCAGTCAAAGCAAAATGATCCTATCACGGCCTTTCTCGATCTCCAACTGCTAAGTAATAGAACGTTAAACATCCGCTCATCCTAATGGCCATCGTTTATTGGTCTTTACCGGTTGCTTTTCTTGATCTAATGAGGATAATCATAGACTTTCATTATTCCTCTATCCCTTTATATTGTTCGTATCTCAACCCTTCTCTTATGACTAAAAAAATACTTTTAATAGAAAAACGTTCGAAATGAATAGGATCGAGATCCAAAAACTCATTATCTTAGACGAAAAAAAAGACTAGGTTTAAAGTTCATGATAAACAAGACGCCATTTGATTTAGAGTTGATCTTAAATCGTCTATATCTCGCTGATAAGCTCACTAATATTTAAGCCAATACACGATGAGCTTAGCCCATTCACTGAGAACGACTTCCTGTTTCTCCCCATCCTGCCACCAGTTCTGCAGATGATCAAAGCGCTTGTCCTTTGCCCCGGCATATGTTAGGTGAATCCCGGTGTCTTGATAAAGCTGTTCGAAAATATATTGGCTTCGTTTTGAATGCCAGTCCGTCGTGACAACCACAGCGGATTTCCAATGGTTCTTCTGAAGAACTTCTTTCGTATAAAGAGCATTCTCATAAGTACTTCGGGATGATTCCTCATTGTAGATATCCCGTTCGGGGACCCCTAACTTTGTGGCTAAAGCTGTCATTTCATCTACAGCTTTCGTCCGCCATGACAGAGACGTTCCGTCCGAAAAGAGCAGCCTGGGAGCCAAACCGTTTTGGTAAAGCTCTACCGCTCTCTCTGTTCGTTCCCCTTGTGTTTCTCCGCCCAATACAATTATGACATCACTCTTCTCCAACTGTTCGTTTAAGATGAGATAATCCGCCATCGCTCGGAAGATAATATTTTTGGTTAGAATCAAGCCGAGCACTACGGAAAAGAATACAACCAACCATACTTTTGCTTTTCTCATTCTTTTTCTTCTCCCAACATACTTCCCAATACATCATAAATGTAGGGTTTGAGCATCAAGTCTGAAAATGATCAATCAAACAATCTTCTTCATGTCCTGGTTCATATAAAGCTCTTTCTTACGCTTATTAATATGATAATTTAACATCTTCTGCATGACTTCTAGTTGTTCAATGGTTAATTCATCCTGGTTAATATAGCGGATGGTTTTCTTTAATGCTTTAGGATAATCATCAAAACACTTCACTATTAACTCCCCCATTTATGTTTCTTCACTCTCTTATTCATGCCATATCTTTTACATGAGAGTTACTGCTTGTTCATGTAAAAGATATAGCATGATCTATGCTGAGATCTACACTCTGCATTCTACTAGAATACAACTTTAATAATCTAAAGCCTAATACACGCCCAATCTGTATAAAAGATTGGGCGCTTTTTCTTTCTCCACCGATCGACAAAATCCGGGCGGTGACAGGCACTCTATACTAAAACGGCGGGGGTGAGTTGTTGTTTGATGACGTCGGCGATTCCATTTACGTATTGCTTGAGGTCATCTTCGTTGGGGCCTTCGGCCATGACGCGGATGAGGGATTCGGTTCCTGATGCGCGGACGAGGACTCTCCCGCTATCCCCTAGTTTTTCTTCAACAGAGCGGATGGCTGCTTGGATCGTTTCATTAGTATCCCATCCCGTTTTATCTTCCACTCGTACGTTAACTAAGAGTTGGGGATATTTTCGCATCTGAGAGGCGAGTTGGGACAATGACTTCCCTTCCGTCTTGATGACATCCAACAACTGGATTGCGGATAACATGCCATCCCCTGTGGTATTATAGTCTAGCATAATAATATGACCGGATTGCTCGCCACCCAGGTTATATCCTCCGCTGATCATCTCCTCCATCACATATCGATCTTTGCTTTGCTTTTAGTCCATTGGTTTGCAAAGCCTTAAAGAAGCCTATATTACTCATAACCGTAGAGACGACGGTATTGTGCTTCAGACGACAATCTTTAGACATAGCAGTGCCAAGAATAAATAGGATTTGGTCTCCATCAACCATATTCCCCTGCTCATCTACGGCGATCAGACGATCCGCATCCCCATCAAAAGCCAGTCCCAAATCGGCCTTCTGCTCAACAACTACTTTCTGTAGGTGTTCAGGATGAGTAGATCCGCAACCCTCATTGATATTTAAACCATCCGGTTGATGTGCAAAAACAATCGTCTCCGCTCCCAAATCACGGAAAAGCTGAAGAGCAAGGGCATAAGCTGCACCATTTGCACAATCCAATACGACTTTCAAACCGTGAAAAGAATTCTTCACCGTCGTTTTTAAATAAGAAAGATATTTCTGTCCACCTTCACGATAATCCGTAACCGTACCAATGGCCGCTGCAACTGAACGAGGAAGTTGATCCTCTTCTGCATCCATTAATGCCTCAATGTCAGCTTCCAGTTCATCCGACAGCTTAAATCCATCCCCACCAAAAAACTTAATCCCGTTATCTTGGAATGGATTATGAGAGGCCGAGATCATCACCCCTTCATCCGCATCTAATGAACGAGTTAGAAAAGCAACACCTGGTGTGGAAATAACACCTACTCTTATGACGTCCACTCCAATAGAAAGTAACCCAGCTGTTAATGAAGCTTCCAACATTTGTCCAGATATACGCGTATCTCGACCAATAAGGACCTTTGATCGTTTTTCCTGATTATCCTTCGTAAGAACAAATCCTCCAAATCGCCCCAATTTAAATGCCAATTCTGGAGTTAAGCCTTTGTTTGCTACGCCTCTTACTCCATCTGTTCCAAAATATTTACCCATTTTTTCTACTCCTATCTATCTATTATCTAACATTGGTTTTCAAAAAACTTTAGAATTAAAAATCTAAGCGCTCTGTGATGGTCCAGCTAGTTAAGCCCCACTTCTTTATACCTCATTTATTTTCACACTTTAAACTTTAGAAGGACATTTTAGACCCCAACTTGGTTTGTTAGTTATATTTTTGAATCATCTTCATTACATCATAAAAAAGTTATAACATTATTAAAATTTAAAGACTAAAATTGGATTATTTTTTAATCTAATATCATTTCTGTATTCGTCAATAAATATTTGAGCCAGTGTGATCACGTTAAAAGTGAGCCATGGTTAACAATCTCCCGCTGACAAGATTTCTCCTTCAGATCCATCTCATCATCGACAAAATCCAGGTGGTGACAGTGCACCTCTTACTCCATCCGTTCCGAATATTTACCCGTTTCTTCTCTACTCCTATCAATTAATTTCCTACCATTGGTTTTCAAAAAACTAAAATACTAAATGAGGCCTGACCGCTTTAAACAGTTAGACCTTTTTTTAGTTCTCAATTCCTTATTTAAACTCGAGTTTGACAGCAACACCCTACAATTGTGGATAACGGTTCTTGTCCTTCATGGGATAAGGGCCGTTTTTTGTGGATAATATGGCGATTTCGTAGTGTTATGTGGATAACTTCATTGTATTCATATGTGGTCATTTTATGGTAAAATATAACTACCATGTATATTAAAGTGAACAAGCAGAAAAACAAGGACGGCTCGCTCCGTCAATATATTCAGGTAGCTCGTTCTTTCCGAGTCAATAAGAAACAAGTTCGCCAAGAAACCCTCTGTACCTTAGGGAGGTTAGAAGATTTACAAGAGGGCGACCTTGATACTCTTATCGAGGGACTTGCCAAATTCTCAGATCGGTATTTTGAGCGAATTCACGGAAAGGGGAATCTACCCATCTCTATTCATTGGACGAAAGATTTTGGCCCAGCGTTTATCTTCCGTAAGATTTGGGAGAAGTTGAACTTAAAGGGTTTTCTTCAACGTGCCATAGAAGATACCCACATTGTGTCTCATCTCGATGAGGCCATCTTTGCCATGGTGTTGAATCGTCTCATGGCCCCCTCTAGCAAATATGGACTCTTCCGTCAGTGGGTGCAGACCATCTATGCCCAAGGATTGTCGGAACTTCAACTTCATCACTATTATCGAGCCCTTGACTTTTTAACGGAGCAAAAAGAGTCAATGGAACAGCATCTGTTTGGTCAACTCACGGATCTACTGAATCTGGAGGTGGATTTGGTGTTCTATGATACGACCAGTAGTTACTTTGAAGGTGATGGCCCGGAAGAATTGGCGGAGTATGGATACTCCAAGGATCACCGGGGAGATCGAAAACAAGTGGTCATTGGATTGCTGATGACGAAGCAAGGCATTCCGGTGGCCCACCAAGTGTTTCCAGGGAATCTCCATGACACCAAAACGTTTTCCCTTGTCATTCAGGACTTGAAATCCAGGTTCCAGGTAGACAAGGTGATTCTCGTGGGTGATCGTGGGATGGTGAGTGAAACCAATCTCGAAGAAATTCGGAAACTGGATATGGAATACATTGTTGGGGTTAAGCTTCGTAAATCTAAGAAAGCCCAACAACTCCTGAGTATTCGTGGTCGGTACACGCAAGTAAAAAAGAATTTGGAGATCAAAAGTGCAAAGATCGATGGGGATACGTATGTCCTTTGTTACAATCCGGATGGAGCAGAACGAGACAAGATCTCACGCGACATCGTATTAGAAAAACTGCGGAAAAAAATAACGGAACTTGGTCCTACTGGGCTGGTCAAGAACCGAGCGTATTCCAAATTTCTCACCATAGATAAAGCAGCGGCATCCATTGATGAAGAGAAGATCAAAGAGGACGCACGGTTTGATGGAAAATATGCCGTTCGATCCAACAGTTCTCTCTCTGCCCAAGAGATTGCCTTGGCCTACAAACAACTGTGGCGGGTCGAAGCCGCATTTCGAGATTTGAAACAGAATCTCGATCTCCGGCCGATGTACCATCGAACGGAAGATCGGGTTCGCGGTCATATCATGATTTGCTTCCTAGCCCTTGTTCTAGAGTCTTTCATGCGATTGAAGTTGAAGGAATCTGGATCTACTTCATCCTATTCTCAAGTCATGCATGATCTAGAGCAACTGAAAGTAAGTAAAGTTCTGACAGAGGGAAAAGAAGTTGTTGTTCGCAACGAATTGACTGGACAAGCTTTTGATGCTTTCAAGGCACTTGGAACTCAAGTTCCTCCACGTATCTTAGAGGGCGGGGAATCTATAGAAGAGCCTGCCACTGAATAATGTAGTGGTACGCATAATGGAAAAGGCCTGAAATCCCAATGGTTTCAGGCTTCTTTGAAGTGCATGGTGTCAAACTCGAGTTAAAATAACCTTGATCAACGACATTTTTCGACTGGGGTCAGACCCCTACCCGAAGGGGTATCTCCGAGGCGAGCATTTATACATAAGAGAACAACAGTAAGTGGGTAGTTTTTTGTTATAATAGTAGAAATTGGGTACGTCCTCGACATTCGTGTTCAATGAGAGATAATGTTATGAACTTCGAGTATTAGAGACAATCTTGATTAAAAAGGGGGAGATGTAGGTGGGGATTAATTACAATTAATTGTGGGTAGGATCTCAACAGCAAGTATACACTATTTGGCATCAGACACTCTAGTAGATTCATTACTATGATATCCAGCATCCTGTGTGGCTTGGCTGGCGTTGGATAAAATTGCTATAGCACGTTAGCGGTTGAGCTTATTTTTCTTAACTCTTTAATAATGAATATCGATATTCATCCAGATTTATGGGATCAAATAATCCCTCTGTAAAAAAGGATACATATGCTCTTTTTTGAACTTACCACAGTCCGCAATGCTATACACCTTAATTCATTGAATATATCAAGTGCATTAAGATATTAATATAATGCACCTATTAAAAGGTCTGTATTTAGCTATCTAATTATTATATTTAGGAGGATAATTCCTTCCTTAATTTATAGAACGATGATCATAAAACTAATAAGGAGTGACTCACTTAGATGACAAACAATGGTAAATCGTATAGCCAAATGAGGCATGACTATATTAAGGATTGGCCGAATGCTCAACCGTTTGTAGTAGAGAAAGAGTATAATACTAAAATTGCTAATTTTAAGGAACAAGGTAAGGAATTATTTTTGCCGCACCCGATAAGTCACTCATCAGATACTTATCATAATATCGCTGTTTCCTTTTTAATAGATGCATTAGATGTAATGCCGTTGCATCCAAATTTTGCATTCGATTTTATTTTTCGTGCATTTGATAATTACTCAGGTAATTTATTTAGTGTTTCCACTTTGAAAGATAAATTGGAAAGAAGTATAGACACGTGGGAAAGGATAATAGAGAATAACGAACAAGTTAAAAGTTTGTTTAATAAACTCTTGGAACATATCCCCCAAATAACATGTCAATACCTATATTCCCGCATATTTAAGAACTTCGATGGTACTAAACCTGCTGAGGAACAGAGCCAAGGTGAACTTGGATTGCTCTTATTTAGGCTCTTGAGAATCGAAAAGCTTAACAGGAACAATTTTATTATTCACGACACAAAAATGAAAGAAATTATAGAACTAGCATTCATAAAATTTGGGTTTAACGAACAAAACTATAGTGACACTATTAGAAAAGGAAGTAGATTTTTCTACAGATATTTCAATAAAGACTTAGTAAAATTACCTTCAGGTGAAAACGGGAATGAAAAAGATTTTACCATCGAAACTAGGGATAAGTTACATTTGTTGGTTAATGGAATTTTGTTCACAATGAGAAACGACCGTGCTCATGGTGCGAGTTCCTCTTCATTCAAAAGTAGTAAGGCATCATTAAGAACATATGCACACAATCACTTTTGCTTTATGACTATTTATTTTTTGCTGCATTTACTGATGATCGACCAAAGGAGCTCCGAAATTGGAGTATTGACTAATGTTATGAATCGCAATGTGGATGGTTATCTAGAGTTTTATAATGGCATCTTGGAGATATGATGGGGAGATAAAAGGGTAACGAAATTTTTGCACAAGGTAATTCTTGCATTCGAATTGTTTTCGTTACGTGGATTTATTGAAAGGACAGTTTCCAAACATTTATTCCATTAAGGGGGCACAACTTAAGACGCTTATTCTTTAATCCGATAGGGGTCAGACCCCTACCTGAGGGGGTATCCCCGAGGCGGCACTTCTCTATCTAACTTGTCTCTTTGAACAACTGCCTAATGTTGACACGCCAAACAAGGATACGTTAGATCAGCTGCTCCCTTGGTCAGAGAGTTTACCACTAACCTGCCGTGTCTTTAAAAAGAATACGCAAATTAAATAAAGCCCTCATTTAGTTGACTAGTGTTACTGCTCCAACATGGACAAGAATGCAGACGGGTATGTACCCATAAATTTAAATGAGCTAGAGTTCGGACAATTCTCGCCAGCCAGCCGGGAGCATCTCCAACATAGGGTCCAAAAGGATGGTGTGCAGACTGTGAAGGGACGGACCCCTCCTTCACAGGATCTTGCTGGTAACGGATAGTAATCGCATGTAGGCTACCCAGCCAGTAGGGAAGGAGGGTATGAACCCACTTTCGCCACCGATACAAGGTTGAGTCATCTGCCGCAATATCTTCATAGGCAGCAGGCCCCATAGCCACCCGCTCGATGCTATTCATTTCGTAACGTTTATATGGGACTAAGCAATCTGGTAATTCATGATGAATTCAACGGCATTGGGTACAACGTAGCCTACGGATCACCAAAACCTTAACTTTCTCCACACTCATTGATACACTTCCGCCTACGACTTCCAATACAAATAAGCTGTTCTTCACAGCATGGGCAAGCAACTACTTCCGCACACCGAACAAAAAACGTCGGTGATCTTCTCAACCAGCTCATACTCTGTTACAATAACCATACGTTGTTTTTTGGGGATGTCTCTAGTGAACCTGTTGGCGCAGGATCACTAGAGACATCCTTTTCCTTTTCTATGATATGGTCATTATATTCGTCAATTCATGGACAGGCAATACCGTCAGCTTTTAGACAATTTAGCCTAGCAAAAACAGACTAGGTGGGGGCTATTTGGCGCTTACACTACACCTAATACTCCGTTCCAAAATATTTGCCCTTTTTTTCTATACCGCGTTCAATCAATTTCCTATCATTGGTTTTTGAAAAACTAAAATACTAAACAAGGCCTGAAATTTATACCGTCAGACCTTGTTTTATATCACCTTTCGTTTCCTAGATAACCTTGTAATCAACGACATTTTTCGACTGGGGTCAGACCCCTACCTGAGGGGGTACCACCCCCGATGCGGGCAAAAGCACTTCGCCGTTATCGATCAAAGGGCCTTCTACTCCACCCCATAATACCCCACATACCAATTCGCAAACCTCTGCAATCCTTCCTCGATCGACGTTTCCGGCTTAAATCCCACAGTTTCCTGCAGCAAATCCGTCGAAGCAAATGTTGCAGGCACATCACCAGGCTTAATCGGCTCAAATACTTTTTCAAAAAGTACCTCTCTACCTAAAGCCTTGCTCAAGCATTTTTCTAATGTACCAATAAACACCATCAGCTTCTCCGGACTATTGTTTCCAATGTTAAAAACTTTATGTGGTACTGAATCAGAACCAGTAGGCGGATTACTTATCAACCGCTCAATTCCAATCACGATGTCATCGATATACGTAAAGTCACGATAGAGATCATTATCAAAATCACCGTTATTGAATATCTTAATGGAATCTCCAGCAAAGTACTTATCGGTAAACCCGAAATACGCCATATCCGGTCTTCCCATAGGACCATACACGGTAAAGAAACGAAGTCCTGTCGCTGGAATCTTGTATAGATGGCTATATGTATGAGCCATCAATTCATTGGATTTCTTCGTTGATGCATAAAGGGATACCGGATGATCGACAAAATCAGTTTCCTCAAAAGGAACCTTCTTATTCGCCCCATAAACGGAGCTTGATGATGCGTAAACCAGATGTTCCACTGGATGGTACCGGCAGGCTTCCAGAATATTAAAAAATCCAATGACATTACTTTGAATATAAACATCCGGATTCTCAATCGAGTACCGTACGCCAGCTTGGGCCGCTAGATTCACGACCACATGCGGCTTGTACGCTTCAAAGGTCTTCATCACCATATCCTTATCAGAAATATCCCCTTTGATAAAGGTAAACCTCTCATAAGGCTCCAGCTGCTCCAAACGAGCATGTTTCAGGTTCACATCATAGTAATCATTGATATTATCAATCCCAATCACGGTGCAGCCCTGTTCCAATAGTTTCTTGGATAAGAAATATCCGATGAAGCCTGCTGCTCCGGTGATTAGATAGGTTTTGCTAGGATCAAGAGGTTTGTAACTCAAGGTTCTTCGACTCCTTTACACCATCTCTACTCGCAGGTTTTCTTCCGATCGAGTGATACTCTACCCCTGCATCTTGCATCTCTTCTACCCGATGAATATTCCTTCCGTCATAGACTAAAGGCGTTCTCATCAGCTTCTTATATGTTTCAGGCGTTACGGCTTTCACTTCTCCCCACTCGGTAAAGATAAAGCAGACATTCGCCCCTTCTAAGGCATCCCCGATATTCTGAACATATGTGATTCTGCCTTTGACATTATCACCTTCTGGATACAATTTCGCAAAGTTCTCTGCACCCACAGGGTCATACGCATAGATATCTGCCCCTTGCTCTAATAATAAAGGCACATTATCAAGGGATGGTGCTTCCCGCAAATCATCCGTTCCAGGCTTAAAAGTCAACCCTAGTACGGCTACCTTCAGGCCGCTAAAGGTAATGAGCCTTTTCCTCGCTTTTTTATATAACATGGTCTTTTGATCGACGTTCACATCGATGGCCGCCGTCACCGTTCTTAAATCATAGCCATGCTGCTTCGCCAGGTGCTCCAAAGCCTTTGTATCCTTGGGGAAGCATGAACCGCCAAAGCCAATCCCAGCATTTAAAAACTTGCTTCCGATCCGCTCGTCATAGCTCATCCCTTTGGCAACGTCCTGAATATCTGCACCAACCAATTCACAAAGATTGGCGATATCATTCATATAGGAAATTTTAAGAGCAAGGAAGTCATTCGATGCATACTTAATCATTTCTGCGGATCTTCGATTGACGGAAACAATCGGCAAATGAAACGGCTCATAAAGCTTGGTCAAAAGAGCTTCCGCCCACTTGCTCTCTGTTCCAATAATAATCCGATCCGCATGCAGGGTATCACGTACGGCAGAACCTTGGGCCAAAAATTCCGGGTTGGAGGCCACTTCCACTTTCACATCATGAACTAAAAAATCATGAATAAACTGCTCCACTTTATCGTTCGTTCCGACTGGAACGGTAGATTTAACAACAACCAAACAATCCTTCTCTACGTTTTCAGCGATTTGCCTTGCCACGGTTGCTATGTAGGAGAGATTCGCAGAACCGTCCGGCTGTTCTGGAGTACCCACACCTATAAATATGGCATCTGCATCCTTGTAGGCTGATTTGTAATCAGTCGTATAATCAATTCTACCAGCTGCATAATTTTTCTGCATCAATTCTTCTAAACCCGCTTCATAAATAGGTGAAACCCCAGACTTCATTATGTCTACTTTTTTCTCATCTATATCTACACAAGTTACTTGATGGCCAACTTCGGCAAAGCATACACCTGCAACTAAACCGACATAGCCTGTTCCTGCTACTGCTATTTTATACATAAATCAATTTTCCTTTCTATTATTCTTTATTTATATCAAATTAACAAATTGTATTTCACAACAGGAAGATGGAATTTAAGTTATTAACTCATTAGACCTAAAATTTCAGGATGAGATTCAGTATAACTTTAACGATTTTTTTTTCGAAACAAATTTAGAATTTCATTTTTCGTAATAACTCTATACTTGATTACTAATAATAGATAACTCATAATTCCTACTAGTATAGATAGAATTAGGCTAATTAATTCTTCCTGAACAAATAATTGGCTTAAATATACAATAACCCCCATTATCATAGTCAATACTAGCAACTTAAGGAAGGTTCTGTTTATTTCCAGATAGATATATTTATCTTCTATTACATGTATATAAACTGTACTTATTATAACAATTGAATAAATAGTATATGTGAATAAAGTACTGTATACCGCACCAATAGTCCCGAACTTAGGTATAAAAACAATATTTAAAAATATATTTAAACTAGCGGATATACCAACCATTATAGCTCTTTTACGAGCAAACCCTAAGTAATCTAGTATAGGACTAAGGACAGAATTTAAGCTGTAGAAAAAAAGAAAGATAGTCATTAATTGTAAAATTTGAACAGAAGGTAAAAACCTTTCTCCAAAAAAAACCACAGTAAGCTCCCTACTCACTAAAAACAAACCCAAGCATATTGGTAATGTTAGTAATAAAGTTACTCTCAATACTTTTACTAGCTGAAATGACCTTTTACTTTTATCTATTGATATAAGTGCTGGAGCCGTTGCATGACCTATCGATACCATTGGCATATGCACTTTTCCAATTATCATGGTTGCCAAGCTATAAAAACCGACTGCTTGACTATCCATAAAATATTGAACCATTAAAATATCTGTTTTCATATAAAGGTAGAAGCTCATAGAAATAAAAAACATAGGAATTGAATATATCATTATACTTTTAAGAGTATTCGAATCAAATCCAGGATAAGATAATATCTTTAATCTTTTATTAGAATAAATAATTGCAGCTAAGAATAATAAGGTTATTACAACCTCTGATATTAATACCGCGGCGATTCCAAAACCCCCAATTAATAAAACAGCAATTAGTAACATATTTCCAACATTATAAAATAAGTTAAACTTTGTACTTAAATCAAGTCTTCTTAACCCTTGGAAAACTTTTAAAAAAAATTCTCTAAATGATCTAAGGAGAGTTATGGCTATCAACAAAAGACTATATTCATCTAATTCAACCTTTAAAAGATTTTCTATAAAAGGTAGTGCATTAACCAATAACAAGATTATTATTAATGAACTACCTATTTTTATTGCTAACCCATTAAAAATATACTCCGATCTACGGAACGGATTATCTTGGTGTTCAGCAACATACCTTGCGACAGATGAAGAAAAACCAAAGTCTGCAACCATGACTGATAATACAGTTAATGTAAGTATTGTTTGTAAGAGACCATATTGATTCGGCCCCAAATATCTAGTTGTTAATATTAATATAGCAAACCCAAAAACTAAGTTCACCAATTGACCTACCATAGACCACATTGTGCCAATTTTGATTGAATTTACCTTCATTATTCGTCACCACTATATATTTTAAGTAACGTATTCGAACTTGCTTTAATATCATAGCCACTATTAATTAGTGCTGGTTCTATACTTTCCCACTTCTTCTCATCTAAGATAACTGACCCTTCAATCGCTCTTATCCAATACTGTATTCCATCAGATAGGCTCTGTCTTTTTATTAATCCAATATTCAAATCTGCCTCCGCAGGTATCACATCTGATATAAGACATGGTATTCCTGCTGCTTGTGCTTCAACCAAAACGATACCCAATCCTTCATAAAGAGATGGGAAAAGAAATAAGTCGATAGACGAAAGAATATACTCAATATCATTTCTGAGACCTAGGAAATGTACTTTATCTTCTATATTCTTTTCACGAACTAGTCTTTCTATATTTTCTCGTTCATTACCTTCACCTACTAATACTAGGTGGGCGTTAGGTTCTTTTTTCAAATAAGCAGAGAATAATTCTACAACAAAAACATGATTCTTCTGTTTTGTGAAACGACCAATATGCCCAATTAACATACTATTATTAGATAATTTCAATTCATCAGTAAGATAACTTTTATCTCTTGTTAAGTTTTTATACTTTCTCAAATCTATAGCATTCGGAAAATGCTTAGAAACCCCTGACTTGTATGTTGATTTTCCAAATACATATTCACAAGCTTCTTTAGAACAACCAATTAAATGTGTGGCATTTTTTAATATTCTCTGTCTCATAATTTGTCTATATATTTTTCGGAAAATTGAATTATCTTTGCTATCGCTAGTATTGTGACTATGTGCAATTCTAATAGGTATACTATGTTTATTTGCAACACTCAATACTATTCCACTAAAGAAAAGAACATGACTATGTATAGCGTCATAGGGTCCATATTCTATTATCGTTGATTCAAGCGCTTTTTTGTATTTCTTCAAGCTATTCTTTGGTTTAGGATGGGGAATTATTCTCCCACCCAATTTTAATATTTCATCATCATAAAAACACTTATCTGTTGTTTGAACGGCAAAATCAAATTGAACTTTATTTCTATCGATATTTCTATAAATATTCATTATAAGTGTTTCTAAACCTGCTGCATTCATTGCGCCAACTACATGTAATATTTTAATCTTTTTCTCTGAGTCCTTTCTCAACAAAATCTAACATCTCCCTTTTCTTTACATTAATGATGTCAAAAATCTCATCTTCTAATTGACAGTTTTTTTCTATTTTTTTTAAAATAGTTTCCACAACTACTTCTACTTCTTCATTAAAATCAATGATATAATCATTTAATCCTAACTCTTTAAAGTTACTTTCTAGTTTTTTATCCCATACTATTCCGAAAGTATTTTTCATTAACGAAATTGATGGTAAACACGCATGTAACCTTTGTGCAACTACTAAATCTTGCTGTTGAATCGTTGCAAGAACATCCTTATAATTAGTTGGATAATCTAAGAAAGAGATACCTTTAACATTTGCTAATTCCCTCTTAATAAAGTATTCGACAAAACCATTATCTGTAGGTGCACCGTTTGTGAATATATTGACATTATACCCAAACGCAGTTAGCTTTTTTGCTAAAGTAGTCCACCAAGTTGTAGAATCTTGTCTACTCCAATGGAAATTACTATGTCTTCTCATCTCATTTGGATCCATTATACCTAAACCAACTTTCTTTTGAGAATGATTCTTTGTTTCATATCTGTTCATTTCATTTACAAATAAAGCGGGGTCTGAGAGCGCGACTACTTTATCCTTCAAGTTATGATCTATAGAAATCAAGAAATCTCTTGAGTCAGAATCTCTTACTGAAATATATTTTGCGTACTCAAGCGCTTCTAAAAACACCTTTTTGGCAGCTTTACTCCACGGACCTTTAGCTCCAACTAAAGCAAAGATCACAGGGGTTTTACTCAAACGAGCCTCTTTAATAATATTATTTATACCTATGGGAAAATTTAAGTAATTATCAATTAATAAGTGCCCCCCACCTATAACAACCATATCTACTTTAGCAATACTTTCCTTCAGTTCGGTTGCTAACTTGATGTTTTTTTTATATTTTCTATACACTTTTAAACTTCTCATGAAATCTGGAATAAGTTGTTTAATCATACTAGTAGAGTTTAGCTTTATACGAGTAGTATTTTCGAAATCTTCCACTTTTCCTACAGTAAAATCAAAATTCAAAACTTCATATTGATCATTTGTAAGATGAATAATATAATTTATAGTTTCTGCAATTATTCGATCTCCGAGGTTTCCTGAGTTTGCTACACCACAGACTAAAACTCTTTTCATAATTGTTGACACTCCTTAGAATCAAGATTGCATTTTATCACGCAAATAATATCCTCTTTACTAATCTAACTATCTAATTCAAAGAGGATACTTTTATAAGGTAGCATGTACTGACCTCTAAACGATTCACCAAAATAAGCATAAAAACTGTATACAAAACAATACAAAATTATTATAAAAGTCAGAATGATTTTTATCCCTTTGTCATTGTTTAATCTAATTGTAGCAGGAAACAAAAAGCAAATACTCAAATTAGCGTACCAAACCATTCTACCAATCCCAATTATCGGCGAGAAAACCTCTGTTATTACTTTTACAACAAAAAGAAAAAAGTAAAACTGATAATTTTTACTAATAAAGCTAAATCTATTATAAAAAAGTAAAAAAAGTCCTAATAAAGGCAACGATGTAATAAAACTCGTGCCTATGAACCCAGATGAATCAATATATCCTTGATAGCGACTAGCTGTTATAAATGGAAATATTAAATATCTTACGGTTAAAAAGCCAATTGGTATTAAAAACATGAGCTTAAGTAAATTTACTCTTTTAAAGAAATTTTGGTTGTCCTTACCTAAGAAAAGTAATACTAGAGCAAATAATGCAGAGTAGTGAAACATTGTTGCAAGAAATACAAATAGAATAAACTTCTTTTTATGTCCCTCAATAATGTACCTATATGCAAAAGCAATTATAGAGACTGCTATTCCCATACGCATAATTCCAAAGTAATAAAAATATTGTGTTGTTGAAAAAACAAAAACTACTAAAGAAAGATTTATTTTATCTATTTCATAACTTAGGGCTTTATAAAAAAGGAAAATAGTTATAATAGATGATAAGATAAGTAGCCATTGTTCATCACCAAGAATGTATGAAATCCGATTCAACAAATAGAAACCAGGTTCAGTTACCCTTGTTTGATAGAACTCCAAAACCCCGACACTGTTAGCAAAATAATAAATTTCTAAGTAGCTAAGTCCATCTACTCCTATACTTATATCTCTAAAACCCATAACAAAAATTAAAGTAATTAAAGATAATCCCATAAAAAAAATATTTGGGACTCTTTTTCCCTTCTTATTATGTTTGGAAAATTTTTGCGCTAACCCTGCGAAAACTGTTGATGACAATACAATTGTTACATAAAACAAGTACGAATTTAACATAGTAATATCTCCCAGGTTACCTGACTAATACAAAGAGAATACATATTCAAAAAATCAAGTAGTCTAATTCTCCAAAGTCTTAAATGTTTGAAAAAAAGCTCTTCGTCGCCCTTCAATTAATGATCTGTCATACTTCTTGGATTCGTAATAATTCCTTTCCGCCTGAACTTTCATAACCTCTTTATCAAACTTTCCTAATATCATACATATTTCATCTATATTTTTTCTTGTATTACTAAAAATATATTCATTTTCTAATAATTCAGGAATTCCGGCGGTATCTGCTCCGAATGCGGGTAACGCACGACTCATTGCTTCAACCAATGCACGAGGTAACCCTTCCTGTCGACTTGGCTGAGCATATATATCAATTGTATCTAACCACTTAAAAACTTTATTATGTGAGAGAGAACCTAAAAACTTAACTTGCTCAGTAACCCCGTATTTCTCAGCTATGGATTTTAAATACGTTGGATCGCCCCCACCCACTAACTGATATTCAAATTTCATATTTCCTTGTTTTTTTAACTTACCAAGTGCCTCAATAATATAATGCTGTCCCTTATACCTTACATCTATTGCTGCAGTTGTACCAATAACTAATTTACTATCTTTTTTATTATCCCGAATTCTATCTAATCGAACATCAAGAATAGAGTCGTTAAACTCTTTCAATGCCACGTTAGAACAGTTTACAAAATTTCCTTTAGTAGGATATCTATTCTGTAAAAATTTATTTGTTACATATACAGAATACATTGCTTCCCTAATAAGCTTTTTTGTTTTAAAATACTCAAAAGGGGCAATTATTTTTCCTTTGAGACTGTGATTCCAAAGTGCATCCCATGGACAAGCAACAACTTCTACCAAATAGGGCTTCCTATTTCTTTTAGCTGCAGAAACTGCTAATGATCCTATAGAACTAGGCAATCTCGCTATTAATGAATCACAACCACTAACTTCTTTGTTGATAATTTTTTTAACTTCAAATATTCTGCTCATATTTCTAATTGATTTAAAATTTGGGATCTCTACAAACTTAACTCTCTCAGTTGAAGCCAATGTAAGCTTTTCATTATTTGTGTTTATTTGCTTTTGTCTGCTTAAAACGATGACCTCTTCGAAAACAGAAGTGTATCTCTCTAACATTTCTTTAGAAAGTCCACCAGTGCTATAATATTGATTATTAAACTTATAAAAAATATGATCATGTGCAAATATAAGCTTCATAGTTATCTCCTTTCCTTAATAATTTTAGCAGGAACTCCTCCTATTATCGTATTCCGTTTAACCTCATTTTTTACCACAGCTCCTGCAGCAACAATGCTACCTGATTTAATTGTACTACCTGCTAGTATCCTACATCCCGCACCTATCCATACATTATTTTCAATTACTGTTTGTTTCATTTCACAGCCCTGATCTCTAATATTTAAATTAAGATCTGAAAATCTATGCTCTTCAGATATAATTGTACTACTATGAGCTATAGAAACATCACTACCAATGTTAATACCTCCCGAAGCATCGATATAGCACATTGGATGAATACTTACATTATCACCTATTTCCAGTTGATGAACTCTATACAAATATACACTTGAAAATATCGCTACATTATTTCCACAATTTTTCGCACAATTTTTAAGGCATATATATCTCACAAACATTGCTATATAGTTATCATGATGTCTTGTGAATTTCAACAAAAAAAGATAAAAACTTTTGGGTAGAATTTTTGATATACTTATAATGATACTTATTAACCCTGATAGTTTTTCAGTTATTTCTCTCTTTCTTTTCATAGATATCACCTTTGCATTAATGTCATAAGTTATTAAACACTTAAGCTCTTAACTATCTCTTCTAAATATGCATCCACCACAATCCGTCTATTAAACTCATTCTCAACTTTTATTCTACCAGCCAAGCCCATCTGCATTTTAGTTTCTTGATCTAATTTTAAAAACCTCTCAACCTTCTCTATCAAATCTTGGCTGTCTTGCTGTTCCACAACATATCCATTTTCCCCATCATCAACTATTTCTCGACATCCTGCTCTATTAGTTGTTATAATTGGTCTTCCACAAGCAGCACTTTCAAGCAATACATTTGACATACCTTCAGGATAATATGTGGGATGAATTGTACAGTGAGAAAATTCATGGAATTTTCTCACATCATTCTGCATTCCATGATATTGAATAATGCCTTTATCATGCAAACTTCTCAGTTTTTCTTCATACACATCTTCACAAAAACCTAAGATGTGGAAAGCTGTATTTGGATACTTCCCTCTTATATATTTAGCTACGTCCAAATAGTGGTCAATTCCTTTTTCTTTCATTACGCGAGCAATAAAAAGAAAATTGATGATTTTATCTGATGGATAATCTAATAGCGAGTAATGTTGTAGATTTACACCAGATCCTGGTATTAACCTATGTTTGCCACTAGTAATCTTCATTTCATAAAAAAAAGCTTCATTATCTCTATTCTGAAAAAAGACACAATTCGCTTTTGTTAATGATTCCTTATATAAAAATAAAGTAATTTTTTGGAGTACCCCTTTATTTTCAACTGCCGTTCCCAGACCTGTAATATTCGCTATGTAAGGGACATCACTCATCCTACAAGCCAAACCACCGTAAACATTAGGTTTTATCGTATATGTTAAAACCACATTAGGCTTAATATTCTTAATTATTTTTCTGTAATTCATTAACAATTTAAAATCAGTTATTGGATTAGTTCCTCTCCTGCTAATGGGTGTCTCAATAAAATTACAGCCCAATTCTTCTAGTTTAGGTATTAAATCACCATACGGTAGCGACACATACACTTCATATTTCTTTACTAATTCCTTTATGAGTTCTTTCCTGAATTTATATAAACCAACATCATTATTAGTTAATATCAGAATTTTTGCCATTTTTACTCTCCCTGTCGAAACCCCTACACAAATTTCAGCTTTAGTTATCCTTAACACATACAACACCTGTAACCTAATTGCACTCGCCAATAATATTTAATTTATTATTTACTACACTACAAATATCTAATCAAGACAAGACCTTTATCACACTTATACTGTTTCATCAATTTTTATATCAAGTGCTATATAAACAAAACCACAAATTATTTCTATGACCTAATCGCAGCATCCGTGTTAATAATGCCTCTTTTCTGATTTTAATTCAATTGATACTCACTATATCCGCTCTTTATCCATTAAAGACCATAAACCCCATAAAATTGTATATATTTCCCCCTGACTTTCTCTATGTTACGACCACATGTGAGTTGTGATGACAAACATTATCTACCATTCACTTTATCACAAACTTACAATTTACTTTAATTCTTTATAATCGATATAATCTTTTTCTAATTCAAGCATTTTTCTGCTCCTATCTTTAATTCTCCTAGCTGGGGAGCCAAAATATACTCCCCATTCATTCAAGCTTTTCGTAACTAATGAATTAGCTCCAACTGAACACCCTTCACCTATACTAACATTAGGTAGTATCGTTGAATTAGTACCAATGATTACGTGTTTCCCTAAACAAACTTCACCTTCAGTTATAATTTTGAACCTACTTGGGATAGTTGGATTAGTAAGTGATTCTCCTGAGTAATCGTCTGTAGCACTATAAATACTTACTCTCGAGGACAAACCTGCAAAATCATTAATTATAACTCCACCATTCCCTAAGATAATACAATGGAATGCAATATGGACATTCGATCCTATTTCTATTCCTTTTTTTCCTCCAACTAAACAACAATAGTCATCTATACGTACATCATTACCGAGCTTAATATTTTCTGGCATGTAAATACTTGTTTTACGGCTAACCATAACATTCTTCCCTATTGATTTAAATCCAATTTCTTTTAATTCCATCTCAGAGTAAAACGAATTCATATACTTTCCTCCGCATATTTTCTATTAATTCCCTTTAAATGGTTCCATAGTTACAGAAGTCTCTGAATTAATCCCTTCCCTTACAAACACCTTTTTAATTGTAAGGAAAATAATCTTCCAATCCCCAATAAAACTCACGCTATCAACATACTCTACATCCATATCAAACTTATCTTCCCAACTGATTGCATTTCTTCCATTTACCTGTGCTAGCCCCGATAGACCAGGCCTTACTTCATGGCGACGTTTTTGATGATCATTATAAAGAGGCAGATACTGTACCAATAATGGTCTAGGACCTATGATGGACATATCACCTTTTAAAATGTTAAAAAGCTCAGGTAGCTCATCCAGTGACGTAGAACGTAGGAATTTCCCAAACCTCGTCAACCTAACACTATCAGGAAGCAACTCCCCATTCTCATCTCTCTCATCCGTCATTGTCCTAAACTTATACATCATAAAAATCTTTTCATTAAGCCCAGGTCTTTGCTGCTTAAAAATCACTGGACTTCCTAGCTTTGTTTTAACTAAGATAGCTACTATCAAAAGTACTAGACTTAAAACTAAAATAGCAACCAAAGACAATATAAAATCCATTGGCCTTTTAAAATATTTTCTATACATTATTCACACCACAACTTCTTAATTATCCCTACAACCCTCTCCAAATCCCCATCCATCATCTTCGTATCACTTGGCAAACAAACCCCATTCTCAAACAACTTCTCCGCTACATCCGTGCCAACAAAATCATACTTTTCAAAGAACGGTTGCATATGCATCGGCTTCCAAATAGGCCTTGACTCAATATTCTCTTTTTCAAGAGCTACCATAATATCAAACGGTCTAACCGGCCCGTTCAACGTCATCGAGCTTAACCAATAATTCGGCTCGTTCCACTCATTGATCGGCATGAACTCCACACCATCAAGTGACCTTAATTCTCTTTTATAGTACTCAAATATGTACTTTTTCTTTGCCACTCTCTGATCTAATACTTTAAGCTGTCCTCTTCCGATCCCAGCAACCACATTGCTCATACGGTAGTTGAAGCCTAGCTCACTATGCTGATAATGTCTGGCTTGATCTCGGCTTTGTGTAGCCCAAAATCTTACTTTGGCTATTCTCTCTTCATTATCAGAAACTAGCATCCCACCACCTGATGTGGTAATGATCTTGTTTCCATTAAAGGAGAAGACACCATAATCTCCGAAAGTACCGGTATGTTTCCCTTTATAATAAGTACCTAAGCTCTCGGCAGCATCTTCAATTAAAGCTACATTGTACTTTCTACATAAATCTACTATCTTGTCCATATCGGCTGACATTCCATAGAGATGAACTACGATTACAGCCTTCACATTTGGATACTTATTAAAAGCCTCTTCTAATGCCTTAGGACACATATTCCAAGTCTTGTAATCACTATCTATAAAAACAGGAACGGCATTTTGATAGATGATGGGATTTGCTGTAGCTGAGAAAGTGAGTGTTGGACAAAAAACAATATCTCCTTCACCAACACCAGCTGCTATTAGCGCTAAGTGGATGGCCCCCGTACCAGAAGTTAAGGCTGCAGCCGCTTTAGATCCAACTTTAGCTGCCAATTCTCTTTCGAATCCATTAACATTTTCCCCAAGAGGCGCAATCCAGTTTGTATCAAAAGCTTCCTTAACATATTCCATCTCAAACCCTTCATCACTCATATGTGGTGATGAAAGAAAGATTCTATCTCCCATTGTGCTAAGACCTCTTTCTTCGTTTGCATTTTAACTAATAACCCTCTAAACAAACTAATTAAAAGGAGCCTCAAATAAAGAGACTCCTCACCCATTACTTAACCAAACTCTCATTCACAATCCCATGAAGATACTCTAATAATTCCGCCCTTAAATCATTTCTTTTTAAAGCAAACTCCACCTGCGTCTTTATAAACCCCAACTTCTCCCCTACATCATACCTGGTCCCCTCAAAATCATAAGCATACACCGCTTCGATCTTGTTTAACTCGGCAATCGCATCTGTTAGCTGAATCTCTCCTCCAGCTCCAGGCTTCTGGTTATCCAAGATATCAAAAATCTTCGGACTCAAAATATATCTTCCCATAATAGCTAGGTTGGAAGGAGCAACCTCTTTTTTCGGCTTCTCTACCAAATGGCTCACACTATAAAATCTTTCATGAATCTCTTTACCATCCACAATCCCGTATCTTGAAACTTCTTCATCAGCCACATGCTGAACCCCGATTACGGATGCTCTATAGCGATCATACTGTTCAATCATCTGTTTCAAGCAAGGCTTCTCCGCTTGGACAATATCATCACCCAATAGTACAGCAAACGGCTCATCCCCTATAAACTTTCGTGCGCACCAAATCGCATGTCCTAAGCCTTTGGCTTCCTTTTGACGGATATAATGAATATCTACCATTTGAGAAGACTTTTGCACTTCATTTAATAGATCCATTTTCCCTTTTTCTAATAGATTTTGCTCTAATTCAAAAGAGTTATCAAAATGATCTTCAATAGCACGTTTACCTTTTCCCGTAACAATAATGATATCTTCAATCCCGGACTCTACCGCTTCTTCTACAATATACTGAATGGTCGGTTTATCTACAATCGGCAACATCTCTTTCGGCATCGCTTTTGTTGCAGGAAGAAACCTGGTTCCCAGTCCAGCTGCTGGAATAATTGCCTTTCTTACTTTCATGATTGATCTCTCCTCAACATCTAGTTTGCTATCGACACTAGTTTTTTAGCTTCTACTCTGTTATTCGCTAAATCTAACAGCCTGTTTCTTAACTCTTCTTTTTCGATTTCATTTAAAGTTTCAATAATATCATAGATATGTTCAATATAGAGATTCGCCGTCTTCCCTATGTAAATCTTCGGATACACCTGTTCCTCATGAACTTCATTCTCATTCAATAATTCTTCAAACAGCTTTTCACCAGGTCTAATCCCAGTAAACTGGATGCCAATCTCCTCTTCCGTATAACCTGACAGCCTAATTAAGTTCTTGGCTAAATCTACGATTTTAACCGGCTCTCCCATATCTAACACAAAGATCTCTCCACCTTTTGCTAAAGCACCAGCTTGGAGCACCAATCTGGAAGCCTCCGGTATCGTCATAAAGTATCTCTGCATCTCTGGATCCGTTACGGTTAAAGGACCACCCTTTTTAAGTTGCTCCTTAAATAGAGGAATCACACTTCCTCTACTACCTAAAACATTCCCAAAACGAACAGCCACAAAATTTGTTTCACTCTTTTTATCTAAATCTTGGATAATCATCTCAGCCAAACGCTTTGTTGACCCCATCACATTCGTAGGATTCACGGCCTTATCCGTGGAGATCATCACAAATGTTTCTACTCCATAATGATCTGCGGCTTCTGCCACATTCTTCGTCCCAATAATGTTATTCTTCACAGCCTCTTCCGGGTTTCTCTCCATCAACGGAACGTGCTTATGTGCAGCAGCATGGAACACTACATGAGGCTGATGCTTCTCCATAATCTTGAACATTTTGTCTCGGTCTTGCACATCCGCGATTTCGGTAAAGTATTCTATGCCGCCGTTAACATTATTAGCTTTGAGTTCCAATTCAATGGAATGGATACTATTTTCGCCATGACCTAGCAAAATCACGGTACGGGGATTAAACTTGGATACTTGTCTACACACCTCAGAACCAATAGAGCCTCCTGCACCAGTAACTAAGATGACATTACCAGTCAAGTAAAAAGCAATGGACTCCGAATCCAACTCTACAGGTTCTCTCCCTAGCAAGTCTTCCACCTGAACATCACGGAATTCACTCACCGAGACCTTACCTGTCATCAGATCCTCGATCATAGGGACGATCTGGGCTTTGGCCTTGGTTTTATTACATTCATCGACAATTTGTTTTAATTCCTTCTTTTTAAGTGACGGTATGGCAATAATGATGTTTTTGATATCCAACTCTCTTACTACATCTTCAATCTTCTCTCTCCCCCCTAATACGGGAAGACCTAATATCTCTAGTTTTTGTTTCCCTGGATCATCATCGATAAAGGCCACAGGGAATAATTCCGTATCCGGATTATGCCTTAGCTGTCTGGCCACCATGGTGCCGGCCGCACCTGCCCCAATGATCAGGGCTCGTTTCTTATTAATGCCATCCATCCTGGATACATGATTATCTCGATATAACCTCCAGGAGAAACGTACTCCACCAATCAGGATAATGTGCATCATCCAGGTAATAGCAAGGGTTCGATAATAAACACCACCGGTAACCACAAATTGCATCGCTGCCGTGATCATGATAGACAGTGTGATCGCTTTGAAGATCGAGATCAATTCACCCACACTTGCATACTTCCATACTCTTTTATACAGCTTGTAAAAATGAGCTAAAATATGATGACTAACGAATAAAGTAATCGAGCTAATTAAAAGTGTGGCGGTAAAGACGGTTCGAGATGGAACCAAAATGAAATTACATACGTAAATGGATGTTATTACGATAATCGAGTCGATCATCATCAAGAACGCTATTCTCTTTTGGTACGACAACATTCATCCCTCCTCACTATAGATTTCTGTCTCTTTTTGTTTCTGAATGATATGTATAAAATTGATATAAAAATTAAGAAGATAAATCTCCTTCTAAAACTAGCAACTTCCCTACTATCTTTAGAAGTCTATCCATCCCCTTCAAACCAAATCTTCACTCGTTCATTTTTTTAGGCACATTTCCACATTGACTTTAGTTGACCATTGTAAGAAAATAGAGAAAAAGAAAGGGTTTTCACACCCTTTCTACACCCTTTTTTATAATGGGCATCTAACCCAACCTCACATCAAACCATCGACAATCCAAGTCTAAGGTGTCTCATACACCCACAGCTCGATCGAGTGCCTACATTGATAAAGGTTAGTAGACATCACCTGGTACTTTGTTTAATCCTTAAAAAATTCCGAAAAGCTTCTTTCTGACTTTCTCAGCCGGAATAATTTCGCAATCCTTACCTTCTATCACTTTCTTGGCATATCCTTGATAGAGCTCTACATAATCCATGCCGAAGCGTCTAGCTATTTCGTCGTAAGCCTCACTTAGCACGACACCTCGACTGCCTGTATTATGCGCATCCGTTGCAACAAAATGGACAAGATGATGTTTGATCATTTCCTGTGAGGCTTTTTGGATTTTCTTTCCGAATTTCCCACAGACGCTCGCTGCCGTCAATTGAGCCATGGCGCCTTGCTTAATCAAGCCATACAGGGCGTTTAAGTTTTCACTAATCTCTTTATTCCTCTCAGGATGAGGGATAATTGGAATGACCCCTTTCATCTGAAGCTGGAAGATTAATTGATTTATGTATCGCGGAACATGATCTCGCGGCAATTCCAAAAGGATGTATCGCTGCTGCTGATTGTAAGTCATGATCTGACCTTCCACTAGGTCTTCCGTTACACCGCCATGGACATGAAGCTCCATGCCTGGCAGAATTTCAATATGTATCTCATGCTCATCCAATAAGGATTGAACTTCCTGGCAACGGGTGAGTATCTTCTCTGGAGGATTCAAGTACGTTCCGTCCTTATGATGGGGA
Source organism: Ammoniphilus soli (assembly GCF_040813775.1). Taxonomy (NCBI): domain Bacteria; kingdom Bacillati; phylum Bacillota; class Bacilli; order Caryophanales; family Paenibacillaceae; genus Ammoniphilus; species Ammoniphilus soli. The sequence continues at coordinate 51,386 of NZ_JBEGDL010000012.1, forward strand.
GTAGCGACGATGGTCCGAATGCCATCACCGACTGCTTGTCGAGCCATGGCCAAGGTGTCTTCTGAATTCCGCGCTCCATCATCCACTCCATACAAGATATGCGAATGCAAATCTATCACTCTACCCCTCCCCTATAAACCAAAAGTCCTATCTATGATTTTTGTCCTGCATTTTCATTATAGTCTGCGCAACATTTGTTAACAATACTTTTTTTGCTTAGTTTGTAGTTTTTTGTAAAATGATAGGTCCAAAGAAAACTTGGCTTCCGCCAAGCAGCTCGATAAAAATCATATCTTATATGAATATAAAATAAGTAGAAACTTCTATTTCTACTTATTTTTTTGTTCCATAATAATAGTAATAATAACTGTCGCCTTGCATTTTTTTATTGTTTAATACGACACCTAAAATATTGGCTTTTACATTCTCCAATTGACCCTTGGCTTTTACCGCAACATCCTTATTCGTTGTTCCGGAATCGATGACGAGAATCACTCCGTCTAGCTTAGAAGCCAAAACCTGAGCATCCGTTACAGCAATGACAGGAGGTGAATCAAAGAGCACTTGGTCATATTGCTCGGACACCAATTCAATGAACCTCGACATCACCTTCGAACCAAGCATCTCAGCAGGATTCGGGGGAATGGGCCCTGCTGTGATAATATCCAAATGAGGGACATGGCTTTTTTGGATGACAGATTCAAGCGTTCCCTGTCCAGCTAAATAGGTCGTCAGTCCTTGACGGTTATTTAAATCAAACGTATGATGAACGGTTGGCTTTCTTAGATCAGCATCTACGAGCAAGGTTTTCTTTTCCGTTTGTGCTGTCACGACAGCTAGGTTGGCAACAGTCGTCGATTTTCCTTCTGAAGGCCCCGTACTCGTTACCATGACCGTTTTTAACTCCCGATCGATTCCAGAAAACTCAATATTCGTACGAAGCGTTCGATAAGCTTCGGAAACCGGCGATTTCGGATTGGTGAAAGTAATAACACTTCTTTGCGTTTTCTGCAGGTTAGATTTCAAGCTGTTTCCCTCCTACTGCACTCGTCGATGGATCCTTCTCTATTTTGCCTTCCTGTTTCGGGTCTATTTTCGCGATCGTACCGAGTACAGATAACCCTAGTACCCTTTCCACATCTTGTTCCGTCTTAATGGTATTATCGAGATATTCTAAAAGGAAGACGATTCCGATAGATGTCATGAGACCCACAACAAAGGCGATGACCATATTCAATAACGGCTTAGGATTCACTGGCGATGGATTCTCTCCCACCTTGGCTTCCGCTAAGATTTGTACGTTGTCCACATTCATAATGCTGACGATTTCTTGCTTAAACGTGTTTGCGATTCCATTAGCAATTTTCGCCGCCATGGCTGGATCAGGATCCGTCGCTGTGATCGACATGACTTGGGAATTTTGTACCGCATTTACTTTAATCTTGCTTCCCAGTTGACCTGCTGTCATATCAAGACCCATGTTGGTGATGGCTGATTCAAGGATCCGCGGACTCTTGATGATCACATTATACGTTTCTATTAATTTCAAATTGGTTTGAATATCCCCCATATTCGGGACGACAAATTCGCTCTTGCTTTCACTGCGGTTCACTAATAATTGAGTGGAGGATTCATAAGTTGGTGTTATAACAAAAAAACTGATGATTCCACTTGTAATCGTTGCGATGAGAGTGACCATTACAACGATCCATATCCGCTTCATCAGGATTTCAAAATACTCTCTAAGCTCAATAGTTGTCTCTTCCATGACCGTCTCCTTATACTATGTATTTCTGCCTAGAAAAACCACTTTTACATTATACGACATTACCTCCGGAGATTCATCAATTTCCTGCAAATTTGAAGTCATGGTTGAAGATGGAAAAACGTTTAGGTGTCCACCTTTTGATTTTCTTATTATAACTAGTTCCATATTACTAGAACTAGTGTGTATTATTTACTTTTATACCATTACTTTTCTATTGACACGAGGGAAGCCCCCTCTATGCGAAACATCAAATCTTCCCAATCATAGAGGGGATAGCCCATTTTACTCAGATATTTTTCTTTGGTATCAATTAAATATTGAAAGTTTTCATCCACACCTTGATTGAGTCGCTTGAATATCTCCTGGCTGTAGCGCAGATCCTTTAAGGTGAGATGCATGTAGTCCTTCATCCCAAAGCCCCCATCAGGCATATAAGCATACCAGAGATCCCCGTCTTCCGGTTTCACCCAATGGGGGATCGTGTCCCATACCGCAACTTTCAGTTTGTCCGCCGTCTGTAAATAGCTTTCCTGTTTCGTTTCCAAATAGAGTTCATAGAGAAAATTCATTTCAGCGACGAGATGGTTTAAAGACACGTGGGTTTTGATCTTCTGCTCATCGCCAGTTCCTTGCCGGTAGTCATAGACCAGGTAACCCCCGTTTTTCGTTGAATCATGATGCTGCCTGGCATAATCTAAGAAAAAAGTCGCATAATTTTTCGCCGCTTCCAAATAGGCAGGGTCCTTAAACTTTCGATAGCCCTCCAGAAGAAACAAAGCCGCATCGGTGCTGAAGCGGGTATCATAAAACCCTTCCTTAATCCCGTAATCCTTTTCCAGCCAAGAGGATTTGGGCTCCGTGTTCCAAAAGCCCTGCTCGTTTTGCGTATGAAGCGCTCCTTCTAAAGACATCATCGAGAAGTTCTCGGCAAACCGTGTTTTTCCATATAGGAGGAATTTGCTCCCGACATGCTGGGCAGGAACGATCCAGAAGCCCCATTCATCGTAAGGAACGTAGGAGGGATCCGGAATATACTGCACACCGCCGGGCGTCCACTTTCGGATGCGATCCAAATTCGCTCGTGTCATGAGTTCCTTTTGTCCCTCGTCCTCCCAATCGAATAGCCCTTCCTTTCCCACCATTCCCCACTGCTCGATTTGCCTTCCCTCGAGGTGCGGAAGCTCGATGGTCAGGAGCTTTGCCGTTTCCCCCGACTTGTAAACCATCGCTGGGGCTTCTTCATAATGTTCTTTTCTTACCCCATTCCCTAAAGGCTCATAGCTGTTGATCAGGTTCGCATGGAAGCTGAAATCCTCTGCCTCCAGATAAAGGCTATGCTTGGGAAGCCCGCCCTCGTTGCCTAAGCGAAATGGCTCCGTCCAGGTACTATTCCCGATTGAGAAAGGGGACAAGGGTTCGGGAACCGACGGATAAACCAGGTGACGGCCCGTCACAGATCGAGCTGTCGAAGCAATGGAAGCTTGCAGGGTGATCGGTTGCCTGTAAGCGACCATGGGCTCATAGCGAAGAAAATAATAGTAGTCGCCTGTGGTTTCAAACCATATTCCCTCGTAGGTAAGCTTTCCCATGTCCTGCTCCCCATGTCTGACGATCCAGGACTTGGCTTCTCTTTTCAACTGAGGCTTTTCCTCCTTCAGGTGTTGTTCCTTTTGCTCCTTCAGCCTAAAGTCGGCATTCATCAAGTGGATTTGAAACGAGGGAAGCCCCTCTGTTTCTTCTACTGAGGTGACCGTATGTTCTTTGATATACACGTATTCCCCATATTCTTTTTTTACAACAAACATAAGCCCTCCGACCAGGATGGCCACGAGGACGATCAGTACAACCGTTCGCATCGATTTCACGTTTTCTAACACCAACCATTCCTGTCATAATGTATTATTCATTCTAACATAAGAAAATGAGGCATAAAAACCGAAAACGGTGGGTTACGCTCTTCATAGAAGTCCCGACGGAGTATGTTATAATAAATCATCTTACACATGCATCTTAGTCAGAAAGAAGAGGGAAGACCGATGTCCAAAAACGCCCTGATTCGGGGAACGTTAATTTTGACTGCCGCTGCTTTGGTTACAAGGGTCTTGGGTGTCGCCCAACGAATTCCCTTGCAGCGCATCTTAGATGATGCAGGGATGGCCACCTATGGCATCGCATATAACATCTACGGGATTCTACTGATCATCGCGACGGTGGGAATTCCTAGTGCCTTAAGCAAGCAAATTGCCGAATACCATGCCCTAGGGCAATTTCATGAAGCCAGGCAAACCTATCAGGCATCGCGGGACTTCTCCATCGTGGCCGGTGTAGCAGCTGCCCTATTGCTCTATGCCATTGCTCCCTATTACGCCATGTATATTAGCCATGATCCCGAGTCCGCGTTAGCGATTCGTGCGATCGCCCCCGCCTTGCTTCTTTTTCCTTTGATCTCGATTATGCGGGGATACTTTCAAGGTCTGCAATTTATGTCTCCTACGGGACTGTCCCAGGTTTCCGAGCAAATTCTGCGTGTCGGGGTGGCCTTACTCCTTCCCTTGTACCTGCTTTCTGCCGGGTACTCCAGGGAAGTAGCCGTCGCTGGGGCCTCGTTCGGCGCGGTGGCTGGCAGCTTTGGAGCGATTGCGGTGATGATCTATTTCTTTCAAAAAACGAAAATTAAACGCGAAGAGGAATTAGCCCAGCAGGAGCCGATCAGCACATTGTCCCGAAAGCAAATCTATAAGAAGCTGCTTCGTACCGCCATACCGATCAGCTTAGCTTCGACGGCTATTCCGTTTATTTATTTTATCGACTCTTCTACGGTCATTTCGCTATTGAAACCCCATATGGGTTTCCTGGAAGCCAAAAACACCCTGGGGATCCTAACAGGAAGAGCCCAAGCCTTAGCAGCGATCCCTCCGATTTTAGCGATTGCGCTCAGCTCAGCGGTTCTGCCGGCTGTAGCCTCCGCCTATTCGAATCGGAACATGGACCAGGTCAGCCAGATGAGCTCCCTTTCCCTAAGGCTGACCTTAGTAACAGGAGCCCCCTTGGCTTTGTATTTAACGGCAGCAGCCTTTCCCGTAAATGGGTTGCTATTTGGAAATCTGGAAGGGTCCTGGGTCATTGCCGCACTTTGTTTGGGGAGCATTTTTCAAATGATGATGATGACCTCGATGGCCATCCTGCAAGGCTTAGGAAAAACAACGCTGCCGATGTGGCACGTCTTTGCCGCGATCATAGTCAAATGGGGACTCAACCTAGCACTTGCTCCTTGGCTAGGCATCTATGGCATCATCCTTTCTACGACCGTAAGCTTTGTGATCATTTTTTCGCTGAATTGGATGGCTATACAAAGATTGGTTCCTCTGAAGATCTTATCCGAACGCTGGCCAGGCTTTCTTCTGTCTGCCATAGGGTTAATGGTCTCCGTCGGATTCGTTCATCTGGGTCTAGAAGCCTGGATTTCTTCCGCATGGCCCGTCTTTGTCCGTTATGGTCTGATCTGTTTGGCTGCAGCGCTGGTGGGCTTCCCGATTTACTTTGGATTGCTGGTCTATAAAGATGGAATCAATGCCGAAGACATGGCTTACCTGCCAAGAAGGCTGCAGCGGATTTTCAATAAAGAAGAACGGGTAGAAAAAAAGAGAGCCAACGAGTTATAGTTGGCTCTCAAAAGACTACCCAGCAGGATCAGGAACTCACCTATAAGACAAGGTATAGATAAATACGATGGGGAGGTCAATTATGTTTTGGCCATTTCGCAACAGAAATCGAACCATAAAAGAACTGCGCAAGGATATGGGATATACGACGAAGGAATTGACTTTTAAACTGAAGATGGATCATATGGAGATTTTAAACATGGAAGAGTTGAAATTAAAAGAGGTTCCAGAACCGTTAAAAAGCAAAATATTGCCGATTGTACGTGGGGATGAATGGGATAAAGTGCCGTGGTAGCTCTAGCTCGTTTTCTAGGGCTTGTCGGGCTGAAGCGGTTTGGGCTGTGGGCTGATCTACCCGGGAAGATTGCCCTTCATAAGAACTTTCCCTGTATCTTTACACATAAGAATGCAGATGTATGTTTATGGTAACTTTGAGAACATTGTCCCATTGAATATGAAGCGCTTACAAAATATAATAGACTATAATGAGATTTTATCTACACTTGAATAGGAGATGTTAATGATGGAGATCTTTACAACCATTCACCACACATGGCATCGTTTTTGGGGGCAGTTTCACCAAAATCTCATAGACAGCTGTCTGGATGAGACGGAGCAATTAAAATTGATAAAGAAAAGAGACTACCATCATCAACAGTTGACGAAATGCACCCTAGACTAATGAATGCTCTCTGCCTGCATGATACATAGCTTGCTTTAATTGCTTGACCATTTCATTCACGACTTCTTGTGAATCTAAATTCTGATCACGCTGGCTTTTCTCGTAGGCTTCCGTTAGTATATCTTGAATGACCTTTTGATTGAGCTTTGTGGGACTGGAATTCACATCGATTACTTCCTTTACCTATTCTTCAATTACTACCTTAATCTACAACTCATATTATATTCCGCAACTAAAGTCCCATCAACATTTTATTTTCACCAATATTCGACATGGTTAGAAAAGGAAGACCACTCGGCCCTTCCTTCTAACTCATCAAGCCAAACCAAACAAGACCTCCCCATGAATGGGAGGTCTTGTTTGGTTTCCTGTTCAGGGCAATCTATTGATTCAGCTTATCGATCACCGAAGCTGCTTTCTGCCCGGGTCAGGACTCCTCTAGGTCGAAAGGTCCGATCGGGATAGCCGCCGATCAGATCCGCTTGGACCGCAGCCCCCACCATTCCTTTATTTCGAATCTCCTTTGCATCGTTGAAAGCCAAGGCATCTGGCGTCGGGCTCAATCGGAGGGCTCTGGCGAGCATGATGGTCATTGGGTAATCGCTTTTTCTCGGTTCAAATCGACTGCCGTAGTCCGTCGGGATAACGATGCCTTGCTGGATCGCTGCACGGACAAAGGGTGCCACCCAATAGCCTGCCCCTACATCGTGAAATCCTGTGAACCGAAGCCAAAGATTCATGGGAACCAATCACGAAAGCGGAATTTGAAGCGGACAACTATCCGTATTTTACGACTTCAAACTCCACTCTTCCTAGAGAGGATTTACCATACATATCCCTTAACGTTACCCCATAGCTATTCGTTGAAAGGTTAAATTCAGTTGTTCCGCTTCTCATTTCCTTATTAATTAAAGAACCATCGAAAATTAAACTCGATGGTTGGGCCGAAAGAAGGGCATTCATTTGTGCTTGATTAAAATTGGTTAATCCATCTTTAAAACCGTATAAAGCCATACTCAAAATCTAACTATTTTCTTCGAAAGAGTCATTTTTAAGTTCTTTTTTATTAACAGCTTTTACTTTATACATCCGTTTATCAGCCTTTTTTATTAACTCATCTAAAGTCGATCCGTCTGTTGGATATACTGCAGTCCCGATGGAAATTGAAATGTCTATTTTTATACGTTCTGAAAACATTGTAAGCTCCTTCTGGATACGGTTGATAATGGCTTGAACACCTTCCTCGTTAGCGTTAGGATAAATAATTAGAAATCTCCGCCCCAACGTGCAACAATATCACTTTTCCTAATTTCACCTGAGAGCAATGAAGAGAGAGTTATCAATACTTCATCACCAATTTTATGACCGTAAGTATCGTTTATTGGTTTAAAATCATTGCAGTCAATAATGGACAGGCTTAGCTGTTCATTATTACGCTCCACTTGAGCTAATATTTTTGGGAATATAGCCTCAACAAATCTCCGGTTATACACTCTGGTTAGTGTGTCTTTTTCAGAAAAATATTTAGCTTTATCATACTGAATACCTAACACCCAGCTAAGGATACCAAAGAAGATCATCAGGAAAACATTAAAAATATCAAATCGAAGACCATGGGCAAAATGCCACACAACAAAACTAACTACTGTAAAGATCAAAAGCCCAATTCTTCCAGTGAATCCCAACAACTTTTCCTCATTTCCAGATAAGGTAATTTGTCTAAATTTTACAATACATTGATACTATATTACTACTGTGATTTTATTACTTTATGACTATACCTTCACATTTCGGTACTTTTGATGTAATATTCTATTGGTGGGTATTTTTACCTTTAACCTCGATAATAGCAAATTCATCGAAAGATGAAGACGCAAAGCTACGGGCCTAAAGTTTTCTACAAACCAGGGTAGCCGGGTTGCCGAAAGGAGAATAATAAATGAGTCGTTTGGAACTTGTTTCAACAATCCAACAACTAACCGATGTTAAAGAAAAATTAGCGAATGATGTCTTGGACCCTATGTTGAATTGGCCTGAAAGAGATGAATTAAACCAGGCTATCCATTGGATTAACACAAGGATCAACTCATTAAAACAAACATTACAAAAAAGACCTTCTGTATAAGGAGGTCTTTTGTTTGCATAAAAGTTCGATTTGGTAAAGTTTTGTACATTTGGTTTTTAAAAATAATTACCAACCATCCCTCGACAATTTTCACGATACTTTTACAAATATTACATGATAGATTAATACTATAGTACCGTTTTTAATAGAACTTTTGCATAGGAGGTGTTTAGATTGCCTTATTATAGCTTTAAAGAAATATGGACACCCTTAGTCTTCTTCGGGATCCGGTTCTTTAAAGAATTAGAATCCGGTGCTTTGTTTGTGAAGGTGGGGAACCGCCCTCGTAAACAAATTAGCGGAAATAGACATGCTTAAGGTATTCCAGTAGTACGTAAAACCATCCTGTTATTCATTATTTTTAGAAAAGGAGAAAAGATATGGCTAGACTTTTTATCATTTGTCTTCATTGTAATAAGGACTTTCCTTCCCCCCTCCAAATGGACATAGATGCGTTTGACTCAGCTCTAGGCGGTAATTCAGTAAGGTGTCCTTATTGTGAAGATCGTACTGTTTGTACCAAGGATAATATGAAGATCGTTTAGCTCTTTTCTCCTACAACAATGTTTGTTCTGGTAAAATAAATAGACTATACCGAGGTTATTTCAATATGGTTTGTATTCAAATTAATTGTGAAAGCTGTTAGTTATGGTTAGTTTTTTGAAAAATAATTACTTGTTAATTTTATTGCGCACTTTATCTTTTTGTATAAGACTTTGATTACTAAACTCTGCTTTAGCTTCAGACACTAAATCCGTTTTCAAACCAGAATCTTCAAGTTCCTTCTTCATTTGTTCTAATAACTGATTAAATTTTAAAGTTATTTCATCCCGAAGCTGTATTCCTTTTGCGATTATTTCTGATGGATTACCTTTTCCTGATAATGCATCCGATACTAATTTGTTTATACTTGATTTTGCTTCACCTTCTAATTGTTTAAACATGGGGTAATATTTGTTTTTGACATCATTTTCAGTTACAACTTTTTGTTGATGGCTAACATTTCCCTCGTTTTTAGCATACACTGCCCCTGAAAACCCACTAATAATAGTTACTGCAACTAACGGTACAAGCGCTACTTTGACAATTTTCATTTTGTTTTCCCCTCTCGGTAACTGGCTGGCATCTCCATATTCTGGTTTAGCCCCTTTAGTTTTGCGTCACCATTTTTCAATGGCTTTGCCTTTGTCGTAGGATTGATTGTTTTGTCGAATCCGAAGAAAATCTTACCAATATTATTTGAAGTGAGTATAAAAAGTTTATTAAGTTTTCATTAACGTGTTATTAGATAAAAAAGAAAAGCACCTAAATAGCTATTAGATGCTTTTGGACATTTTTTACTAAGAAGCAAAATGGCTTATTTCTCATCCTCCCCCTACCGGCAACACCACATCCACCGTCGTCCCCTTCCCTACCTCACTTTCGATCAGCAGCCTTCCGCCATGTGCCTCGATGATCTTATAGCTGACCATCAGCCCAAGGCCTGTCCCTTTTTCCTTCGTCGAATAAAATGGCTCTCCCAGCCTTTCGATGCGGTCTTCCGGGATGCCAATTCCTTGATCTTTAAATTGGATCACCACATAGTCCGGGTTAGGACGGTGAACTTGAATCGCCAGCTCTCCTCCCCAAGGCATGGCTTCCATGGCGTTTTTCAGGATATTAATAAACACCTGCTTCAATTGATTTTCTCCACAGGTAATGAGCGGCAAGTTCTTGGGCCAGGTGGCTGTAATGTCGATCTTGTTCATGATCGCTTGCGTATTGGCGAGAGTAATGACATGATGAAGGATCTTTTTCAGGTCCTTTTGCTCAAATTCCAGCACCTGCGGCTTGGCGAGCATCATAAATTCACTGACGATGAAGTTGATTCGGTCCAGCTCGGAAAGCATGATGTCATAGTAATGCTTGTTTTCGCTGCTTTGCTCATTTAATAATTGGACAAATCCACTGAGGGTAGCCAAGGGATTGCGGATCTCATGGGCGACGCCAGCCGCCAGTTGGCCGACGATCGACAAGCGGTCGGATTTGCGAAGCATTTCTTCCGCTCGTTTCCAATCCCTAATGTCCCGCGCAATCCCATACACCCCCACAATCTCCCCGTGTACGACAATTGGTACATTCTTGACGCTCATGTCAATGCGATGCCCGTCTTTATGGCGAAAGGGAATTTCAAAGCTGGGATGGTCGCCCGCTAAGGCGGCTCTAAAGTTCTTTCTCACCTTCTCGATATCTTCCTCGAAAACCAGTTGGCTAAAATCCATGGTTTGTAGCTCTTCCAGCGTATAACCTGTTACTTTTTCACAGGCGGCATTGGCCGTCATGAGATTTCCGTAAACATCAAAGGAGGCAATCGGATCCGGATTTTGTTCAAATAACGATTTGTATCGTTCTTCCGCTTCTTTTCGTTCGGTGATGTTGCGGCCGATCACGACCAGCCCTTTTCGTAGTCCATCAGGATGGGTGGTGGGAACTTTGATCACATCAAACGTCAACCGCTTGCCGTTGGGCAGAGGGATGACTTCTTCTAATCGAACAGGATCTTCGCATTGCAGCGCCTCTTGGTCGGACTCATAGCAATAAAACAGGGCATCCCGGTAAAAGCCGGCTTCCTCGGCCAGATCCTTGTCCGTTTTCCCTTTATAGGCGACTTCCTGCAGCTGAAAAAGCTCTAAGGCAAACGCATTGGCCTCCACCCAGCGGCCTTTCGCGTCTTTGTAGCAAACAAAATCAGGCATGGTATTAATGAGAAATCGCAGATGTTCTTCCCTTTCCTGCCAGACCTGCCTGGACCTTCTTTCCGCAGCAATTTGGCGATAGATCATGACAAAAAGAAGAACCACAGTAGCTAATACAAAGATGAGTTCAGAAGTCATATGAACGATAGAGAACGTCTTTTTGTCCTGGCTGTAATAAAGAAGCGTCTGGTCCACAATTACGATCCGAAAAATGGAAAGCACAAGATAGATGATCGGGATTCTAAAAGAGGACTGAGCCTCCCTCGAACGCCAACGGATAAAAAGCTTTTTCAGACCATTTCCTCCTTTCGCGATTAATGAATGCTATTAAAAATGAAAGAAACCCCTGCCTTCGCGAAGGAGGGGAAATATGAGTGCCTGTCACCACCCGAAATTTGTCGACTTATTCATCTGGGGTCCGATCCAGAAATAGCTTAGTAACGGGAGTGTAATCTCCTTGGGCGACTTCCTCTTCCGTCGCATCTTCTTCTAGCTCATCTATATCCATGCCAGGCGCAATCGTGGGCTGATTCTTCGTTTGATCGGTTTTGTTTTTTAGATCTTTTGGCATAATAGGTCTCAACTCCTTTACTGGAATTAGTATGTTTCCAGCTATTGGAGTTTATACGAGTGCCTGTCACCGCCCGAATTTTGTCGAGCCCATTCATTTGATCTTTCTATATAATTTCTGATTAACGCCAATTTCTTCATAACAATCGGCCTTATCCGTAAAGCGGATGGTTTCCTTGTCACCGAGGCCAAGAATGCCAAGCATGGCCAAGCTTTCGTAAAAAAGATCGTGTACCGCATTTTGCAAGGCTTTATTAAAATAAATCAATACATTGCGGCATAATATCACGTTAAATTCATTAAATGATCGATCGGTAACCAGGTTATGTTGAGAAAAAACCACATTTTTAGTTAATTCAGGGGTAAACTTCACGCCGTTTCGAGTCACTTGGTAATAGTCCGAAAAGGCCTTTTTCCCTCCGGCTTTGATATAATTATTCGTGTACTTCCTCATATTCTCTAAGGGATATACTCCTAATTTGGCCATTTTCAGGACATCCGCATTAATATCCGTTGCATAGATCTTTGTCTTTTCATAGATGCCCTCCTCATGCAGCAGCATCGCCATGGAGTAGACTTCTTCTCCCGTTGAGCAGCCTGCATGCCAAATCCGGATCGAAGGATAGGTGCGTAAAAGGGGGACAACCTTCTCTCTGAAATGCAAAAAAAACAGAGGGTCGCGAAACATTTCCGTAACATGAATGGAAAAGTCGGCGATCAGCCTTTTTAAGCAAGCCGAATCATGTAAGATCTTCTCTAAAAGCCCGGTAATACTGGAACATTTTTCGGCTTCTACCCGATGCCATATTCTTCTTTTTATCGATGGATAGGCATAATTCCTGTAGTCATAGCCACACCAAGCGTATAATCCCTGCAAAAGCAGTTCAATCTCAATTTTCTCCCGATCCTCACGGGAGCGATCCTGATATTCCCTCATACTGTCCCCCATAGACAAGTTGGTTTCCTATTTTTCCTCTTGCGGATAGAGCCACACCCTGATTAGGGAAATGAGCCGATCGGGATCGACCGGTTTGACGATATAATCGGATGCCCCCGCCTCCATACATTTTTCCCGATCTTCCTTCATGGCTTTAGCTGTCAGCGCGATGACAGGAAGGTGGGAGAACTTCGGATTTTCTCTTATTTTCCGCGTCGCTTCGTAACCGTCCATCTCCGGCATCATGATATCCATTAAGATAAGATCGAAGTCCGGATGTTTCTCCAATAGCTCCAGAGCCTCCAGCCCATTCTCGGCAAATGTGATGTTCATCCCCTGTAATTCCAATATACTGGATAAAGCATACACATTCCGAACATCATCATCGACAAGAAGGATTTTCTTCCCTTCGAGTCCAGGGAAGCTTTGGATGGCACTGTCATCTGCTTGTTCATTCGCTTGCGTTTGTTCAACATTTGAATGTAAATAGAATTCCAGTTCATCCATTAACCGTTGCGGGGAATGTTCATCCTTGATGATAATGGTATAGGCATACTTTTTGAGATACATTTCTTCTTTCGAGGTTAAGTCGCGCCCCGTGTAAATAAAGACTTTTAAATCCTGGTAGTCTACATTTTTCTTGATTTTTTCCAGCAAATCGAAGCCTGTTGTATCGGATAATCCTAAATCAAGAATGACGTAATCAAATGGGTCAACCTTCAATTCCTCGATGGCCTCCGTGCCTGAAGACACGGCTTTAATGATCACGTCCTTGTCTCCCATGAGTTCCATTAAACTATTGCGTTGCCTTACGTCATCATCGACAATCAGAAGTCTCTTGATGCGGCTGCTAGGCTGCACAGGCTTCAACTCAACGGGTACAACAGCCTTCGGTTGGTCCACTTGAGCTTCTGTCGCTACAGCGACTTCTTCCATGGTACGTTCAAACTCGTCCTGTTCTTTTTCCGTTCCCTGGTATTCACCGACATAAAAAGTAAAGGTACTGCCCTTGCCCTCTTCACTTTCTACCGCAATATTTCCCCCCAGGAGAGCCGCCATTTCCCGACTGATGGATAAGCCTAAGCCCGTTCCCCCATACTTGCGGCTCGTTGTCCCATCCGCTTGTTGAAAGGCGTGGAAAATTAGCTCCTGCTTCTCCACAGGAATGCCAATTCCCGTATCTGCAATGGAGAAAGAAAAGGTTGATGGCTGATCAGGCTTCGATATCCTGTCGATGGTTAAGCTGACTCCGCCTTGATCGGTAAACTTAAAGGCATTCGATAAGAGATTGTTCAAGACCTGCTGCAGCTTTTGTTCATCACTGCAGAAAAATTCCGGAAGACCGTCCTTTAATACAATACGGAAATCTAAATTCTTCTCGTTGGCGATCGGCCTAAATCTCATTTCCACAAACTCTGTCAGATCTTTCACTCGAACGTTTTTCGGATGAACGTCCATTTTTCCGGACTCAATTTTAGCCAAATCCAAAATGTCGTTGATTAACGTCAACAATTCACTGCCGGAAGAATAGATTGTTCTTGAGTATTCCATTTGTTTTTCCGTAAGATTTCCGCCGTGGTTATCCGATAGCAATTTCGATAGAATAAGCAAGCTATTTAATGGGGTTCGAAGCTCGTGGGACATATTGGCTAAGAACTCCGATTTGTATTTGGAGCTCAAAGCCAGCTGTCTTGCTTTTTCTTCCAGCTCAGCGCGAGCTTTTTCCATTTCCCTATTGGTCAATTCAATTTTCTTATTCCGCTCCTCCAAGCTTTTGGCTTTTTCCTCCAACTCCGCATTGGTTTGCTCCAGCTCTTCTTGCTGGGCCTGAAGCTTCTCTTCGGACTGGCGAAGCGCTTGGGTCTGCGCCTCCAACTCTTCATTCGTGGCGCGAAGCTCCTCTTGCTGCGATTGCAGTTCTTCCGACTGAGCCTGGACTTCCTCGGTTAAGGCCTGGGATTCTTCCAATAATTTAGCTAATTGAATTCTTCCCATGACACTGTCCACTATAATCCCTAGGTTACTGACCAATTTCTCCAAAAAGGTTTGCTGAGTCAAAGTGAACGGTTTAAATGAAGCGATCTCTAGCACTCCCTTGACATCGTCCTTATAAAGGATGGGCAATACATAAATATTCAGAGGCTGACCTTCCCCAAGCCCCGATTTGATGCGAATAAAATCCGCTGGAACCTCCGTAAGGATAATGGGGGTTTTTTCAAGCGCAGCTTGGCCGACAAGGCCTTCCCCCAAGCCAAACGTATTCGAAGCGTGCTTCCTTTCCTTGAAGGCATAGGAGGCAAGCAGCTTAAAGACGGGCTTTTCCCCGCACACCTCGTCTTTCACATAAAATACGGCCTGACATGACTCCAGCAAGGGGGCTGCTTTGGACAGGAAGGTCCGGGACAAAGTTTCCAAATCATGCGTACCGCTTAGGCTCGTTGTCATATCGGCCATATTGGAATGGATCCAATTCTGATTCTGTTCCTTTCTTGCCTGCTCCTCTAATGACTCCGCCATCAGATTAAACGAGTGGGCAACGTCATCGATCTCATCATGGGATTGGACCTCCACTCTTGTTTTAAGGTCCGCCTTTCCATGGGCGACATTCGTCATCACACCCGAAACGCGATTCAGCCGAGTGGCGATCGTCCAGACGCTGCGAAACACAAAGCCTAAGGCAATGATGATTCCGATCAAAGAAATAAAGCTGCTGATGAGAATTTGCCGTTGGAAGTCAGTGGATATATTGCTCAGGGAAGCTCTCATATTCGTTTCAAAAGCATCCGTCATGTTGGAAATCACTTG
Source organism: Ammoniphilus soli (assembly GCF_040813775.1). NCBI lineage: Bacteria > Bacillati > Bacillota > Bacilli > Caryophanales > Paenibacillaceae > Ammoniphilus > Ammoniphilus soli. The sequence goes on from NZ_JBEGDL010000012.1 coordinate 66,670, forward strand.
TAAAAACTCATCATGAATGGCAGAGGCATTGCTATTAATCAACTGGAGGGCTTCTTCCCTTTTCCCCTCAGAAACGAGGCTAATCACATTCTCTTTATAGGCATTGAATTGTTCGTTGGTTTGCTTTAGATCTTCTACTCTCTTTTTTTGTTCGGTTGATTTTACTTGCGATTCAAGTAAAGCAATGTCTTGTTCAGCAGCATCACTTTCCTTTTGCAAAGCAGATAATTCCCTTTGGATGGAGGGTGGATTATTGAGAACGACGATATTTCTTAAATGAATGGCCTGATTTTTCACCTTGATGTGAATTTGATTCGCTAAAAAGGAAGCTTCGTTGTCGGCAATCAATGAGTCACTCATTTTATGGAGACTGGAAAGCTGGAACCAGCCCATTCCTATGAAAAGGAAAATAAGAATAGGCAAGGCACTCAGCCCTAACAATAATTTGGTTTTAATTTTCATAACGGGAGCTCCTTGCTCTGCTATTTTTTACTGAAGGAAGCTTTTCCTTCTTCAATACAGGTTTGATAGACCTTGGCCATCGCCTGCAGGCGATCATTCACTGTCAGTTTTTGAAAGATACGCGTAATATGATTCTTCACCGTATGTTCACTGATAAACAATTGATCCGAAATCTCTTTATTGCTTAACCCTTTTACGATTAACTCAAATACATCCATTTCCCTCGAAGAAATCGAATATAATTCTTTGGTGTGCTTCAAGGCAAGATCCAGGATTTCTTTATCCATATTGGCTTGATCTTTAGGAACATGGGCGTAACCCCCATCCATTGTCCCTTCTCGTTTTTCAGCTATATTTTCAAAAGAAACTTCCTGACTTTTTGATAAGAAGTCTTCGAACTCCTTGGACGAAACGGGAGGGCTAAAAAGGTAACCTTGAAATTCCTGGCAATTATACTTTCTCAACATATTCAGCTGTTCCTCTGTTTCCACTCCTTCCGCGATCACGGACATCTTTAAGCTGTGTGCTAGTGAAATCATAGTAGATACCAGCGCGGTGCTATCTCCCTGTATATTGGAGATGTCCCGAACGAAGGACTGATCGATCTTTAACGCATGGACAGGAAAACGTCTTAGATAATTCAGGGAAGAGTAGCCCGTCCCAAAATCATCTATGCTTATGCAGATCCCCATCGCTTTTAATTGATTGAGGGTTCGAGTAATGGTCTCTTCATTTCCCATAATGACGGATTCCGTAATTTCTACCTCCAGCAACTCGGGGCTCAATCCAGTTTCAAGGAGAATCCCATGAATGCTGTCACTCAAGCCTTTCTGTAAAAACTGCTGCGCCGAAACATTCACGGCTATGCGAACGGGAGACAGCCCGGCTTTTTGCCACTCCCTGATTTGTTGGCAAACCTCCTTGAGCACCCACTCGCCAATTTCCACAATCTGTCCGGTTTCCTCAGCTAAAGGAATGAATTCTGACGGCAATACCATTCCCCAGCTCGGATGGTTCCAGCGCAATAGCGCCTCAGCACTTCGGATCTGGCCTGAATCCATCTCGACCCGCGGTTGATAAACGAGCACAAACTCCTCCCGTTCGATCGCTTTCCGCAATTCATTCTGCATAATAAAAGTTCTATAAGATTGGATATTCATCCCGGAATGGTACACGTTATATTGATTTTTCCCTTGTTCTTTTGCACGATATAAGGCCGCATCCGCGTTCTTCGTTAGCACAGGGGCATCCTCGCCATCGTATGGGAACACACTGATTCCAATACTTGTTGTTACATATAATTCATAAGCATCGATGTAAAATGGCCTTTTAAAAGCGTCCAATACATGCTCTGCGATTTCGAGCGCGTTCTCCCGATCGGTATCCGGCAAAATTACATTGAACTCATCTCCGCCTACCCTTGCAACCAAATCCCCTTCACGCATACAGGATGCCAGCCTGACAGCAATTTCCTGAAGCATTTTATCCCCAGTGATATGTCCAAGGGAGTCATTGATATATTTGAAACGGTCCATATCCAAATACATCATCGCTAAGGGCTGGTTCTTTTGCTTGGCTTGGTGCAGCCTTTGACTCAGCTCATCGTTAAAAAGCCTTCGATTCGGCAGATCGGTCAAGCCGTCATGATAGGCCATATGGGTAATCATTTCCTCATATTGCTTCTTTTTCGTCACGTCCCGTACGGTACAAGCCACGATGCATTTCCCCTGGACGTATCGTTTTCCGAATTGGATTTCAGCCAGAAATGAAGTGCCATCTGCTCGAGTAGCTTCAATTTCTCTGGAATTATCATAACCCAATATATTTTCTAAATTATTTATCGCTTGAAATGCATCTCGGATATATTTCTGTGATGCTTCACTCCGCAATAATGAAGTTATGTATTGGCCAAGAATCGCTGACTCCTCATAACCAAACATTTTTTCCACAGCAGGGTTTACTTTAAGAATCAAACCCTCTTCATCCAGTATCATCATCGAGTCAATGGATGTTTCGCTAATGACATTGGCTAAAGCCTCAGATACGCGTAGCTTGTCCGTAACGGCAGCCAACTCCGAATAGGCTTTCTTCAGTTCTGTTGTCTTTTCAGCCAGAATATCGGCTTGCTTGGACAGCTTTTGATTCATTTTATAAATTTCTACAAACCCTTCGACTTTCGCCTTTAAAATAATGGGATCAAAAGGCTTCAGGATATAGTCTATAGCCCCAATCGAATAACCGGTAAATATATGCTCCGAATCCATGTTATTCGCGGTGATAAAAAGAATCGGAGTATTTCTTGTTTTTTCGCGAGCCTTAATGATCTTGGCGGTTCCAAAGCCATCTATTCCAGGCATTTGTACGTCTAGTAAGATGGCAGCGAAATCATATTTCAGCAGAGATTTGAGTGCTTCTTCGCCTGATAAAGCCTTGATTAAGTTGTAATCTTCTCTCTCAATAATTGCTTCCAGAGCTAAAAGATTTTCCGGTCGATCGTCCACTAATAAAATATTGATTTTTTCCCCGCTGTCCATGTTAACCTTCTCCACTCCTTTGAATCTCATCTACTATATCTAAAATAGGCGGGCAAAAAACGGACGCTATCCTACTAAAGGGCTATTCAAATATGAATAGCCCTCCGTCTTCACTATTCGGCGGCCTGGCAGTCGTAGTTCATGAAATGACCTTAGACCCATAGCTTTGCGTCCCCACCTTTTGGTACGTTTGCCTTTATCAACAACCTATTTTTTATTTAAGTATATAGTGGATGGACCCTCGGTTCAATGAAGGGAAACAGTTTTAAAGCTGCTAAATAATACCCTGTGTTTTTTCGACAATATTCGGGCGGTGACAGGCACGATCAAAACGATAAAAAGCCGGCATCATTTCTTCCTCCAGCACTCCTGTCATTTCAATATCAATGTCCCCTTTAAATAAAACAATGGCCTTGTCTTCCTTGAGCATTATTTGCCACTCAAACATACCATTTTCTCCCCCATCCTAATGAAAAAGCCAATTCCCTTCTCGATCGATCCGTGCAAAGACATCGTTGTCTGCTGTCAGAAATTGATGCGTTTGATTTCCGATTTGGAGATAGGTTCCTTCCATCACGTACTTTATGCGTATCGTCTGTCCAAAAGGCACATGAATCCTTGTTGGTCTTCCGCCGGGGGTTCCCGCTTCCCCAATATCGGCCCCCAACGCAGCATAAACCTGTCCCCCGCGTACCATGCCGCTTACTTGCAGTCTGCCTCCCGAATGGATTTTCGAATGGATGCACCCTTGATCGATAACGTATACATCGCCGCTGCAATAGATTTCACTGTTTAGCGCATAAGGAATAATGATGCTGGCATCGGATTCTGAAGGGGTGCGGCTCCATTCATCGAGTGCTTTTACCTGTTGGATTAAAGCGGAAAGATCTTTTTGGACACGAAATTGTGTGGGCAGAAACTTCAGGAATCCATTGGATAGCTTGATCACGACTTCCTTAAATCCCTGGTCCAGCCTTTGTTCTTTATCTGCTTTCGCCGTCAAGTCAGACAATTCTTTAACCAGCTTCGGAACCTCACTGAATTTTCGCTCTAGTAAAATACGAATCAACGAGCTTAGTCCCATCCGGGCAAAGTCCGACGTTTTAAAAGCGGCACTTAAATAAAGCTCCTGAATGGCCAAAGCAAGCCCCTCTAATTGGTCCGCTATCTTTCCGAGCAATTGGCCCATATCCTCCAGCAGAAGGTTGCTTTTTCCCGCGGCAAGAGAGCTATTAATCACACTTCCCCGGATCACGATGCGATTTCCGGCTGTAATGATCGCTCGATTGCTCAAACCATGTATGAGGACATCCCCCAGGGCTTCGACGGTCATTCCCTCTTCCGCATTTCCTTGAACCTCGATATCTCCCGAAAAATGCAGATTTCCCGAAGCCAAATCGACATGGGCAGCGTGATATAATCGGGGCACGACGGAAACCCTGGCTACATTCCCCTGGTACTCAATGTGCGGCCTTCCCGAATCCACGGCCACAATTTTCGTCCCGTCTTCGATCAAGTCCGCTCCTTTTCTTGCCTGAACATTCAGTTCCTTCGGCAGGGGTGGCGGAATCATCTCCCCCGTAACCGTCATCCCTGGCTTTCCTGCGGCAGGGGGGTGAACGATCACAATCACCTGGCCTGCATCCACACTGGGAATCGTTTGGATCTCCCGAAAATCCACCCTCCCATTTTCCAATTCCTTTGGTTCGTTTTTCAATAGTTCGGTGTTTACCTTCAATTCCAGCCAACCGTCTTGACCCTGCTCAGGCTCAATCCCTCTGGCAATCTCGAATACACCAGACACCCGGGCTTCACAAGCTTTAAAGACTTCTATCTCTCGTATCCCAGTTTGGATCCCCAACTCCTGCATTCTCTGGACGACCGAAGCGATTTGGAGGTGATTGATGATCTCCTCCTCTTCGGCGAATTCCAGCTTGATATGCGGACTAGGCTCTTGATCCACTAGGGTACGGGTCCGCTTGTACCCCGGCTGGATATGAAGGGTGGCGATCATCTTCCTATCGTCCAATTCGATGGACCAGGTTGTTTCCTTTAGTTCATCGTTTAGATCAACCTTAAACTGGTCTTTTTCCGAGATCACCGTTGGTTGTTTCACGATCTCCCCATTTTTATATAGGGTAATCCCTTTCTTTGGCGTGATCGTAGGATAGTGGGTAGGCGTTTCCTTGCAAAAAATTCTCCCATCCGTGATCCAGGCCTTCCCGATTTCGGTCATCTCCGGCAAGGTGTCCTGAGGTTTAGACGGACTCACCTCCTGATCCTGACTTCGGAGTTGATCCATTGCGGTTTTATCTTCAAGCGATTTTTTTACTAGCCGTACAATGGCTGGTTTAGAGCCGAATATCCCCAGAAACCCTTTCGTCGCATTTTCTATAATCTCAATCTCCACTTCCTGCCTGCGGGCTTCAAGAACCTCCAAACCGATCGTGATGGCTTCGTGGACATCCTTCCCTTTAGAGACAATGACTGAATGGCTCATTCTACCCTCCCTCTCACGATTGAATATAGGTGAATTACATATTCATCTAATCGCGCCTCTGCGTTAATTGGATCTTCTGATATTGAACAATGAGCCTGTCCAAATCCTGGCTGAGCTTGATGACCCTCTCGTCATGCAGGGATTGGACCTCCTTAAAGATTTCCAGCAGTTCACTTTTTTCCTTCTCGATTTCTTTGAACAACTGGAGCAATGGATCCTTCATCGTCTGTCTCTCCTATTCATGGAAAAGTTTAAGGAACCTGCTTTAGCCAATGACGTTTAAATTCCTCCGCTGGGACAGGAGGACTATAGAGATATCCTTGGATCTCATCACATCCTAGTTCGCCTAGGATCTTCAGTTGATCTTCTGTCTCCACTCCCTCAGCCACCACGTTAACTTGAAGATTTCTCGCCAAATCAATGATGGTGGCCGTGATGGCTTGATCCGCCGTATCCGATGTGATGTGTGTGATGAAGGATCGGTCGATTTTTAAAAAGTCAATGGGAAAACACTTAAGATAGCTTAATGAGGAATAGCCTGTACCAAAGTCGTCAATCGATATTTTAAGGCCCATCGATTTTAACTGCTCTATTTTGCACATGGTTTCCTGAACATTCTCAATCATGCAGCTTTCCGTGACTTCCAGCTCCAGCCACTGGGCATCCAGGCCTGTTTCAACCAGTATGTCGCAGATCATGTCTACGAAACCTGAGTTTTGTAATTGCTTTACGGATATATTTACAGCTATGCGAAGAGGGGAATAGCCTGCATCTTGCCATCGCTTGTTCTGTTTGCATACCGTTTGCACTACCCATTTTCCTACCTCCAGGATCAATCCCGACTCCTCGGCTGCTGGAATCATTTCTGCCGGAGCGATCCACCCCTTCTCGGCATGCTTCCATCGCAGCAAGGCTTCAGCACTCACTGCTTGTTTTGAGTCTATATTCACGCGTGGTTGATAATGAAGAGAAAGCTCATCGCATGTCAAAGCTTTTTGAAGATCTCTTTGCAGCGAAAATGGTTCATAGGCTTGTTCATGAAGGATAGGAGTAAAAAATTGAATGTTCTCCCCTCTGTTTTCCTTGGCGCGATACATGGCATTCTCCGCGTTTCTCATCAAGGTTTCTACGTCTTGGGAGCCAACGGGATAGATGCATATTCCCATATGAATATCGATCAAAATTTCGCGATTTTCCAGAACAAAAGGTTTTTCCAGGGCATGAACCATCTTTTCCGCCAGGCTTGCACACTCTTGTAGCCCCTCAATATAGGGAAGCAGGATGGAAAATTCGTCGCTTCCCATGCGAGCCATGGTAGCGTCTTTTGCTATACAACCATTCATCCGATCAACAAAGCTTTTTAATAATGCATCCCCAAAGTGATATCCGTACATATTATTGATGAGCTTAAAGCCCGCCAGATCAAGAAACATCACTCCAAGGATATGCTTTTCCCGATCAGCCACTGCGACTGCACTTTCCAAAAGTTCCTGAAACAGAGTCCGATTGGGCAGGTTGGTTAAGGGATCGTAGAGAGACCTAAACTTTATTTTTTCCTCTGCTTGCTTATGCTCCGTAATATCCGCGGCTGAACCGATCACTTCAAGAACTTTGCTGCCCACTAATACAGGCTGGAAGATACATTCAAGCGTTCTATCGAATAATTTAATCTCCGATTTCATGATTTCTCCCGTGTAGGCCTTATTAACATACTCGTTGAATGATTTGGAAGCCTCTTGCGGGAGTACTTCATTTATCGATTTGCCCATAACTGAACTTGTCATGAAGCCCAGCTCCTTCGCAAGCTGGCCTTCCGCAAAAGTAAAAATAGAAACCCCATCTCTTCTCTTTTTAATCTTAAAAATAAAATGATGTATATAATCCATTATCTGTTTCAGCTCGGAAGGTGCTGGATCTTCTGTCTTACTAGTACAGGACTCCACGACCATGCTTATTCCACTCCATTCTCTCACTTCATAGGCCTAATTAACTAGAATCATTACTTCTATTTTGATGTAAGCAATTGGAAAAATATATCATAATCACCTCCTATTTTTGGTCCTAATATTAAGAAATGAATTAGGAATCCGTTCCTATTGCATGAAGACACAAAGAGAAACTCCCGTTACATAATGCGATTTTCGGGAGTTTCTGACGCCGCACTCCCAAATCATGCTCCTCACCCTCACATTTGGTAAATTCTCTACATTGTATGAAAACTCTTAACCAAATGCCTCCGATGTGTTATCCTTAGTAAGGTTTATTCACAAACTATTCTTAGGACATTTTCCGGAGGGATCTCATAGAAATGAATCGAATATCTACCAAAGACACATTCACCATTGGTCTTATGCTATTTGCTTTATTTTTTGGCGCGGGGAACATGATTTTTCCACCTTCTTTAGGACAAGCAGCGGGAACCAGCCTATGGATCGCGATCCTTGGCTTCCTGGCTACCGGGGTGGGCTTACCCCTTCTGGCCGTTACGGCGATTGCAAGAACCGGCGGGGACTTGCAGGATTTAGCGAGCCGCGTTCACCCGAAGTTTTCTGTGGTCTTTACGCTGGCCATTTACCTGGCTATCGGACCTTTGTTGGCTATACCAAGAACCGGTACAGTTGCTTTTGAGATGGGTGCTGTGCCTTTCCTCCCAGCGGGGCTGAATGCTCAAGGCTGGCCGTTGTTTGTCTATACGTTGGTTTACTTTGGGATCACCTACTGGCTGGCTTTAAATCCATCCAAACTCGTGGCACGGATCGGAAAGCTGCTGACTCCCGTTTTATTAACGGTCATTGCCGTCTTGGTCTTGCGGGCGATTTTCTCCCCATTAGATGAGATCGGCGCTCCCGCGGAGGCTTATGCTGAAGCTCCTTTCTTCAAAGGATTCATCGAAGGCTACTTTACCTTGGATGCGCTGGCTGCCCTCGTTTTCGGGATTGTGGTCATTTCCGCGGTACAAGGTCAGGGCGTAACCGACCGACGAACGTTGACCGCCGCGACAATCAAAGCAGCGGTGATCGCCGCGACTGGACTAGGTCTGGTTTATGTATCTTTAGGGTACGTAGGGGCGATTAGCTTGTCCCTTACGGGTCCGTCCAGCAACGGGGGAGAAATCCTTTCGGCTGTCGTTCGCCACTTGCTTGGCACGTCGGGTTCTGTTTTGCTCGGTGTGGCGATCACGCTCGCTTGCTTGACCACATCGGTCGGGCTGGTCACTGCCTGCGGAGAGTATTTCGCGAAACTTTGGCCGAAGGTATCCTACCGGACTTTTATTATCGGTTTAGCCTTATTCAGTATGGCCTTAGCGAACATGGGGCTTACTCAGATCCTCGCGTTCTCGGTCCCTGTATTGATGGGCCTTTATCCGATTGCCATGACGTTGATTGCCCTGTCTTTCATCAGCGGGCTTGCTAGGGCTAGAAAAGTGTATGTCGGCGCCATGATCGGAACTGCGATCGTGAGCATCGTCGATGCCTTGAAAACAGCGGGCTTAAACATGGAGCCTGTAGTTGCCCTTTACAGTGGGCTTCCTCTTTATGACTTGGGGTTAGGCTGGATCCTTCCTGCTGTAATCGGCGGTTCGATTGGATATGTACTGGAAAAAGGAAAGAGACAAGAGGAACAAGTAGAACGGAAGGTTTCTTAATCAGAATAGGAGGGTGTCCTAAAAAGCTAGGCTTTTGGGACACCCTTTTTGCTTTGGATGGGAAAAAGGGGTGGTAGGTCCATTTTTCTATTCCCGTGTTGAGTAGGTGGAGTTGCGACTCTTAAACTCAAAATCAAACCAAATAAAGCCGAAATAGCGGGAAATTGTCCATCTAATACAGCTTAACCCCATCATTTTGCTCGTTTTACCGCCAGTAGTGGGCGTTTTTCCATCTACACGCAAGAAAAGAGAGTGATCTGGAGGTTTAATGGGCGAATCTCCACTTACTTCAAGTCCATACACAACAAAAACCCAACTTCGTCTGGTGGCTAGACAGCCAGGCAAAGTTGGGTTTTTATTTTTTCTCAATAGAGCGGTCCTCATGAAACTCCCCTTCTATGAAGCTCTCGTTGCTTCAGAATCCACCCATGCATGCCATATTCAACAATTCCCAGGGATATTCCCACCGCTGCCGCTCCCGGAAGAGTCACCAGGTTGCCGGGATAGACAAAGGGCAGCAGCCAGGTGACGGCCGTCATAAAGAAGCTCCCTTGAATGGTCGCTTTGGTATTGCCGAACATCGGGAGAATGGTTTCGTCAGCTACCAGGCCCATGAGGATATATAACGTACTGAGAAAGGCCGCGGGGACCCACGAAGAATATTGAATTTCAGTAGGCAGGATGATTGCCGCTCCAAATAAAATAGTTGGGAATAAAAGCAGTTTATAGATCAGATTCACGGTTACACGGTTATGTAGGTTCAAATTCGCAATCCATCCTCTCTTATTCTTCATTCTCGACAAACTCTCTTTCCTTCATGCGAAAATTGTCAATCGAAAGTTGTTTACCTACCAAATTTTTGTAATTTATAATGAATTTTGTTACCTCATGGGAAGGAGCACCATTTATGAAGAGAATATTGTCTCTTATCCTGGTCTTATGCCTTTTGGCCGGAGGAAGTTCGGTCTGGGCAGCGGAGACCAGCGATCAGTTAATCATTATCAACAAAGCAACGAACAAGCTGGCCTTTTATCAAGAGGGGAAATTGATCAAAACATTTCCTGTCGCAACCGGCAAAAAACAAACCTTCACCCCCGAAGGAACCTTTAAAATCGTCAATAAGATTAAAAATCGGCCTTATTATACAGGAAAGATTGCAGGAGGCGATCCCCGAAATCCGCTCGGTGACCGCTGGCTGGGGCTGAACGCCCGGGGAACCCGGGGTGATACCTATGGCCTCCACGGCAATAATAACGAAAAGTCGATCGGCAGCTATGTTTCCTTAGGTTGCGTGCGGATGCACAATAAAGATGTGCGCTGGCTGTTTGATCAAGTAAAAGTGAACACGACCGTCATCATCGCGAATTCCAAGTCTTCTTTTGCAGAAATTGCGAAATCCAAGAACTTTACAGTGGAAGCCGCTCCTGCGGCCAAACCTGTCGCGAAACCCGTTTCGAGTTTCCCTTTGGAAAAAGTGGACGTTCGCTTAACGCTTACGAGAAACGCAAAGCTCTATAATAAAGCTGATGCCGATCCTACTCCTTACGTTCTCGCTCCGCAATCGATTCAGGCTGTGGAAAAGCAATCCGACTGGTACCGCGTAAAAACCTGGGCAGGCGAGCTTTGGATCAAGTCCGATCAAACCATCGTGGGAGACATCCTCCCTGTTGAAAAGAAAATCACCATTGGGAAAACCGTGCCGATTTTTGAGCAGCCTTTTACAACCAGCTCGAAGAAAGGATCTTTATCTCCTCAAGTGGTAGTCGCTTTCGAGGAATGGAATGGCTGGTATCGCATCCACACCACCTGGGCCGGAGACGTTTGGTTCCACGGAAAGACGGGAGCGGTGACGGTGGAGGAAGTAACGAAGGTTGTGGAGGAAAAGGTGGATTCGTCGGAAGAAGCTGGTTCTGTTGAGGTGGATTCTGCTGAAACGGGTTCTGCTGAGGATCATTCTGTAGAAGCTGGTCTGGAAGTCGCTCCTTTAGAAGTCACGCCTTCGGAATTGGTTCCTCCTCAGGAGTCAGAGGAAGTGGTAGTTGAATAGTGGGATTTGGGTAGAGCGGAGGTTACTTCGCTCTTTTTTTATTGGATGTAGGTTGATCTCGGACCTGGCGGTTGATGTTTTTTCAAAGTTGCTCACGAACTGGACCGTTTTGGTTACAAAAAAGCAATTATACTTACAATCCTGACATGATTATAAATAAATCAGCTCAAATACTCCCAAGCTAGCCTACTTTACTCACGATCTAGTAGCCATTACAGATAACCGAGTTCAAAGTGAGTTCATTCCGTCTCATCCCCCTTCTTGGTCGGATCATACTCACGATTTTTTGAAAATACTCACAAATGGGATCAGTTTTGTCACGAACCGAGGGCCCTAATTCACAAAGCTAAAACAATTACAAATAAACCAGCTTAAATACTCACCAAACAGACCACTATTCTCACGATCCAGCAGCCATTACAGATAGACCAGTTCCTAAGCTAGCTCAACCCTTCCCATCCCCCCTCTTGACCGGATCATACTCACGAATCCTCAGAAATACTCACGAGTGGGATCGGATTGGTCACGAATCGAGGCTTAAACTTACAAACCCAACATGAATACACTAAAACTAGACCTCAACCAGATCTTCCGAGACTAAGAAATAAACGCCCATTATTCAGCACCCCCCATTACAAACATACAATTAGCCCCTATCCATCAAGGATCGGGGCTAATTTTGTCCATTGACGATCTCAAACAGGGCTCTCAAGCCTCCTCCAGCGACCATACTCACATATTTTAATATTCCAAAAGTTTGATTTTTATTGTAGTCCCTACAAGTACCCTACCCTCGGGCTATGCCCCTGAACCAGCCCTCTCTGGCCTATGCCTTCTTCCCGCCAGAAAAGTTCACCTCTACCATGATCGAATGGCTTTTTCTCGTTTCACAGATATTGCACACATGCAACGTTTCGCTGAGGTACTCCTTTAATTCGCGTCCGCATTCGATACAGTATTGGCTTTTCATGTCTATCCCTCCACTTTTTCTTGTTATGACCTTTATTATATGCAAGAGGGATGCCAATGTTACAAATCCTATAAAACCGGTGCGAAACATAATAAAAAATCCTCTTCGAAGCCTTTTCAAGGAAGCCAGACCGCCTGTAGAGTAAGCTTTTCATGCGTTTAAGAAAGTTTGTTCCCTTTATTGCTTGAGTGAACTTAAACTTTCTTAAACAGTAAAGAATGCCCAACATTCGGCACTAAGCCGAATATTGGGCACTTATCATGATACTTGCCGCTGGAGACGACGGACTTCTTTGCGTTTGCGATAAAGGACCAAGAACGCATAAACCAATCCATAGCAAAGGATCGCAAATCCCAGACCGTCCAAGGCGCTGCCGGTGAGGAACACGAGTCCATTTTCCTTGAGGGATTGAATGGAGAAAAACGGCTGTGTGCTAGCGGTATACGAGGCTTCCAGGTCCAGCAGCATGGCGCCGACTTTGTAATTGAGTACGAGGAAAAACGGAACGATGAACTTCCCTAAGGTAAACCCAATCAGCGATACCGGGAAGGAGCCTCGGCACAGCCGGATCAAGGGATAAAGCAACAGAAAAGCTAGTCCCATTGTTGGCAAGGTAATAAACTCGATAAACATCCCGATCGCAAAGCTTCTGGCAACCAAAGAAGAGGCTCCTTTGTTGCGGACCAGCTTGAGATACTCCAATTTTATTCTTCTAGCCCATTTTCTGAACATGTCTCATCGCCTTCCCACTCCAAGGTTCTCTTCTTACTATAACGCTTTCTTTCGCTTATGAAAATGGAAGAATGGGGAAACCTAAGAACGTTAATGCTGATTTTTTAAGGAGTGTTGATTGATGTTTCATTTGTGGATAAAAGGTATTCTCTGCTTGGTCTTTCTGTTCCTGTTCTCAGGCTGCGGCGCTCAAACGGTGCCGAATGACCACTCCTTTATTGTAAACCAACTCTCAGGCACCACGCGAACTTCCTTTAACGGGGAAATGCTACGTACCCGCAGCTATGACGGAGTCCGGGATTATACGGATGACAATGTGTCCATCTTTGTGACGGATGAACGGGGAGAAACGATTATGCTAAACAGCAATCCTCCGCGCTAAAGGGTCAACCCCTTTAGCCTCCCGCGCCACTCCACCCCCCTCTCTTGACCTTCTATATTTTTTCCCCATTCTAGCAGATAATTCCCCCTTTCCTGGCATATAAATGGGTTGAGACATGCTTAGGGAGGTGATTCCACGATTGTTAAAACGCCGTCGCAGCGGCCAGCTGAGTCAGTTTGGGTTGTTGAGCTTCGCTGCCCTGCTTGTCGCTCTCCTCATCACCTATTTTTTTCCGGCTGCCTCCCCTTCTACGCCAGAGGAGGTCGACTCGCCTGAGGCCGTCGTGAAGCAATTCTATACGTATGAGCAAAGCGGAGACTTTGGAAGCTCATGGGAGCTTTTTCACCCCCTGATGAAGGAGCGTTTTGCGAAACAAACCTATATTCAGCAGCGCGCTCATGTATTTATGCAGGATTTTGGGGTCCAAACGTTTGAATTTGAACTGGGTGACGCGGTTTTGGTTTCCGATTGGAAAATGAGTCCGGAAGCTCCCTTGATGCCGGAAGCCTTTAAAATTCCCGTCACGCTTTCTTATCAAAGCGTCTATGGAGACTTTATCATTCAGCAGGATGTTTTTGTTGCCCAGCAAGAGGACAAATACCTCCTGATGTGGCCTTACAGTCGACAAAAGTAGTGCTTTTTCAACGAAGGGGAAAATAACCACTTTGCAGAATATTTAGATATATCATAGCAAAGGGGATGGTGTCAGATGATCCAAAATATGATTCAGAAAATGATTCAAACGAAGCAGCAAGTAAAGGTTTACTATCTGCTTGGGCAAGCGGGGCATGCTTCTACGACGGGAATCATTACGGGGTATGGAGCCGAAAATGACGCGATTACGCTTGTCCATTCTCAGCCCCATGTCCCTCCTTCGTTAATCCCGATGGCTTCGATCCATTCCATTATAGCTTCCGAGTGACTGGCGGAAGCTTTTTTTCTATGATGGCATGTTTGATCAATCGCGCTCGGTGCGCTTTTTTTCGCTGCATGAACTCTTTTTTCACCTGCTTCGTGATGCTCAGGGGCAGCCCGGCCTCCTGAGCGCTTCGTTTCATGGACCGCTCAATCTGGTCAAATTGCGTGTCCACTGCATTCCCCAATTGCACCATCAGCCAGAGGTGATGGGCCAGGTTCCCGTGTTCTTGCGTATACACAATGAGTTCGGATAATTCTCGGATATATTCATTTTCTATATACAGCAGCTGGGGCAAATATTTTGCTTGCAGTCGGTGGTACCCTTGGGGTGCCACTAAGCTTCCCGCCTGAACACTGATGCCGTCAGTTTGAACGGTCCCTTGAGCGAAAAAAGGCGTCGGAGGGCCCTTTGATGTGAAAAAGGTCAGCCCGTAAAAAAGCGGGACAAGCAGTACAAAGGAAAAAACCAGGCGGCGCTGGATTCGGATTCGACCTTGACGAATTTGCGAAACATGCGCTGCAACAGGAAAAATCAATCCCAACGCAATCCCGGCGAGATTGGCCACAGCGTCCAGATACTCGGTATCGCGGTTCAGGTCAAAAAATTGCCGATACTCCTCCAACACGCTGATCAACAGCAGGCCAAGCGCAATCCATAAGAGCCTCGGCAGGGCGCGGGTGCGCGGGGACAGCCTGCAGGCGATGCTTCCCAGGACCAACGCGAGCATTCCATAGAACAAAACATGATAGATTTTATCGATTCCAATCATGGCGTAGAATGTCACCTCTACGTCCAGTATAGCCAAGCTTGCCCGGTCCGTATCCTTATGGAAGAATCACAATATTGGTCGTGACCGGGCGCTCTTTCCCGTCGGACGGCCGATTGCGCAGCTTCCCGTCATAATAGAACGCACTCGAGCCCCCTCCATCGAGGTTGTAGGCATCCCTTACTTTAAACTCCAGCAGCTTTTGCTGGGCCTCTTCCAAGGTCACCCCTTCACTCCATCCTTTTCTCCGCCCATCAATGACGATGAGGAGCAAGTCCCCGTTGGAAAAGTGGCCAATCAGCGTTCTCGGCTGCTTTTTGTTTGCCCAATCTTTCGGAATCGGCATCTTTTTCCCTCCTTCGAGAAGGGTAGGAAGAAAGCTTGCCCCCTGCAGGATGCCCATCTTGTCCAATTGTTCCCTCGACTTGATCTTCCCGCCAACCAATCTTCCCTGTTGGTTAAAGCCGACAAAGCTTAGCGTTGCCGTCGTGGAAAAGGTCTTGACCTGGCCATCCACCACGGTGATGCCCAAAGGAACCGATTTCCCGCTGGCATTGTTCATGAAGCCTCCGGCGTTGATCGCCAGAACGGCCTGCTTTCTTCGCGCTGCCTGGCTCGTCGTTTCGCCTTTGCTTGCGATGGAGTCGTTGGCGAGTACTACTTTCAACGCATTCGGGTCGTGCAGCTTCACCTTCGCCATATACCCCTTATATCCGGACTCCTCCAATGAAAATACTTTGACCGTGGCCCGTTTGCCGAAGGTTTGTCCGATCGGTTCGCCCAGCATGTTGGTAAGGATTTGGTCTAAGACATCCTCGCTTTTCTTCGTCTGGGACTGGCTCGTTTCGATAAGTTGAGCTAATTTCTCGTGCTGGGCCTCGAAGACCTTTTTATCTTCTTCCGCACCCGTTTGAATGTTCGAGATAATGTCCTGGGATCCCTGGATCTGCTGCTGCAGGGGCTCCATTTGCTTCGCCAGCGGCTCGACCGGAAGCGCTAGGGCCGTGGCATCTTCCAAGACAAACGGATTCTGCTCTTGAAACGCCAGGAAAAATCCTAACAAGGGGGCCAGCAAAAATAAAAAGAACGCATGAACCTTAGTGAACACGAGCCGCTTCCTCCAATTGCTTCAAGGACGTCTTCAGTTGATTCAATTGGCTGTCGAGCAAGGCCATCCGCTCCTGCAGGGCCGTTTTCGTTTGATTCGACCCATTCAGCGTCTCATCGGCAAAAGCCAATTCTTCCTTGATTAAACCCAGCTCTTCATGAACTTTGAGCAGCTCCGTCTGCAAAAGGGTAACCTGCTGTTGGTTTTGCTGCTTGATTTCATTTAATTGCTGATCCACATAAAGGCGCGTTTCCTGTATATATTGGTTGGCCAAGTAGTACCCTCCATAAAGCAATCCTCCCCAAACGGCGACCACCAGGGTGACCAGCAGAATTTGGATGGCCAATCGCTTCTTTTCCCTTCTTCGATCCGTTGCCGCAGATGGTTTCGTGACGGTTGAAAGTTCGGTTATCGTTTCCATCGTTTCCTTCACATCCTTTATTCCTATGAAAATTCCAGTGTCTAGTATAGCATAGGAAACGAAAAACAGCCTCCCCATTAACCAGGAAAGCTGTCCATTCAACTTCTTAACCCTTCCGTTCACAAGAAGTTCAGAAAAAATCTACCAATTTGTGTCTTCGCGAATAGGATACAGGGAGGTGATCGCATGGCTTATCGGATTATTGTCTCCATAAATAAACGGCAGCTTTACTTGCTGCAGGACGACATTGTCGTTCGCGGCTTTCCTGTCGGAATCGGCAAAATGCTGACTCCCACCCCGCAAGGGGAGTTTAAGATCATTAATAAAGCCCCAAATCCAGGCGGCCCTTACGGCGTCATGTGGATGGGGCTGGATCGTCCCGGCTACGGGATTCACGGCACGAATGCCCCTTGGAGCATAGGCAAATTTGTCTCCAAAGGCTGTGTCCGCATGTACAATGATGACGTGCTTGAGCTGTCTAAAATCGTGCCGATCGGCACCAGGGTGACGATTCGACAAAACTAAGATTCGGCCTGAGCCTGGGTCTGGGTCTGATGCTGCAGCTGCGCCAAATATTCAGCACTTCGAATCATTGGCGTGCAGTCATAGACATTTTCCAAG
This sequence comes from Ammoniphilus soli, assembly GCF_040813775.1. Taxonomy (NCBI): domain Bacteria; kingdom Bacillati; phylum Bacillota; class Bacilli; order Caryophanales; family Paenibacillaceae; genus Ammoniphilus; species Ammoniphilus soli. Next base: position 83,778 of record NZ_JBEGDL010000012.1, read on the forward strand.
CCAATTTCAAAAATAAAGTCCTTTCCCGTAAGGTAGGGGATGACGCGGCCCCAGTCCACTTTTCCCAGTCCCAGCGAAAGCGAATCATGACCGGCCCCCAGGCTATCGACCACATGGTAATATTCTACAAAAGGAAGAGCTTCAGCTAACCCTTGCTGGAGCTTTTCGTTGTCCCCTTGGAAGGCAATAAAGGAATGGCTGATATCGAGGCAAAGCGAGAGCCCCAGCGGCTTCACCAGCTCCGAAATAAAGTAGGGATTTTCCTGAGAGAACATGCCTTGCGTGGTATTTTCCCATAAAAACCACTCCCCCGCTTCCTCCGCAAACCGCCGGATTCGGTTCCGCAGCTTTTTTCCCAAGCGAAAATGATCCAGCTCCGAGCACTCCGTCCCCGCGTAATGGGCGTGGACGACACATTTTACCCGTTCCTGCCGGCACACTTGAGTCAGGATGGAGCACGACCAATCGTAAAAGTCACGCCTCTCCCGATCCTCGCTCAAAATATCGACGAACTCCCCGCGAAATTTCATCGGGTGATGCAAATACACCCGGATCCCCTTTTTCTTTAGCATGCGAATGATGCGAATCAACCTTTCCGGCTGATATACATCTTTTTCAAATAACTGAAGCTCCAGAATCTCCGGCTGATGCCGCAACCGGTCCAAAATCTGCCGGGCCTCCAGCGCACACTTTAATCGCACAGCTTTCATCTTACCACCACCTCTGTTACAGACCTATTCTTCTTGTCGAGAAATTATCCCTTCCTACAGGGCAAAATTCCTTTTTCGGAAAAATTTTGAAACATTTCATTGACACAGTCGTCCACATAGGTGTAAATTACACATAAGAAGATATTCACAGGGAGGAACTCCGATGGTGACGAAAAGGAGAAGAAAAATGGAAAAGCTGAACGAGAAACAGCAAGGCGTAGAAGCCGTGAGCACAATCGAGCCGGAACTTTCGGAAGCAGCCGTTCAACAGATCGAACAGCAGTTAACTAAGGAAGAAAGCCCAGTCGCGGATGAAACAACAACCGTTGTTGAAGAAGAAACCGTTCAAGAGACGAAGGCAGAGCCAGCGGTTGAAGCGAGTGCTGAGGTTAGTGTTGAGACTAGTGATGAAACCATTGCTGAAGCCACCCTTGAAGCTGCCGTTGAAACCACTGTAGAAGAAAAAGTGGAAACGATGGAAGATCCTATCGTTGAGACGATCGTTGAAGCCCAAGTTGAAACCGAGGTAGCCCCTGCGGAGGAAACAACCCAAACAGAAACCCAAGAAACCACTGCAGAATCCAACACCGAACCTTTACTCTCTAGCTGGACGCAAACCTTCCACACGGCCAACGCCTTACAAGAAGAATTAGAAAACTGGACCCTTCAAGTTTTGGAGCAGCAACGAGCTCTATCCGAAAAAGCCCTGAACCAAACCAAACAACAGTGGGAGCAGCTTTCCCGCGGCCTAAACACGTACATCCCACAAACCAAAGAATTCCTCAAGTCTAACGACTTCGGTGGACAGGACCTGTGGCTCCATACGCAGGACCAACTGGAATCCATCACAAAAACATGGATCGAACAAAATAGACAAGCTCGCAAAGACATGCAGAGCTGGTTAGAAACTTCTGCAGCACCATTTGAACAGATAGGAAAGTTGTTTTATCCGTTTAAATAAAGAAAAAGGCATCTCTTTAGGATTTTTTCCTAAGGAGATGCCCTTTTTTTGTGGGGTATTGCTTTTGCTTGCCTACAGGGTGATTTTTCACGCAGCGAGCGGGCACAACGCTGCCTTCGGGTGACAGCAGTATCTTGCTTCGCAGCGACTTACGCGTAATTTTTCCACACTTATGCGGAATCTTAACACGCTTATGCGGGAATTTTTGGACTTACGCGTAAATCCAACTATCGCCCCTCCGCGCCTCCCCTAATTCATCAACGCCTCCAACTGAATCACCATTTCCCTGATGATTTGTTGTGAATCCACCGACTGCTCTTCCTGGGCTTTTTGATAAATGCGTGTGAGGATCTCTAAAATGTTCTGGGGTTCAAGTCTCTCAAACGATTTGCTCATCTCCGTTTGTCTCCTTATAAATAAAAACTACTGTATTATATGTGGAACCGCTGCAAAGGGTTAGACGGCTGCCCTACGACCAAAACATAAATTTGTTTCAGCCACTTCATGGTGGATCTGCCAGAATGCGAGGGTTGAGGCTTCTTCCCTATCGCTAGTATAATGACACAGGAAAGGGGGAAGGACATGTTAAGAAAAAGCATGTTGTTCGCATTCTTCGTTTTGGCTGCTTTATTGATCTCGACGCCGGCGGAGCAGGCCGATGCTGCACCAACGCTGCAGGTGGGAAGTACGGTTGGTGATGTATGGGACTTGCAGTTTCGTTTGAATATATTAGGGTATTACCCGCAGAAGCCTGATGGAGTCTACGGTTCGGACACTGCCCAAGCGGTGCGCCGTTTCCAGTCTGCCTACGGACTTCAGGCGGATGGCGTGACAGGCCAGCAAACGTGGAAAGTATTAAAGCGTGTTTCGGTAAATAAAAAGGAATTTGAAGTACTGGCGAAAATTATTAATGGAGAAGCTCGGGGGGAATCCTATACAGGGCAAGTTGCGGTAGGGGCCGTGGTGATGAACCGCGTCATGTCCTCGCAATTCCCGAACAATGTCATCGGCGTGGTGTTTGAGCCGCGTGCCTTTACGGCAATCGATGATGGACAGTATTGGCTCACCCCGAACTCCTCCGCATACAGAGCAGCCATTGATGCTGTACGAGGGTGGGACCCGACGGGTGGAGCTTTATTCTATTTTAATCCCGAAACCGCGACATCCAGATGGATCTGGAGCCGCCCGCAAATCGTGAGAATCGGCAAGCATATCTTTTGTGAATAGATGAGGCTAAAAAAAGGGTCGCTACCTCGGTAGTGGCCCTTTTAGTATATATACTATTCCCACATCTGCCTTCTTTTAAAAGCGAAACACGAAAAGAGGGCATCCCCTCAAGGACACCCTCTTCCTAATACCTGCAGTACCTCTCCCTATCTTTCTTCTCTGTCTTTTTTTATCTCTTTCTTTTATCTCTCCACTGCTTTTTGGAATGTGATGTGTTTGAAATCATTATATAGCAAATTTTCGTTTTCTTTTAAAAAATAACACAAAACGTCAAGATCCGGGTGTGAATGGCATGAACCGCCACGCGTTTGGCAATGGTTTTAATAGAAACCTAGTCGCCCCGCCTCATCCTCTGAATCCCACTGCTGTTTTTGCAGCTTCCGAATATCGGATTGCATCTCCTCCAACAGCTTCTCTACGTTCACTTCCTTGTCATAATGCCATTGCAGTGCCGCGCTGATATACAGCTCGTTGAGCTGGGCGATGGAGGAGCCTTCCAGGGCATCCGCCAATCTTAAGATTTCTTCTTCCTTCAGGAAGCGGTCGAACCCAAGCTTGTTCAAGTAAAGCAAGCGCATCTTCCGATGCGGCAGCTTGATTTCATATGCCCGGTCAAAACGGCCAGCCCGGTTAATCAGCGCAGGATCGATTTTTTCCGGATAGTTGGTCGTCCCGATCAGGAATATTCCTTCTTTGGATGTAGCCCCATCCAAGGTGTTCAGAAAGACCGATCGCACACTTTCCGGCATGGAGTCGATGTCTTCGATGACAAGGACCATCGGCGCCATTTTCAGAGCCGTTTCAAATACTTGCTTGATGGAGTAACTGTTCGTGTACTCCGTGATCTGCCAGTACGCGACGGGAGCGGAAATGCTGTTCGCGATGGATTTGACCAAGGTTGTTTTCCCATTTCCCGGTTTGCCGTAAAGCAGAATTCCCCGCTTGTAAGGAATATTGTACGTGCGGAAAAACTCGCCGCTGTCATGGAAAAACTCATCAATTGAGCGGTAGATCTGCCGCTTGAGGTCTTCCGCCAGAAGCACGTCTTCCCTTTTGACCATATGGGTGATGCTGACTTTTTTGCGTTCCAGGCCATCCTCCGTGTCGGTAAACACGGTCACATTGGTGCGATCGTGCTCCCTTTGCCGGCGATTGATGTAGCCAATAAACTCCAGCAGGTTCGCATCGTGATCGGTTAAGATGAAATGGTGGTGATACGGACCGGAGCTGTGGAACACCGTTGCTCTCGCCAGCGCGACGCGGAATCGGGGATAATAGTAAATCGCATTATCCAAGAATGGCTGTAGCTTGAAATTCACTCCTTGCTCTTGGGGAACCGGAGTGATTATTTTGGTTTCGATGCCGTCCATGACGTAGGAGACAAACTCCACGCCTTCTTTCTCCGCCTCTATATCTTCAGCTAAGACATTCCAAATCTCTTGCTGGTTTTCGTGATCAATATACATCTCCACGGCCAGGTTATACTTTTCCAGCAAAGCATCCTTGATCCGTTGGACGATATAAGCATAGTCATAATAGTTGGGCAGCTTCTCGGGGCTAACCTCATCAAAACGGATGACAAACGGAGTTTTGCTCATGTTTTGGTTTCTCCCTCTAATATCTATTTAGCCTCATTGTATAGCTGACTATTTTTCTGATCAATGTCAAGTTTTGGGGTCGCTTTTCTTCGTTCATACCACCCGCTGCCGAGCAAGACCCCAGCCACAATGAGCACAAAGCCGATCACATGCGTGACCCCGATGGTTTCGCCTAAAAATAAGGCCGACCCCAACAACCCATAGAACGGGGTCATGTTAATAAACACGGCGGTTTGCCCAGGGCCGAGCTCGCGGATTCCGCGATTCCAGATCCATCCTCCGAGTGCGGTCGCAAGAAACGCTGAACCCAAAAGCAGCAGCCACATCGGCGGCGTTATCATACCCATGACGCTGAAGGGGGAAACCCGCTCCACTCCGTAGGCTGTGAGGAACAGCCCGGCACCGCCCATCAGGAAGGAAAAGCTCGTCACTTGGTTGACGGACACCGTGCCGACCACATTACGCAAGGCAAGGAAGCTGAGCGATTGCAGCAGCATGGAGAGAAAGACGATCAAATCCCCCAGATGCACGGTCGGCAGCCCTCCTTCCGCCCCTTTGAGGATGATCGCCAAAACCCCCGAAAAACCAAGGAAGATCCCGATGGTGCGAAGCTTTGACAATCGCTCCCCTAAAAACAAAAAGGCCAATACGGCCGTCGTCAGCGGATTGAGCGATAAAATTAAAGAGCCGTTCGATCCTGTTGTGGCTTTGAGACCGAAGGCCAATAAAAACTGATGTCCAAAAATCCCCGTTAACGCAGCCAGCGACAGATACAGCCATTCCTTTCCGTTCATGCGGCGAAAGCCTTCGGCCCACCAGGTGTACAAAAGCACACACAGGCCGGCAATCGTCACTCGAATGGCGGTAATCGTTAACGTCGGGTAGGCGGCGACCAATAGTTTGATCGCAATGACGTTTAGCCCCCAAAACAGCATGGCGAGGGTAAGCGCCGCATAAATTCCTCGGCTGTTCATTCTGGCATCCTTCTTTCTTTTTCTGCAAATAGATTCTGCCTACCATTGTACCTCGAAAGGGTTCAGGATGCCATGAACGAATGTCTAACTAAGTTTTTCCATGATTCGCCTTAACACTACAGCTTCCGCCCACAGCGGCAAAGGTTCTTCAATCCGCTGCTTCCAAGCCGGATCCGTTAGCAGCCCTTGCTCGTACATCCAATCGACCGCTTCCTGCTTCCATAACGGGGTATTGGGAGGATAGCTTCCTTGGGAAGGGGCGGGGGTCTCTTGAACCGAGGTTTGCAGCAGTTGTCGATACAGTCTCATGATTTGCTGACCGTACGTCTCTCCCGCCTCCATCGCCTGCTGCAGGCTGGAAAAGCGATTCCGGTCATAGCCAGGCACAGCCCATCTTCCGGCAAGGTCTTCCCAATACGGGGCACTTCCTCGCAGCACAAGATGAAACCGCGGGTCGACGACGGGCTCTCCTTGGGGCAGCGGAGCCGCCGTGGCATAAGCAAATAAGTGTTGAATCTGCGCCGTAACCCCAGCCTCAATAGTAGGAAAGCTGTTCCCTCGAGCCCCGCCTCCCGTTGCCCCAATACCGGCAAAATTGTTTTGTTCTGCACGCACGTCTCCACCATATCGGAACCAATTGGTTTCATGTATCGATTGGCAAAAAGCAACATCTCCGCGAACCCCATATCGTGCCGAGATGGGGAGGAAAGCTCTGGCAATGTCCGCATGAAATTGCGGGTTGACCGCTCGAACGAACGCGATCATTTGGTTGACACTGGCCTGGTTGGTACCCATAATCGGGTTTTTCTGGATCGTTGCCATTGTTGTCCCTCCTTTTGGTTAGTTTATGTTGGAGTCGAGTGCTTGGTTACAGTTCCCCGAGCTTGGTTACAGTTTCCCGAGCTTGGTTACGCGTAATTTTAAATTTTCCCGTATAAGCACCTGAAATCTCCGCATAAAGCCTCGATTTTTCCGCATATCGCCCTACGCAGAAGGATTGCGGCCCCCGACGTCGAATCCATACTGCGATCGATCCTAAAAAGGAGTGATAAACTTGATCATCAAAGAGCGAAAAGTCCCTTTATCCATCCAAACGAGAGAAGCATTGCTGCGAAGACTGCCCCCAAACCACCCCAAACGGCCAGAAATCAAAGAAGACCTCAAAATCGCCCAGGCCGGTTATAACGGAGAGCTAAATTTAGACTACCATTTGGCCTTTCTTCCCGAAAAAGATTACCGAATCTTCCACGACCTCCGCCTCTTCCATCAAAAATCCCCTTTTCAGCTCGATACGTTGATCGTTACCCCAACCTTCCTGCTCATTATTGAAGCCAAGAACATTATCGGCACCCTCTATTTCGACCAAGTCTCCAACCAGCTTCTTCGCACCTACGACAATAAGGAAAACGGCTTCCTCGATCCGATCGCCCAGGCGAAACGACAGCGAACCCAACTCAAAAGATGGATGGAGCAGCATAAAATGAAACCTTGTCCCATCGAATACCTGATTTCCATCAGCAACCCCTCATCCATTCTGAAAGCCTCCCCAGGCCATCAGCACATTTTTGATCAAGTCCAGCATGCCATCCACATCCCTGAAAAAATTCATAAACTAGAAAAAAGCATACAGAAAAACATTTCACCCCTTATCTCCTGCAAAAGCTCTCTCAGCTTCTTCTCCAAGGGCATTCTCCCCTCCCCATCGATATCCTCAAACACTATCAGGTCCCCGAATACGAGTTGATTAAAGGAGTTCAGTGCCCTTTTTGCTTTCAGTTTCCGATGATCCGCAAACCAGCCATCTGGCATTGTCCTTCCTGCCGGTCTCGATCCAAGACTGCCCATGAAGACGCCATTGACGATTACTTTCTGCTCATTCGGCCTACGATCACCAACCAGCAATGCCGGGACTTCCTCCTTCTTTCCTCAAGGGACGAAAGCCTATTACCTTCTCGACTCCATGAATCTCCCCCAATCCGGCACGGGAAAAGGACGAGTCTATCATCGGCGAGCTCCTTAACATAAAAATGCCTCCTGCGAAACATAGGAGGCTCATCAACCCTATTCTACTTCCCATACCCTGTCGGGTTATTCTTATGCCAGTTCCACGCATGCTCCACAATCGTCTGCAAATCCGGATACTTCGGAGCCCAGCCCAACTCTTGCTTCGCCTTCTCCGATGAGGCAATCAAGACCGCCGGATCGCCCGCACGCCGTGGTGCCATAGCCGCTGGGATGGTGGTGCCTGTCACTTGTCGACAGGTGTCGATGACTTCTTTGACCGAAAAGCCGGTTCCGTTGCCGAGGTTGTAGATGCCGCTTTCTTGTTTTTCGCGCAATCTTTGCAAAGCGAGATAGTGAGCCTGCGCCAAATCTAATACATGAATGTAATCGCGGATGCAGGTTCCATCGGGGGTTGGATAGTCGTCCCCGAATACGCTGACTTCGGCTCGTTGTCCCAAGGCACATTGCAAAACAATCGGGATCAAGTGAGATTCTGGCGTATGATCCTCGCCGATTCGTCCTTCTGGGTCAGCCCCAGCCGCGTTGAAGTAGCGGAGGCAAACCGATTTTAAGCCATACGCCTGGTCCGCCCACTTGAGCATTTTTTCAATCGCCAGCTTGGTCTCGCCATAAGGGTTGGTCGGAACAGTAGGGTCCTGTTCTTCAATCGGCACTTTCACCGGCTCCCCGTACGTCGCGGCTGTGGAAGAGAAGACAATGGTCTTCACTTCATGCTGAATCATTTTTCGAACCAAATGGTACGAACCGATCACATTATTATCGTAGTAGGACAACGGATCCTGAACACTTTCCCCGACAAGCGAGTTTGCGGCAAAGTGGATCACCGCTTCAATATCATGCTTCGTAAAAATCTCATCCAACAGCTTTTCATCATGAAGATTTCCTTCATAGAACAAATCCGCTAAAGCCGCGGCTTGCCTGTGACCTTTTTGCAAATTATCAAATACGATCACTTCTTCTCCAAATTGCTTTAAATATAAAACCGTGTGGCTGCCAATATAGCCCGCCCCACCCGTCACTAGAATCGCCATGAATCCCTCTCCTCTGATCTTCTGTTTATGGTAAAATACTCCGTCGGTCAGCATACCAACCAAGTACAACATTTTTTAAACAACATTGTGGATGACCCGGATTCTCCACGCCATCCTTACTCCTGCCTCTCCATCCAAGCAAACATATCCCGAACCGCCTTCTCCCGCTCAACCAGAGGAAAAAGGTGCCCCAGTCCTTCATAGATTCGCAGCGTATGGCTTTTTCCTGCCTCACGCAAGGCCTCGGCTAAACGGTAGGCATGCTCCACGCCAACCAGCCGGTCGTCTGCTCCATGAATGATGAGGACGGGACACGGCAGCTCCTCCACCCGGTAAAGAGGAGAGCGCCGCTCGTACTCCTCTGGTTTCTTCCACGGCGGGCCGCTAATCACTCGCTTCAGCATGCGCCGCAGATCCTCGCGCTCCTCGTAGGTGAGAACCATGTCGGAAACGCCGCCCCACACCGTGACACTGCGAAAAAAGGGGTACTGCATAGCCGAATACAGAGCTGGCAACGACCCCCGCGAAAATCCAAACACATGCATGCGGAAAGGATCCACCATCGGCAGCTCCTTCAGCCAAGGCACGGCCTCCAGCACGTCGTGTCGGTCGTCTCCTCCGAAGTCCTCACGCCCCTCCCCGCCGCGATTCCCGCGATAAAAAGGCGCAAACACCACATACCCTTGCTCCACAAACTGGCTCACCCAAGCCAGCTTGGTCATTCCTACATTCTTAATCCCGCCCCGACAGTACACCAGAAGCGGAAAAGGCCCCTCACCTCGAGGTACTGCCAAATATCCTCTCACCACCAAGCCCTGTGAGACATAGCTCACTAAATACAGCTTGGCCTTCAGATGAAATCCCGGGATTTCAAACGAATCAATCATGCGCCTCATAGTACTGGGCTAATTCAATGATCATCGCACCCATTCGCTCGTTTTCCGGTGCGAGAATCCGCTGGACTCCCTCTTCACGCAAGGCTTCCGCGCAAATCTTCCCCACAGCGACAGCCAGGGCCTTCCCTTCAAAGGCACGCAAGACACTTTCCAAGATTCCTTTTTCTCGCGCATATTGAAACAGAAACCGAACCTGAACCGCTGCTGTAAAGCAAACCGCATCCAATTCCCCGGCCACTAACTCCTGACAAAACGTTTCAATCGTATCCGCATCGGGAGCTACGTGCTGGTACGGCAACAGCTCGGAAACCGTTGCCCCGCGTTCCTCTAAAAACTGAATCAGCCGCGGAGCAGGATCGCCGTGCAGCTGGACGGCCACCTGCTTGCCGCTAAAATCAAACGGCTCCAGCGCACGAATCAGCCCTTGCGTCGTTCCGTCATCATCCTTAGCCGTCGGAGCGATGTCCATCTTTTTCAGAACGGAGTAGGTCTTATACCCGCGAGCGGCTACTTTCGCCTGCTTAAACACGGAAACCACTTGCTCCTTCACACCCATGTTTTCCGCTATAGTTAACAAAGCTTCCGTCCCAATCCCGGTTGTTAAAATGACCCAATCCGCCCCATTCTCCACCAAGCGGCGAATATCCGGTTCAACCTCTTTATCCGCTAAAAAAACGGTGCCCTGCAGCGATCTCACCACAGGAATCCCGCCTTGTTTTTCCACTAACGTACTCATCTCATCCGTCTTTCGCGATCCTGCGATCACGACACGTTTACCTTCTAACCCTTTCGCCATAACCAGACCTCCTTGAATTCCTACTTTCTCCCTATGATATAGCTTCCTCCCGGCAACCTCAAGATCTTCTTCCATTCGCTATATTCTCCCATAAGAAGACAAAACCCACCCCTTCCTTTATAAAGCGCTTTCATAATACAATGGAGCAGCCAAACGGGAATTTAGCAATCGGACTTTTCTGCACTGTCGGAGAGATAACTTCGTTACGTCATTTGGACAGCACGAGGAAAACTTGTAGCTAACGCGAGCCAAGTTTTCTGGGGGAGTCACTTTAAGTATTCCTTTATGGCTGTCCTTATGGGGCTGGGTCCTGCTCCTGTACACGCATTTTTCTCTTTAGACACAAATAAAGCAGCCCAATCCGGAGCTGCAGTACCTATGATTATATGAAAGTGTATAAATGCTGATCTGCTACCATGAGAAAGGACTCAATCCCCTGGTCGAGGTAAGGGTAATACCAATCATCTTGATCACCGATAAAAGTCATTTCCAGTTGTGCATAAACAGGTGTGTGGAACATTGCCAACCCTCCCTATATAGTAATGTGTGTTGTGTATCTAGTATACCTAAAGTGTGAATCGTCGCGCAAATGAAATTAAATCCAGCGGATCCCGTTATGCGTCCAACCCTCGGCACCCGATTTTTCATATGATGAGAGTAGGAGAATAGGAGACTCCCAATCCTCAATGAAAGGGCAGATGCTGCGATGTTTTGGCTCGCATGGATCACTGTAAGCCTATTAGCATGGTGGGGCATTGACCAATGGATTGACAGCAATACCGGATTTGGAACTTGGTGGGCCTCATTAATCATGTCACTTGTCGGAGCTTGGCTAGGGGCTAACCTGCTAGGGGATCTGTTTCTTGTATTGGATGGATATAATGTCATTGGAGGACTTGCTGGGGGCGTGCTGCTCACGTGGATGTGGACTCTGGCAAAGGAGAAGATCTAGGAGAGTAAGGGCCAATCCCTTACTCTCTTTTTAATTAGGACTAAACTCCTAATAAGAAAATTGAAAACTCGCTCGTTGAACTAATTCTTTTTCTTTCTGACACATGCCTAAAGGAATCTTCTTATCCTCTACTAGCGTATAGCCGGATTGGAAAATCGTTTCTTTTTTTCCGGTACACTTATGTATCTGCTTGCAGTGAAGACAGTAATACACCTGCAATCCCACCCCTGCCTTTTTTTACCACGATCTAATTGTATGACATTTTTTGGGGGAATTCCACAAATTCCGTTCGTCAAAATCTGTCACAACGTGTAGGTATTTATTACTAAAAAATAAGACTGAATCTCAAAAGATCCAGCCTTACTCCGTTAAAGCCGCAATGTCCCCAATGATCTCCTCGTAAGGCGTGTCATGGGAGCCGCTATATTTTTTGACAATCGTCCCCTCTTGATCGACCAAATAAAACGAAGTTCCGTGCGTGACCTGATCGGAAGCTGTCGTTTTCTGTACCGGGGTTTTAAAGCTGTCCTTGGCAAACGCTTCGATTTCCTGCTGGGTATAACCGGTCAAAAACTGCCAGTTCGAAAAATCGGCTTGAAACTTGCTGCCGTAGGCTTTCAGCACCTCAGGCTGATCGACTTCCGGATCCACGCTAAAGGATACAAGCTGAGCTTCAATCCCCTTTTCCTTTAGATCGCGCTGGATCAGGGACATATTGGCCGTCATCGGCGGGCAAACCGTCGTACAATTGGTAAAAATAAAGCTGGCCAGCCAAACCTTTCCTTTTAGATCAGCCAGTCCGAAGGGCTGTTTATCTTGATTGGTGAACGTAAAATCACTGACCTTCCAGTTCAGCTCATTGGGCTTGTCACTCCCGCAAGCTGCCAAACTGAACATGAGGCACACCACGACAAGGATGGATAAAAATCTTTGCTGGAACATGTTAAACTCCTTTTTTTGCTCTATTTAATGACATATCCCTAGATTATACGCGATAATCTTGATTTGTACGAGTAAGATACCCACCCAAATGATGCTAACCCCGCTCCCGATGTAAAGCATGTTCTTCGGTTTGAGCTTAGGAGCCAGCCAAAAGCAGCCAAAGGTAAGAAAGCTGATGGCCAATGTGCCCCCCAACAGTGCCCAGAAAGGCGAAACCCAGTAGAACTTATCCCATTCCACAATGATAGTCGTTAAGTTGCGAAAGTATTTCATTATAAAAAAGATCCCCGTTAACCAGGATACGATCATCAGAACAAACGATATGCGGTTGGCTTTCATGGAACCCCCACCTTTTTCGGCATTAATTCATACTAACTTTATAGGATAAAGCTATTTTAAAAGGTCTCGGCGTTTCCGTCAATTCTAACGTATAGAATTATTTGTCGAAATATTCTATGTTTGAATTGTTAGATAACATGGTAAAATAGTAATAATATTCCATTCCTTTGAAGGTGGTGTTACAGATGAAATTGATTACAGCTGAACAGATGAAGCTCTATGATTTTGAACGCGGTTATTGTTCCATTGTGACCTACTACAAGCTTTTCGGTATCACCATTCGGAAAAAGGTCGTCAAATGGAGTCTTAGCAGCGTCGTCTGATCATGAACAAAGGAAAAAGGACTGTCACCATCCGACAGTCCTTTTTATTGCATTTGCCGCTACTCAATCAGCAGCCAATCCGCTAGCTTCCATACTTCGCTAAAATCCTTTTCCGGCGTTCTTTCGGCCGCCTCCCTTCTTCCTGAAACCCACTCGAATTCATAAGGGACTCGCTCATTCGCTATTCTTGCCGCCGGCTCCAATTCCTTTCCATTCAGCTTGATTCTGATGTGGTCGCCCATCTCCTTCCCCCTTCCAAACCAAGCTTGCCTATTGCCATAGAAACGGTTATCTCTACTATTTATGTATCCTGTGATTGTCTATAGACCTCATTTAATTAAAACTTAACAACTATTTCTGGCGAAATGTGTTATTATGAAATTAAAATGATTTTTCGAAAACCTCTCTCACCGCAACGGTTGAGGAATTCGGATAATATCTTAAGATACGGGTGGCCTTATGACAGAAGCCTGGTATATTCAACAATCCAAACATAGATGCAGCGAACTGGGGATTGACCCCACGGTTATTCCTCAATTTTCAAGCAAGCTAACAGAAGAAGAGCTGATGCTTCAGCAATCGGCCTACGCCGAAATTCTCTCGGTAGTCCGTCATTTTGTGGGAAAATTTTTGGTATCCATGAAAGAAACGCCTCTTGTCATTACCGTAAGTGATGAGGACGGCTATTTGCTGGAGGTCATCGGTGACGAGACCATGCAGCAAGCCCTTCAACAGCTAGGACTACAAGTGGGTGTACAGTTTCAGGAAAAAGACTGCGGAACCAACGCGGTTAATCTCGCTTTGGTTCATGGTATACCGATAAGTCTAGTCGGATTAGACCATTACCATCACTTCCTGCAACGCACCGCTTGCTACTGTGCGCCCCTCCACTCCTTCGACAGTCCCAAGGTTCTAGGAACGGTGGGGATGATGACTTCCATTGAATCTGCCCATCCGATGCTGTTAACTCTCCTTACTACCGTAGTGGATTCGATCGAACGGGAGCTTCAGCTTCTCAAGCAAAACCGGAAGCTTGATCTCTTCAATCAAATGATGATGGATACCACACGGAGCGGGATCATTCAAGCCGATATTGAAGGACAGATTGTTCAGTTTAACCTATTTGCCGAACAGCTCACCGGGATGAAGCAAGAAACGGCGTACATGCTCTCTGCCTTTGAGCTGGAGCCCTTAGGCCGGTATTTCTGGAACGTTTTAAAGAATCAAAAAAAATACGAGAGCATTGAGCTTACATTTAAAACAAAGGATGGGAAAGAACGAATCTGCCTTGTCGATCTATTGCCTGTACACGATAAGCACCATGCTCCAACCAGCGCTATATGCCATTTTCGGGATATTACCGAATTCAAGCGGGCGGAGGAAATGCTGCGCCATTCGGAAAAGCTCTCCGTCGTCGGACAATTGGCGGCAGGCGTCGTGCACGAAATTCGCAACCCGCTAACCACCCTTCGGGGGTTTGTGCAGTTTTTCCAATCCGATATTAAAGAGCCTTATGCCGAGCTTATGCTTTCCGAACTGGACCGCATCAATACCATGGTGAGCGAGTTTCTCCTGATCGCGAAGCCGCAAAGCGCCCTGTTCCAACAAAAGGACCTCGGACAGATCCTTACCCAAACCTATGAGTTATTTCAAACCCAAGCGAATATGCATAATACGATCATGCATTTGTCGATGGAAGACGCTCCGATCCGGATTGAATGTGATGAAAATCAATTGAAGCAAGTCTTGATTAACATTTTGAAAAACAGCATAGAAGCCATGCCTTCTGGCGGAAATATTTATATCAGGACCTTGCGGAAAGATCCCGACCATGTCCTCATTGAAGTGGTCGATGAGGGAGATGGCATGTCCCCCGATATCATGGAAAGAATCGGCGAGCCATTCTATACGACAAAATCTACTGGGACAGGCCTTGGCTTGATGGTCACTAAACGAATCATAGAAAACCATCGCGGCAAGTTCTCGATTCAAAGCCAAGTGGGAAAAGGCACAAAGGTAGAGCTCGTTTTGCCCGTTAGCGAGGGGTAGTGCATCACTATCCCTTTTTACCTCATTGATGTATCATACATCTATACAGGCTGGCTTTTAGACCCCACTAGCCTTGTTTTCCAACATAGCCCCGGTCATCCGTTGAAAACCTCGAAAAACCTGCTCTTGCTCTTCCTCGCTCATGGTTTCTAACAAAGACGAAAAAAAATCGACGGACTGTTCCCGTACGGCATGCAAGGCTTTCTCCCCTTTTTCGGTAAGAGAGACTAAGACCTCCCGCCGATTCCCCTCATTCAATTCCCTCGAGACAAATCCGCCCTTGACGAGTCCATCCACCAGCCTGCTGGCGGTGCTTTTCTCCAATAGCAGAAGCTCCGCCAGATCCCCCACGGTTAGCGTCTTATGCTCCAGCTCCTGCAGGGAAATGAGTTGCGACAGGGAAAGGCTGTAACCGCAAGGGGTCACGTTGGGGTTTAAAAATCCAAATAAGCGAATAAACTTCTGCATCATGATACGCAGTTCCAGTATTTCCTCTCGTTCCACTTCCGATCGCCACCTTTACTTAGCCGAACAACCATTGTTTACTACATAAATCGTATGAAACCCTTACTCATTTGTCAACATGCATCAACATGCAGCCAACCTGACGGAGCAAATTGACTGCATTCCCCTTGATGTGATATCTAAGAAATTAATTTTGCTTTTTCTTTAATCTCTCGATTTCTTGGCTCACGACAAAAGCCAATTCTTCGTTTCCAAATAAAGAAAGGACATTTAAAACCGTTTGGTCAGGGATATCCCCTGCCTCCTCCTTCGGAACGGTAAGCTCGACCATTTGCTTCAGTGTTGGATTCGCTGTTTGATCCGGATAAGCCCGCTTGTAGATTTCTTGGGGATCCAAGCCCTGATTGACGCACCATTGGGCAAAAACGAGGATCATCATCCCTTCATCTCGCTGGTATTGACCGATGATTTTCTCTTCCAAATCCTTTTTCATCCTTCTCTCCTCCTTATTTCACGTAAATGCGCCGATTAGATCGCATCTTGAATTGATTGATTATATAATAGGTGGAGGAGCAATTACCATTCTTTTTATTACCAATGAAAACAGGAGGGCTTTCTATGTCACAGCAAAAATCCATCTCACTATCCGATTTACAATCTTACCTTCAAGGAGAAAAGCTGGTTATCCTTTCTACCGTGGACGCCGAGTCCCAAACGCCTAGCCTTTCCGCCATCTCTTGGGTAAAGATGTACAATGAAGAATCCATTCGAATTTCCGTTTCCAGCAATTCACGCATCGTGGAAAACATCAAAGCAAACCCACGGGTAACCCTAGGCCTAATCGGATTAGAGAGCGTTTACTCGGTTGTCGGGGAATGCCGGATTCTTGAAGAGAACATGGAAGGTGTGGCCATGAAGCTGGCTAAGATCGAATTGAAAGTCGAAACCATCTTCGACAGTATGTTCTGGGGAGCTAAAATCGTACAAGAACCCGTGTATGAGAAGACGTATGATTTGGAAAAAGCAAAGAAGCTGGATGAGGAAGTTTACGCCGCGTTGATGAAGTAGTCGTTGATGAGCAATAACAGAGGGTGTCTCAAAAGTAGTTAAGCTTAGGTGGAGCCAATAGAATAGTTGGAAAATCTCCACTTACAATAAAATTTTATGAGATTTCATATGAAATAGTTGGAAATTCTCCTACTAATCACGATAATGACTCCATTTTGGATCGTTTTATCGATGATAAGTGGACTTTTTCCAACTATCCCCTTATTTTTTTTCTTCATTTTTAAAATAAGTGGAGTTTTTCCCATTAAGTCGTCCGTATCGGTATGGACCAGCTTTTGGGACAACCTCGCTATTTCATACCGGAGTTTCTCCCGTTATTCCCTCTGCTTCACCTGTAACCTGCTCTCCAGCCGATTCACAAGGTACGTGAAGATCAGGACCAGAACCAGGTAATACAGTCCCACGACAAGGTACGTATTCAACTGCTGAAAGTTGGACGCTGCTTCACTCAATGCGCTTCCCCACAATTCGGGCATGCCTACATAAGCCACTAAAGAAGAGTCCTTCAGGCCAATAATAAATTGGTTCCCTAGAGGCGGAATGGAGCGCCGAAAGGCTTGCGGCAGCACCACTCGCCGCATGGCGAGCGAGTAGGGCATCCCGAGCGATCGGGCCGCTTCCATCTGGCCCCGGTCAATGGACTGAATAGCTCCGCGGAAGATTTCCGCAATATAGGCCCCACTGTGAATTGCTAAAGCTAACGCTCCCGCCCAGAATTGCGAAAGGGTGATGACGGAGGCGATGCCAAAATAAAGAATTGCGATCTGGACGATCAGCGGCGTCCCGCGGATGATCCCAATGTACGCATGGGCGATGCCGTTGAGCAATCGATTGTCGGATATTCGAAAAAAGGCAACGGCCAAACCAATCAAGCTTCCGATCACGAGCGAGGTCAGCGTGAGCTGCAAGGTGAGCCAAGCGGCTTTGGCAAAGACCGGATAGGTATCGACTAAGATTTCAATCATTCGCCCAGAATATTACGCCCAAACCATTTCTTGCTGATTTGGTCATACGTGCCATCTTTTATGATTTCATCTAGCGCTTGATTCAGTTTGTTCAGCAGCTCCTCGTCTTCTTTGCGCACAGCGATGGCTTGATTGTCATGCGTCAGCGGTTGGCCCACGTCCTTGATCTTCACAGCCTCTTCCTTAATCACCCGGAAACCCACCATCTGGTCCGTGATCACAGCATCCAAGCGGCCGGTCGGAAGGTCCATGAGAGCCGTCAGGTCGCTGTCATACTCTACGATCTTGTCCGTATACTGGGTCGCCAAATCCTTGTAGGTGCTGGCTTTGACCACGCCGATGGTTTTTCCCTTAAGGTCCTCCGCCGTTTGGATGTCCTGATTCGCCTCGCTCACAAACACCTGCGCTCCTGATCGGTAATAGGGATTGGTGAAGTTCACTGTTTTCAGGCGTTCTTCCGTCACCGTCATGCTGCCGATAATGGCATGGTACTTGTTCGACACGAGTCCTTGGATCAGCGTTTCCCACGGATTTGTCACGGGAACGGGCTTCATTCCCATCTTCTCCGCTAAAGCCTGCCCAATCTCTACGTCAAAGCCAGTCAGTTCTCCGCCCTCTTTGAAGTTAAACGGCTTGTATAATCCGCTCATCGCGTAATGGAACTCTTCTTGAGCGGGCTCTGGCGTCCCTGTGTTTTCGGTGGAGCCGCCGCATGCGGTTAACAACAGGGATCCCATGAGCAGGGTCGATAACATTCCGGCAAACCATTTGTTTTTCATTTCTCTTTTTCCCCCTTACAAAATACTGCTTAAAAACTGTTTCGCCCGTTCGTTTTTGGGCTGGCTGAAAAACGCTTCTGGCGTGGATTCCTCTAAAATCTGGCCATCCCCCATAAAAATGACCCGATCCGCCACCTCCCGGGCAAAGCCCATTTCATGCGTGACCACGATCATCGTCATTCCTTCCCGGGCCAGCTGTTTCATGACCTGCAAGACCTCTCCTACCAGTTCCGGATCCAAGGCCGAAGTCGGTTCGTCAAAGAGCATCATTTTCGGCGACATGGCCAACGCTCGAGCGATCGCGACACGCTGCTTCTGCCCACCGGATAGCCTATCTGGATACACATGGGCTTTGTCCTTCAGCCCCACTTTTTCCAAAAGCGGGTAGGCCATCTCTGCCGCCTGTTCCTTCTTTAGCTTCTTCACATAAATCGGCGCCTCCGTCACGTTCTCCAGTACCGTGCGGTGCGGAAACAGATTGAAATGTTGAAACACCATACCAACCTCTTCCCGCACTTTGTTCAAGTCGGTCTTTGCCGGATCGATCACTTCCCCCCTCAGCCAAATTTCTCCCTCATTCGGGATCTCCAAAAAGTTAAGGCATCTTAGCAGTGTGCTTTTTCCTGAGCCGCTGGCCCCTACGAGTACGACCACCTCCTTTTCCTTTACTTCGAGATTGACCCCTTGAAGAACTCTCAAGTCGCCAAAAGACTTCACCAAGCGCTTCACCTTAATCATGTAAGCCTCCATGGTTTGGATTCGTACATCCTATGCGAGGAATCCCCCTACTATTCTACAAACGGCAGGAAAACCTCCAGAAACAAAAAAAGCTCTTACCATGGCGAATTCTATCGCCAAGTAAGAGCTATAAACTATTTAAAATCTATTAAACCGCATCTTCCATCTGTACATTCTCCTTGCCCTTAATTGCCACGTTAGGCTGAATTCTAGCAATGGTAAGGCCTAGCAAAGAGAAGACAATAGAAATGATAGGAACAGCAAAGTTTAAAATCGCATAAGGGGCATACTCCAGCGTGGTAACCGATAGAGTTCCCGCGATAAAGAGGGCGCACGTATTCCAAGGCACAAACACGGAGGTAATCGTTCCTCCATCTTCTAAGGCCCGGGATAAGTTCTTCGGGTGAAGGTTGCGGTCTTTATACGCTTGGGCATACATTCGGGATGGCACGACGATGGATAGATACTGATCGGCTGCCATGACATTGGTCAAGAACGAAGTTCCTACAGTGGAAGATAAAAGACCCCCGTCCGACTTGACCAAGGTCAAGATTTTGCGAACAATCGCCTCTAGCATGCCGGTATGCTCCAGCACGCCCCCGAAAATCGCGGCTACGAGAATCAAAGAGACGGTATACATCATCCCGTCGATCCCCCCGCGATTGAGGAGCTCGTCTACCATTGCGTTTCCGGACTCCAGGCTAAAGCCTCCCTGAAGGGTGTTGATCGCATCTGCCGGCGCACCGCCCTGTACAAAAATATGGGTTAAAACGCCCATTACGACGCCTGCAATCAATGCCGGCAAGGCTGGGATTTTCCGCGCCACCATGAGGATGACAAGGACAGGAACAAGAAGCAGCCATGGGGAAATCGTAAAGTTTTCCTGTAAAGCTTTCAATACGCTTTCCATTTCCCCTGCCGGTACAGTATCAGCGGAAAATTGTCTTCCTAAATACCAATATACCCCTAGGGCAATCACAAGACCCGGAATGGTGGTATAAAGCATGTGACGGATATGATCAAATAGGGTTGAGCCAGATAGCCCTGAGGCTAGCAGCGTCGTATCGGAAAGCGGGGACATCTTGTCTCCGAAGTAAGATCCTGAGATAACCGCTCCCGCAATCATGGGAGCAGGAATGCCCATGCTCAAGCCGATTCCCATCCCTGCTACCCCGATGGTCGCCATCGTAGACCAAGAGCTTCCGATAGCTAGGGATACGACAGCACAAATCAATGCAATCGCTACCAAAAAGTATGCAGGCGATAAGAGCTGTAAGCCATAATACGTCATGGAAGCGATAATTCCGCCGCCAATCCAGGCCCCAATAATCATCCCAACGGTAATAAGAATGAGGACAGCCGGCAACACTAATCGTATTCCCCTATACATCCCTTCCTCAATATCTTTCCACTGGTACCCTACCCGCCAAGCGATCAAAGCGGCAATAAGGCTGCCAAAGACCAACGGGATATGGGGACTCCCCTCAAATACGATGATGGTGATGGCCATACCGATAATCATGGCTATGAGCGGCAAAATGGCCAAGCCGAAAGAAATCTCTTTTTTTGTGTTCTCCAAACAAATACCCCCTCATAAAATAACTTTCAGTATTTTCGAAATATAGATATGCAAGTTTCATGCCATAGCCAAAATTAAAAACAGACGAAAATAATCATAGCATTTTACCCCTATTTTGTGCAAGATATTTGGCACTGCCAATTTTTTACGCGCAAAATAATTTGCCAAAATAAAAAAAGGGCTCGTCTCTAAAGACTCACCCTCCAGTATGCTACGACAGCCACTCCACCAACCATGGCCCAAAAGGGCTGGCGCGTTTTCCAGCCAACGGCCGCCGCCGCTATGGCCCCCGCAAGATAAGCGGGGCTCCAGGACTGCCCCGGCTCAGGCAAAAACAGCGGGGGAATGGATAACGAGGCAAACACCCCAAGCGGGGCATAAGACAGGGCTCGGTACACTCTTGGCGGAAGACTCCATCGCGCCCCAAACAGCAAGGCCGGAAATCGGGTCAAGTACGTAGCCAAGCCCATCCCGATGATCGTCCACAAAACTTCCCTACTCATCCAACCATCCTCCAAAACCAATAGCTGTAAACGTTCCCAAAAAAATAGCAGCGATCGATCCCGCATAAAGCTGAGCCAGCGTACTGACGACTCCGACCAAGACCAGGCATCCCCACGCAGTTCGGTTGCCCAGCTGAAGCATGAGCAATCCGATAAAGGTGGCGAGAAAAGCAAAGTCCAGCCCAATAGCTTGGGTGTCGAAGGCAAAATGCCCAATCGACGCACCCGTCATCACGCTGATTTGCCATAGCCCATAGTCCATCGCTGCGGAGCCCAAAAAATAATGGGCATCTCCCCCGTACCGCTTAAAACGATGGATATTCACCCCATAGGTTTCATCAGATAGGCTCATCGAGCCCAGGAGCAGCTTTCCCTTTCCTCCGCCTTTGAGATAAGGGCCTAAGGACAGGCCATAAATGACATGTCTCGCATTAATAAGCAACGTGGAGAGAATCACCGGCCACCCAAAGATCCCCTGCTTCATGAGGCCAAGAGCGGCAAATTGGGAGGACGCCCCATTCACCATCATGGATAAGGCGACGGTCTCTCCCCAGGACAATCCCATTTGCCTGGCAATGACAGCATAAACGATCCCGTCAAAAAAGCCGCTTGCGACAATCGGAAAGGTCTCCCACATCCCCAGTACAAAGGAACGCTCTTTTTTCTCCGTCAGTGTTGTCGCTTCCATTTTCATCGGCCAATCGGTTTAACCCACAGATTCATGTCCTCCAGCTTGTCAAAGATGTTGCAGTTTTTTGTTAATCTTCCCGTATATTCATAGCCCAATTGACGAAAAACGGCATTCATGCCAAAAGACAAGGCTCGCGCTAAGGAATAATGGCAATAGATATGGCGCCTCACCAGCTCCGCCTCCAAAGCATGAATCAAAATCTTCATGAGGCCGTGCTTGCGATGCTCCGGCAAGGTGGCGCAGTCGGTCATTTCGGCATTATGATAGTCTTCATTGATTTCTCCCGAAGCGGCAGCCACAATTTGTCCCTTCCATTCGATCACTTGAAAGACGGTTCCCTCCTCCATGACTTTTCGGACATAGTCTTCGTTGTCCATGGGTGTGGGGTAGACGGCAAAAACAGCGCCATACAATTCCGCCAACTTGCCGGCATCTCCTGTCACGGCTAACCTCATCGAATAGCCTTCCGGAAGCGAAGGAACCGATGACTCTTCCATCTGCATCACTTGGTGCAGGATATCATCTTCTTCCATCCAATGCTCACTTGTTCGACGCTCTTCTGTAAAGTATAAAGCCATACTATACGCATCGCTTCCATGAAAATAACCTTTGAATATACCTTCCAGCATGTAGCCGCGAGACATTAAAGTCCCCACGTCTTCCCATCTCGTCTTAATGAAAATTTTGGAAAAGTTATGCTCCTTTGCCAGTTCACGAACTCTCACCATAACCGAAACGGCGTTTCCGCGAAAATCATCGACCCGCAGCCTCTCATTGGCAAAATCGAGATAGATTTGCATGATATAATCCTGTCCTGCTTCTTCGCGGCTGATATACGGTAACTCTTGCATAGCTGTAACCTCCTAAAAAAGCTTTATTGAAGCACAGGCTTAGAAAAAAATTTTCCACTTACAATAAAACTTTATAAGATTTCATATAAAATAGTTGGAAATTGGCCAACTTATCACGATAATGACTCCGTTTTGGATCGTTTTATCGATGATAAGCGGCCTTTTTCCAACTATCGCCATAAGGGTCCTATTCTATTTTATTAGATAGAAAGGAAGAAACTCCTGTTTATTTTTCGATTTCCTTACTTTATGGGAAAAATATTTTTCACAGGAGCTTTTAATAAATCCTCATACGTGAACTGGTCTGGATAATCCGCAAGGTCGCTTATATATAAAGCGTCCTCGACCTTTTGATTGATGGCATCCGCCAAGTAAGATCCGCAGGAGGGGCAGGAAAGAGCCGGCACCTGCAGAATATGAACCGATCTCCTGCCATCAGGCATGACCCAGTAGCAATCCTTGACGCTTTCTTCCGCTGTTCGCTCGCTGCACCATAGGCATTCCATTGCTGTCCCCTCCATCTTAGGATTTCGCCTTGATCAATTTCGCCTTCATTTCGTCCCGCTTTTCCCGGCGGTCTTTCAGTGAGGCATGGTCTTCGGCTTCCTTATAGGTCTCTCGCTTATTCATTCGGCGCAGCCCTTCAGGCACCAGGTTGAATTTCTCATCGTTCAGCAACGCGGAAATTCCGACGGACTCCGGCTTTTGCTCGATGCCAAACGCTTCATTGAAGTAATCATCCGCACGGCCAGGAACATAGTTCTTTGGCTCCGGATAGGACGTGATCACTCCTTCGAAGTTGCGCAAGACGACTTTATCCGGGCTTTGGGCAATCAGGTAGTTCGGGGAAAGGGCAATCTTCCCGCCGCCGCCAGGAGCATCCACGACAAACGTAGGGACCGCATAACCGGACGTATGGCCGCGCAATCCTTCGATGATTTCTAAGCCTTTAGCTACGGGAGCGCGGAAGTGGCCAATCCCTTCCGAAAGATCGCACTGGTAAATGTAATAAGGTCTTACACGGGCTTTTACGAGGTCGTGCATCAATTTTTTCATGATTGGAACACTGTCATTAATCCCTGCCAAAATAACCGCCTGGTTTCCGATCGGAACGCCAGCAAAAGAGAGCATGTCACAAGCTTTTTTCGCCTCTTCCGTCAGCTCCAAAGAGTGATTAAAGTGAGTATTCAGCCAAATCGGATGATACTTTTTTAAGATATTGCACAGATCTTCCGTAATGCGCTGCGGGAATACGACGGGAGCCCGGGTTCCAATGCGGATAATTTCCACATGGGGAATCGCACGCAGGTTCTTTAATATATATTCTAAAATCGTATCGTTAATGAGTAACCCGTCCCCTCCCGAAATCAATACGTCCCGGATTTCCGGTGTGTTTCGGATATATTCGATGGCGGCATCCAGCTGCTTCTTCGGCACGCCCATGCCCACCTGTCCGGAGAAACGGCGGCGCGTACAGTAACGGCAATACATCGAGCACTGATTGGTGACAAGAAACAGGACGCGGTCCGGATAGCGGTGCGTAAGGCCTGGAACCGGGGAATCTTCATCCTCGTGCAGCGGGTCTTCTAAGTCATATTTGGTTTTGTTGATCTCTGCAGACAAAGGGACGGACTGCAAGCGGATCGGGCAGCGCGGATCATCGGGATTCATCAGAGATGCATAGTAAGGCGTAATGTTAAGCGGAATCGTCTGGGTGGAGATGCGTACCCCCTCTTCTTCCTCCGGTGTCAGGTTCACGACTTTTTTCAAATCGTCCAATGTACGGATCGTATTGGTTAGCTGCCATAGCCAGTCGTTCCACTGCTCATCCGTGACATCCTTCCAAAGTTCCACCTCGCGGAAATCGCGGCGCACCCCAGGTGCTTGCTTGGCTTGCAAATCCTTTTCTAATAGGCTCATGAATAAATCCCCCTTTATTTTCTTGATGCCTATTACTATCGCAAGGATCGTGCCAACAAAAAAAAGACAAAAAGAAGGGTTTCCCCTTCTTTTTTTGTTATTTAGCGCAAGAAATACGGCATGTTGAGGAATCTTTTGCAGCCATATTTCTGGCACTAGCCGCCTTTCGATATGCCATACTTGTTCAGCTTGTATTGCAGGGCCTGCCTCTTCAGCCCAAGGGCTTCCGCCGTCTTGCTGATGTTTCCTTTGTGCTCTTCGAACACGCCCATGATGGTATCCTTTTCGATTTCCTCCAGCATGTTGGGCAGATCGATATTCCCTTTCGGCCGCTCCAAACGGTTGGTGACAGGCACCTGTCGAAGGGGAGAATCCACGAGATGATGGGGCAAATGATGCTCCTCAATCATGTCATACCCAATATCCATAATATTAAAGGCTGATTCGACGGCATGTCCCAATTCCCGAATATTGCCCGGCCAGCTGTATTGAAGCAATCGTTCGAGGGCTTTTTCGCTGACGGTACGGACGTGCGAGCCAAACAACCGGTTGAATTTTTGGATAAAATGCTCTACAAGCAACGGAATGTCGCCTTTTCGCTCCTGAAGGGACGGCAGGTCCACGTGCACCACATTCAACCGGTAAAAGAGATCCGAGCGAAGAATCCCCTGCTCCAGCACTTCGGTAACGGAGGCGTTCATGGCAGCAATAATGCGCACATCCACTTCCAGCTCGGCAGCTCCCCCGATGCGGCGAACCTTTCCTTCCTGCAGGACGCGAAGCAGCTTCGCTTGCAGGGAGAGCTCCAGGCTATTCAATTCATCGAGAAACAGCGTCCCCCCGTTCGCTTGCTCAAAAATCCCCGGGCGATCAATGGCTCCCGTAAAAGCTCCCTTGGTTGTTCCGAACAGAAGGCCTTCCATCAGCTCTTTGGGAACGGCCGCGCAATTCTGGGCGATAAAAGCTTCATCTCTGCGGATGCTGGCATTATGGATGCTTTGGGCGACCAATTCTTTTCCCGTTCCCGTGGCTCCGCAGATCATGACGGGGGAATGGGTTCGGGCCGCTTTTTTGGCAATCGAGACGGCTTGTTGAAAAGCCGGGCTTTCCCCGATCAGATCACTGAAATGGTAATCGGCCGTTCCTGCAGCGGGCTTGTTGTTCTTTCGCGATTCGACCAATTGCTGGCGCAGATCCAGGATTTGATCGTACATATTCATGACGTTCGTGATATCCTTGGCCAGCTCCACTGCCCCGATGATTTCGTCCCCTTCGTACAAAGGATACGTGCTGTTGATGGAAGTGACGGTCTTTCCCTGCAGGTTGACATAGGTTTGGATTGTCTCTGCTGTTTGCGTGCCTTTATCCAAGGCCAAATAAAGGGTACTGGTTTCATCCGTTAAAGAAGGGTAAAGCTGAAAAATATTTTTCCCCAAAACCTCTTCCCGCTTCAGCCCATCGATGCCGGCCATGGTTTCATTATAAAAAACGGTTTCGCCTTGCTTGTCCACCATGTGGACTCCGACATTGATAATATTTAAGATCCATTCAAACTGGGACGTCCACTGTTTGCATATTTTCTCCATTCCATCACCTTGATCCTATAATATTTCTATTATACCGGAACGGAGGCTTGCAATAAGCGCCAAATATTTTGCGGGTGAAAGAAGATTTTTCCTCTTATATAATGACTATATGGAATTTTCTGATAGGAGGGCTACTTTGGCAGATCTTACAACACTCGATTTATTTCCTTTTCCTTTAAAAGAAGACATCTACCGTTTTTTCAACAATTCCATGCTCTTAGAACCGCCTTGCTCGATTGAAGTGACTCCAGCCTATCAGGAAGTGGTTCAGCTGAAACGTTCTCTTCTTGATTCCCATCCAGTACGCTGCTTTGGGTCCCTGTCCCATACCTTAAACGCACAATGGGAGATTGTCGATTTGGTGGCTCATCATTTAGCGGCTTATTATCCGGATCAATTTCATCTGGAGAAGGATGGGGATCGATGGACATTCGCCAATGGGATCACCGGGGAACAGGTTTCTTTCGTTTTTGGGGAGACTTCCAGCTTGCCCGCAGAACCGCTGGATTTCATCGGACGCCATGTGCAAGAGGATTTGATTCTGATGATGCAGCGAGATGGCGATTTGTATTTGGACGCAGGACAGTTGTGCTTTCCCGCCAACTGGTCCTTGGCCTTTGATTTGGGCATGAATTTTAAAGAGATCCATCGGCCGATTCCTGGGTTTAGGGACAACCATTTGGATGAACGGATTCTCAACTTTTTGATGCAATTGGAGGCTGGACAGCCATGGGGGCGGCGAAATTGGTCCCTGATGGCTGGCAAAAAGCTAGATACGTCATTGGAGACCTTTGATGAGTGGGGAAAAGCCAGGCGGGAAGTGACCGCAGAGAACGTCGGAGAGTTCGTTCACCTTCGTGTAGAGGTGCAAAAGCTATTTCGTTTGCCGCGAAGTCATGGAATTTTATTCACCATTCATTCCCATTTGCTGCCGATCGGTTTACTCCGTCACAAGCCCGACTGGCTGCAGCGGTTTTATTCCGTACTGTGCGAGCTCCCCGATTCGATTGCGGATTACAAGGGGATCAGCCTCTATCGGCACACGGTGGTGGAGTATTTAAGGGAGTTGCTGGATGAAGGCAGGTGAGTCGATTGGATTATGTGAGAGGAAAGCGAAAATATTTATTTTGCTGTGATCAAAGGGGAATGAGCCTCGTTGAACCGATTGTCCAACAGGTAAAAGAGGAGCAGCTTCCTTTTGATTGGCTTTGTCAGCCGGACTTCGAAGCGATCCCTGCTTGGCTGAGCCAGCAGAAAATGGGATGCTATCTGTATATCGCAGGGCGTTGCGACATGGTGGTTCGGGTGAAAAAGCTGGCGGAAGAAGCCGGGTTTTCGGAAGAAGAAACGCAATGGGCAACCGTGGGGCATTCGCCTCGGCAAATTTTTTGCTGCCGCTGCCACAGCTTGCATTTCACGGAAGAAAGCACGACCACCTGCTGCCCCCACTGCGGGCTAGTCTTGGATATTACCGAACATTACTCTCGGCGGTGGGAAGCGTATTTAGGAGGTCCTCATGGGATATAGACTTTCTGTTATCGCGAAAAAAGCAGAGCTGGTTTGCCCAGGGGTCAAACGGTTTACTCTAGCTGCAGCGGATGGGCACAGGCTGCCTGGTTTTAGTGGAGGCTCCCATATTACCGTCTATCTCCCGACCGATAAAGGGATCCTGGAGCGACAGTACTCCCTCATTTCCTCCCCTCTGCAGGATGAGGTGTATCAAATTGCGGTGCGGCTCAGCGATTCCTCTCATGGAGGTTCAGCCTACTTGCACAAACAAGTCGAGGAAGGCACCTCGCTGGAAATCAGCTGGCCCAAAAATCACTTCCCTCTGAGCTTCCGCGCCAAACATCATGTGTTTTACGCAGCGGGCATTGGCATTACCCCTTTTCTCGCCATGATGGCCGAGCTGAAGGCTCGGGGGCAATCGTTTGAGTTGCATTACGGATCAAGATCAAAAGCGGAGTGCCCCTTTTATGATTCGATTCGTTCCCTGTATGAAGCCCAAACCACCTTTTATTTCTCTAGGGAACCCGATGGCAAGAAACTAAGCGTGACCTCCTTGCTTGACCATCGAATCGGGACGCATGTGTATTTCTGTGGCCCGGACGGGATGATCCGCGAATTTACGGATGCCGCTAAAGACTTCGGCTATCCTCCATCAAGCATCCATTGGGAACGCTTCGCTCCTCCTCGTCCCAAGACGAGCCATGCTTTTCAAGTCGAGCTTGCCAGAAGCGGGAAGGTTCTGGACGTCCCCGCAGACCGTCCGATCTTGGACGTTCTCTTACATGCTGGGGTTCGATTGCCTTACTCCTGCAAGGTCGGCGGCTGTGGCACCTGCGAGACCAAGATCGTGGAGGGTGAGGCCGACCACCAGGATTCCTTTCTCAGTGAGGAGTTAAAAAGAGGAAATTCGGTCATGCTTCCCTGCGTCTCCCGGGCAAAAGGAGAAAAAATCGTGCTGGACCTATAAAAAAGAAAAAAACTCCGGTTCATTTCACTCAAAATGGCCGGAGTTTCTTTTGGTTCATTCTTATTTGATAATGCGCAAAAAGGCCTTTAGCCGGTCACTCTTCGGATCCGTCAGGACCACCTTCGGGTCGCCCTGTTCCTCGATTAATCCGTTATGCATGTACACCACTCGATCCGCCACTTCGCGGGCAAAGGTCATTTCATGGGTCACGACCAGAACCGGCGTCCCCCGGATGACCCACAGATAAAAGTCTACCAGCCAGACAAGCGGGCGAATTTTAGAGATTTTCATTAAGGCTGCGAGCAATCCCAGGATGAGCCCAAGGATGATCGATAGCACCGAAATTTCTAGCGTTACCCAAGCAGCTTGGATAAGGAAAGGAATGAACTTCCCTCCCCTAACGAATATCTCGGTTAAACCATTTTTGGCTTATTTTTTCGTAGGTTCCGTCTTCCATCATATCCTTCAAGTGTTTATTGATCTCCTCGAGGAAAGCCTCTTCGTTCTTGTTGAGCGCAATCCCAACTTCTTCGCTATAAAGCAGATCCCCGACCGTTTGGAAAGGATACCCCTTTTCTTTGATTATCGCTGCCCCTACAACTTTGTCCGTAATGACGCCTTCTACCCGTCCATTTTTCATGTCTTCGAAAGTTAAGAGATCGCTCTTATACGTAACCATCTCCGCACCCAGTTCATCCGCCTTTTGTTCGAATGTCGTTCCGATGGAAACCCCGATTTTCACCCCTTGCAGCTTCGTTGGATCTTGAATCGTCGAATTATCAGGAACAAACAGCTGAGCCCCTGTTCGGTAATAGGGTTCCGTGAAGTCTACCTTTTCCTTTCGCTCATCCGTGATGGTCATACTCGAAATGATGATATCGTATTTCTTGGAGAGCAGTCCGTCCAGGATACTATCCCAAGGCGTAGCGATGAAATTCGCTTTGACACCCATACGGGAGGCCATTTCATTCGTTATATCGACGTCAAAACCCTCCAGTTGATTCTTATCATTAAAATAGTTAAAAGGAGGAAAAGCCCCTTCGATTCCGACATTCATCACCTTTTCCGATTGAATCTTGTCCAAAGCACCTTTTTCAGACGGCCCTGCCGTGTCCTTTGATCCGCACCCCGTTACCAGCAAGACCGATAAAGCTACTCCCAGCAAGGACATGAATTGGTACTTTTTCAACGTAGTTACCCCCTATTATATATATATCTAAAACAGCAGAAAGCGTCGGGCGCTGATCCTCCTTCCATAGTTTGTCATTGATTTATTATTCAATAATAGCACAAAAATTAGTAAATTATAGCAAAATAATATTTTTGTTGATGGTCAGTTCTATTTGAAACTTAGCCTGTCGATTGAGACTATGTTTCTTTTTCTTTATTTTTTAAACACCGTTGTGGATGGGGAAATTGAGCTTGGTTCTTGTCCATTCCTCGTTAAACTTCGAAGGACAAACTTCACCCTCGGTTCTGAAAAAATACATATTTTATCAGAAGAAATACACATGTTTGATGGCAAGATAGAGTGTGGTTGCAAATTTTCCCGTAAATTCGCAGCACAAAAAAACGTCTTTCACTCACGAAACTATAGTTTGATTCATGCGCAAGTTGCTATAGGTTTGCTCTAAAGACAACGAACACGTATTAAGAAGCATGGAACTCATCCCATCCAGCATTTTCTTCCTTGTTGGTTTTTCCTTTTCTACGAAATTAAACCAAGCGACATATCGCTCCAGATATTTTTGAGCAATGCCGACAAATTTCCGAATCCAGATGGTAAACGCATCTCTTTTCTCATAGGAAATCACATGGGTCGGGGGATAAACATAGACCCAAATATACTTCTTCTTTAATCCATAGTTTCTAGCACGGCTTTTCTCTATACTAGAGTCCAGTTTATTAAGGGCTTGAATTAGTTTATGGCGCCAATAAAATAACGTAACATACGAAACTCCAACGATCAGGGCAGAAAGCTGCAGGCTATGCCCTTCCATCATGCATTCTAAAAACTTGATCCATTTCTCGGGATAGTGCGTACGGTGAAGGGGGGTGTTGGTAAAGTCGTTAAATGTCCGGGTGCAGTCTTTGCACTTGTAGCGCTGGCGGTCGCGGTACTTGCCATAACGGACAACGGAGAGGCTTTCGCAGTGAGGGCAGGATGGGGTGGCGGTTTGTTTTTGTTCCTTTACTTGACCGAGTAATGTTTCGCAGGTTTCTGGATCGGTAAACCGATAAAAAGATTCGCGGAGTTTGGTCATTCTGCTCATTGATAGACCCCCTTATCCAACATAAGGAACATATGTTCTATTATATCCCACCGCCTTCCCTTTGTCCATCCACAATGTTGTTTAAAAAATATACTTCTCCAAGATACAAGTCATTCGACACGGAACCGGATCCACCCAAAAAACCACCCTAAAAAAAGAGGCTGGTCTCCACCCAATAGACACAGCCTCCTCTCCTCTCTTATTCTATCTACCAGCCCCGCACGGCCATTCTCTCATTTTCCAATAAACCAGCCACGTCAATTCCTTTCATCGCAGTTCCTAGATTTTTGGAAAGCTCTCCGATTAAGGCATAATCCTGGAAATGGGTCGTCGCTTCGACAATTGCGCGGGCGAACCGCTCTGGGTTATCAGACTTGAAAATCCCCGAACCGACAAAAACGCCATCCGATCCCAAATGCATCATCAAAGCAGCATCTGCCGGTGTGGCAACGCCACCTGCAGCAAAGTTGACGACAGGCATCTTCCCATTCTTATGTACAAACTCCAACAGTTCAAAAGGAGCGCCGAGGTTTTTCGCTTCGGCCATCAATTCGTCATAGGACATGCTCTGAACTTTGCGAATTTGACTCTGAATCATGCGCTGGTGGCGAACTGCCTCCACGATGTTTCCCGTGCCAGGCTCTCCCTTCGTGCGAATCATGGAAGCCCCTTCTCCGATTCGGCGCAGCGCTTCCCCAAGATCTCGCGCTCCGCACACAAACGGAACCGTGAAATCCTTCTTATTGATATGAAACACTTCATCCGCAGGGGTGAGCACTTCACTTTCATCAATATAATCCACTCCAAGGGCCTCTAGCACCTTCGCTTCTACCAGGTGACCAATTCTTGCTTTTGCCATTACCGGAATGCTTACAGCGGCCATGACTTCCTCTATGATTCGCGGATCCGCCATCCGAGCCACTCCGCCCGCCGCGCGAATATCGGCAGGTACCCGTTCCAAAGCCATTACGGCTACCGCACCCGACGCTTCGGCGATTCGGGCTTGTTCTCCGTTAACCACATCCATGATTACGCCGCCCTTTTGCATTTCTGCCATGCCCCGCTTAACGCGGGAAGTTCCTGTATCGATCATACCAATTACCCCCATATTCTTATCTGTTTTTTATTTTTTCCAGCATACGAGCTTCATCTCTGTCATTTCTTCTATTGCGTATTTTAAGCCTTCGCGCCCGAGGCCGCTTTCCTTCACACCGCCATACGGCATATGGTCAACCCGGAAGGTGGGGATATCATTGATCATCACGCCTCCGACCTCCAAAGCTTCTGACGCATAGAGAGCCGTAGCGATGTCATTCGTATATATGCCTGCTTGCAAGCCGTAGCGCGAGTCATTGACAAAACCGATCGCTTCCTCCACGGAGCCCACACGATTAATAAGCACAATGGGGGCAAAAACCTCCTGGCAGGATACTTTGGCTTTCGGATCTACGTTCAGCAGCACCGTCGGATGAAGCATATTTCCTTCCCGTACTCCGCCTGCAGCCACAACAGCTCCCTGTTCTTTGGCCTCTTCGATCCACTGCAACGAACGCTCTACATCCTTCGGACTAATCAAAGCGGAAACATCCGTCTCCGCATCTAACGGATCCCCTAGCTTGAGTTTTTGAGCTGCCTCCACGAATTTCTCTACAAAGGCATCGTAGTTTTCTTCATGAACATACACCCTTTGCAAAGAAATACACACCTGACCAGCAAAAGCGAAGGCCCCCATGATCGTGCGAGAGATTATGCTTTCGACGTCCACGGAGCGGTCCACGATCAAAGCCGCATTGGACCCTAGTTCAAGCGTCACCCTTTTCAAACCGGCCTTATTGCGGATGCCGATTCCGACTGCCGGACTGCCGGTAAAGGTAATTTTCTTCACCCGGTCATCCTCTACCAGCCGCTCGCCTACAATGCTGCCGCTTCCCGTCACCACATTAAGCACCCCTGGCGGCAAGCCAGCTTCCTGCAAACACTCGGCAAGAAACAAAGAGGTTAAAGGAGTTTGCGTGGCCGGCTTCAGCACAACCGTATTGCCAGCCGCAATCGCCGGACCGACCTTATGGGCAACCAAGTTCATAGGAAAATTAAACGGCGTAATCGCCCCAATAACCCCCAGCGGCTGGCGTATCGTATAAGCCAACCGGCCTTCGCCGCCAGGCGCGGCATCAAGCGGAATGGTTTCCCCATGAATCCGCCGCGCCTCTTCGGCAGCGAACTTATAAGTCATAATCGTACGTGCCACTTCCCCTTTCGCCGTAGAAATCGGCTTGGCTGCTTCGAGTGCAATCAAACGCGCACATTCCTCCGACCGTCGCTCCAGGATGGATACCAGCTTCTCCAGGATCGATGCCCGCTGGTGAGCGGGCATACGAGCCATGATTCCCTTCGCTTTTTCCGCCGCCTCGATCGCTAAGTTCACTTCTTCTTCCGAGGCATACGCCACGTCAGCTAAATGCGCTCCGTTATATGGACTCAATAAAGGACGGTATTCTTTAGCTTCCACCCATTCTCCATGGATAAAAAGATGCTTCTTCATCCCCACTTTTCCCCTCTCTATTGGCATTTTTCACGAACAACCTGCTCGATGACGCGGAGGCCTTCTTCCAGCTGCTCATCCGTAATGACCAATGGGGTCAAGAAACGAATCACATTTCCGTAGAGGCCTGCACCCATCAAGATTACGCCGCGCTGATGAACCTCTTGGATAATGCTTGCTGTCAATTCTTTGTTCGGTTCCTTGCTTAATGGATCCTTGACGAATTCAACAGCCGTCATCGCTCCCAGCGTACGTACATCGCCAATCACAGGGAACTCCTCTTGCAGCCCGCGGAAACGATCCACAATCACTTGCCCAATCTTCATCCCACGCTCAGGCAATCCCTCTTCTTCCATCATTTCGATCACCTTCAGGGCCGCCACACAACCAAGCGGACTTCCGCCATAAGTTCCCCCGATTTCGCCCGGATTCGGCGCATCCATGATTTCCGCTCTTCCCGTTACCGCACTGATCGGCAGTCCTGCGGCAATGGATTTCGACATCGTCATCAAATCCGGCACCACATCATAATGCTGCATCCCAAACATTTTTCCGGTACGGCCAAAGCCCGTTTGCACCTCATCCGCAATAAACAGAATTCCATACTTTTCACAAACCGCCTTAATCCCTTGAACAAATCGCTTGGAAGGCCCAACGAATCCGCCTTCTCCTTGAACAGGCTCCATAATAATCGCCGCTACCTCATCGGCTGGCACCTCAGCAAGGAAGAAATCCTCCAGCTTATTCAAAATCTGTTCATCCACCTGCTCCGGAGTCAGCCCATAAGGAGCCCGATAATAATAAGGATAGGGCATCTTATACGTATCGGGCGCGAAAGGCCCGAACCCATACTTATACGGCTTCACCTTGCTGGTCAAAGACATCGCCATATAAGTCCTTCCATGGAACCCTCTTTCGAACGAAATAATCCCTTTTCTTCCCGTGTACTTGCGGGCAATTTTGATCGCATTCTCTACCGCTTCTGCTCCGCTGTTCAGGAAAAAGGTTTTCTTTTCATGGTTTCCTGGCGTAATTTCATTCAGCTTCTTAGCCAACGCCACATACGGCTCATACATCGCCACGTGGAAGCAAGGATGAATATATTTATCCAATTGATCCTTGAGCGCTTCCACCACAGCCGGCGGACAATGCCCTGCGTTCAACGTTCCGATTGCACCAGCGAAGTCAAGGAAGGTATTTCCGTCCACATCGGTCAATAAAGCTCCTTCCCCTTTTTCCGCAAACACGGAGATGGTATTGAACGGTCCCCTTGGAATATTCGCATCGCGCTGTTTCAGAAGCTCCTGGGACTTCGGTCCAGGAATGGCCGTCTTCAGTTGAATAAATTGCGTTGTCATCGATTTCATCTCTTCATTCCTCCTTTTGCTTCTACACCGCACCACTCCACAAGCGTCAAGGCAATGATTTCTGCGGCTTCAAATACTTTATCCAACACGATATACTCATTCGGATAATGCGCTACCTCGGTCACTCCCGGTCCAAATACAATCGATGGCGTCTCTCCCACCTGGGTGAGCAGCCCTCCGTCCGTTCCCCATGGGGAAGCCTCAATCACCGGATCGGTGCCTGTCACTTGTCGAAACTGAGACACCAGCGCCTTCATCAGCCCATGATCCGCATCAATCGTTCCTGGCACCCATCTCGCCCCGAACCATTCCAGATTCACCGGATGATCCTTAAACCATGGATCGATATCGCCCAATTTCGCCAGCCAGTCCTTCATCTCCACCTTCGCCTGCTCCATCGTTTCCTCAG
Organism: Ammoniphilus soli; assembly: GCF_040813775.1. Lineage (NCBI taxonomy): Bacteria > Bacillati > Bacillota > Bacilli > Caryophanales > Paenibacillaceae > Ammoniphilus > Ammoniphilus soli. Next base: position 118,813 of record NZ_JBEGDL010000012.1, read on the forward strand.
GGGCTACACCCATGCGGCCTTCCAGCTTCACTAAATCGGGAACGGAGGAAGGCCAGCTGCCGCCTTCAATCACACCGATGTTAATCGGAACCGGAATCGGGGTGTTTTTATACAAAGGGTCTGTAATCCGAGCATTCCTTTCGGCTTCCAGCTCCCGAATATGCTGAACCACCGCCATCGCTTTCTCAATCGCACTGACCCCTTCATAGCGCGTTCCTCCATGAGCCGATCGCCCCTTCACCCCCAGACGAAACCACATGGAGCCCTGCTGCTTAGGGAAAATCCGCATATTCGTCGGCTCCGGAATGATCGCAGCATCTGCCGTATACCCTCTGAGAATCGCGGCCAATGTTCCCGCTCCGCCGCTTTCTTCTTCAATCACGCTGTGAAAGATCACATCCCCTTTCAATCGCACGCCTAACCCCTGCAAAGCTTGCATCGCGAGCAGCAAAGACACATTGCCGCCCTTCATATCGGTCACGCCCCTGCCGTACATTTTTCCATCCACGATCTTCCCGCTGAAAGGGTCCTCCTTCCACTGCGCCCGGTCGCCATCCGGCACCACATCAATATGGCCATTCAGCACAATCGAGCGCCCTCCCCCCGTTCCTCGCATGACGCCCACTACATTGGGGCTGCCGGAAAACTCGGTTCTCGGGGAGTAAAAATAGGAGTGCTTCTGAAGCTCCTCGCCATCCGGCTCCCAAACATCCACCTCCAAGCCCATCTCGTTCAGCCTTTTGATCACAAGGTCCTGTACCCCAGCTTCATTTCCTTGCGTGCTCCGGGCTTGCACCAGCTTTTGCAGAAAAAGGATGCCTTCCTCGCGATAATCCTCCAACCACCGATGGATCCCTTCTTTCATCCTATTCAGCCTCCCCTGTCAGATTTTCATAGATCACCGAAAGACCCATGCCTCCAGCCATGCAAAGCGTAACCAACCCGTACCTCACCTTCGAGCGGAGCATTTCATGCATTAAAGTCACCGTCAGCTTCGCCCCCGTCGCTCCCACAGGATGGCCCAGAGCGATGGCACCGCCATTCACATTTACCCGATCCGGATCCAGATCCAATTCTTTGATCACAGCCAAGGCCTGTGCGGCAAACGCTTCATTGAGCTCAATCAACCCGATATCGTCCAGCGTTAATCCCGCTTTTTGCAATGCCTTGCGCGTCGCCGGCACCGGACCGATCCCCATCACGCCAGGCTCTACCCCTGCACTCGCGAACGCCTTCACCTTCAGCAGCGGCCGCAGCCCTTTTTCCTCCGCCTTTTCCCTCGACATGAGAAGCACCGCCGCCGCTCCGTCATTCATCGGACAGGCATTGCCAGCCGTGACCGTACCGCCCTTCTGAAACACAGCCGGCAACCGCCCTAACGCATCCAAGTCAACCTCCGCGCGAACCCCTTCATCCTGGCTAAACCACCGCGTCCCCTTTCGATCCTTCAGCTCTAGAGCCACGATCTCTTCCCCAAACTTCCCCGCAGACCATGCCGCGTGAGCTTTGCGATGACTTTCAAAAGCAAACCGATCCTGCTCCTCCCGCGAAATCCCGTACTGCTCTGCCAATCGCTCCGCCGTGACTCCCATATGCTCATTTCCTAAAGAACAAATCAGTCCATCTGCCAAAAGCGCATCTTCCATTTGCACATTTCCAAACTTGCTTCCCCAGCGGTTCCTCACGAGATAAGGGGCATTACTCATACTCTCTACCCCACCCGCGATCACCACATCCTCTTCTCCTGCGGCAATCGCTAGCGCCCCGCTCGTAATCGCCTTGAGTCCGGAACCGCATGCTTTGATCACAATATGGCCGGGAACTGTCCGCGGAAAACCAGCGAGCTGCGAGCTGATGCGGGCCGAATTCAACCCGCCCCCATGGACGTATCCATGGCCAAAAATCACTTCTCCCACTTCTTCCTTGTTCAGCGTCGTCCGCTTCATGAGCGCCTCCAGCACCTGGCGGCCCATTTCTGTCGCGGCTACGGCTTTCAGTGACTTTCCAAACGACCCCACTGGCGTTCGCACGCCTGCCACAATAACAACCTCGCGCATCTTCCTCACCCTCCCCTACTCAATGCTGTGTACGACAGCCGGTATTCGCAGCGGCGCCTCGGTATGGGCCACCACCTCTTCTACGGTATAAGGCGCCATCACTTCCTTAAGCACCAGGCCTTCTTCCGTCACCTCAATCACGGCCATTTCCGTGATAATCAAATCCACACAGCTTCTTGCTGTTAGAGGAAGCGTGCACTCTCGCAGAATCTTCGACTCGCCCTGCTTATTCACATGATTCATGAGCACGATCACTTTCTTTGCCTTTTGCGCCAGCTCCATCGCGCCGCCCATGCCGGGCACTCGCTTTCCCGGAACAATCCAGTTGGCCAAGTCGCCCTTCTCGCTGACTTCCAATGCCCCCAAGATCGTAATATCCAAATACCCGCGGCGGATCATGCCAAAAGCAATCGCACTGTCAAAGTAAGAAGCCCCTGGAACGAGGGTGACTGGAAAACCTCCCGCATTGCACAAATTCTCATCTTCCTGGCCCGCTTCCGGGCTGGGACCGGTTCCGAGGATGCCGTTTTCGGCGTGGAACATGACATGGATATCCTCTGGAATGTGGTTCGCTACCAGCGTCGGAATCCCGATGCCCAGGTTGACGATCATCCCGTCTTTCACTTCTTGAGCCGCCCGCTTGGCAATCCGATTGCGGATTTCTACTCCCATGCCCATTTCCAATTCACCCCCTGGCTTGGTATAATCATATCGACATAAATCCCCGGCGTGACGATGCATTCCGGATCCAGCTCACCCACCGGCACGATTTCCTCCACTTCAGCAATCGTAAAAGTTCCCGCCATGGCCACAAGCGGATTAAAGTTCCGGGCACTCTTGTCATACACCAGGTTCCCGAGAGGATCGGCTTTCTTCGCATAGACAATCGCGACTTCCGCTGTCAAAGCCGGCTCCACCAGATACTCGGTGCCCCCGATCCTCATCTTCTCTTTTCCCTCTTCTGCAATCGTCCCTAACCCGATATCCACAAAAACTCCCCCGAGCCCCACTCCGCCGGCCCGAACCCGTTCCGCCAACGTTCCTTGCGGGGAAAACTCCACCTCCAGCTTTCCTTCGGTCATCAGCTTTCCCGCATTGGGATTCGAGCCGATATGGGAAGCAATCACCTTTTTCGCCCGGCCCGCCGTAATCAGCTTTCCGATTCCTATCTCCGGAAACCCGGTATCATTTCCGATCAAAACGAGGTCTTGAACCCCTTTATCGAGAATCCCCTGGATCAGGGTCGGCGGATTTCCGACTCCGCCAAATCCCCCGAACATCAGCGTACAGCCGTCACGAATATGCTCTAACGCTTGCTCCAACGTCGCTACTTTATTCATATCGCATCGCCCTCCTTATACCGCTTGGCTGTGGTCCAGCAAGCCCTCGGCTTCCAATTCCCGCTGAATCTCGCTGATCGTTTCTTCCAAAATGTCCACCATGCGGTCAATCTCTTCCTTCTTGATCATCAGCGGCGGGGAAAGAATAATCGAGTCTCCTGCAATCCCATCGATTCCCCCTGTAGCCGGATAGACCAGCAGTCCTTTGCTGAAAGCCCGCTCAATGATCCGTCCCGTGATTCCCAAAGAAAGCAGGAACGGCGTCTTGGTAAAGCTATTCTTCACCAGCTCTAAGCCCACCAGCAGCCCTTTGCCGCGCACATCGCCAACGATGGAATACCTTGTCGCCAGATCAGCTAGCTTTTCTAGCAGATATTGGCCCTGTTCCTTCGCGTTTTCTACGAGATTATGTCGTTCGATATATTTTAGAACCGCGAGGGAAACGGCGGCGGATTGCGGATTTGCGCTATACGTATGGCCGGCCATAATGGACTTGGATCCGTTCAGTATCGGCTCCATGACCCGGTCACTGACCACCGTCGCCGCCATCGGCGTATATCCCGCGCTCATCCCTTTCCCCAAAGCAATAATGTCCGGTACCACGCCCCAATGCTCCATCGCAAACATTTTCCCGGTACGCCCGATTCCTGTCATCACTTCGTCAGCAATAAACAAAATCTCGTACTTATCGCAGAGCTCGCGGATTTTTTCGTAGTACCCGTCAGGCGGAGTCACCGCTCCTCCAGAAGCCCCAATGATCGGTTCAGCAATAAAGGCCGCGATATTTTCCGGACCTGTTCGCCGGATCGCCGTCTCTAATTCGTTGGCGCAGGACAGCTGGCAGCTCGGATAGCTGCTGTTAAAAGGGCAGCGATAGCAATACGGAGCAGACACAGCCGGAAAATCCTCGAGCAAGGGGACAAATCGTTTTCGGCGAAGAACATGCCCGGACATGGACAAAGCTCCCATGGTAATGCCGTGATAACTCATCCAGCGGGAAAGAATGCGGTTTTTCCGCCCATACCCTTTCTCCTGCCAGTGCTGGATGGCGATTTTCATTGCCGTTTCTGTAGCTTCCGAGCCGCTATTAACGAAGAACGACCAATTCAGGTCGCCCGGCGCCAACTGGCTTAGCTTTTCTGCAAGCTGTTCTGCCGGTTCGGACGTGAATTGCGAGCGGTAAGCAAAGGAAACCTTCCCCGCCTGCTCCACCATGGCTTCCGCTATCTCGGGCACCCCGTGTCCAATCGCTGCCGTCACAGCTCCAGAGGAACCGTCAATGTATTGGTTTCCGTCGATATCATAAAGATAGATTCCCTTCCCGTATGAAACGGTAGGATATGGATAATCTAGTGTTGGTTTGATTAAATGGGCTCTTTTCTTTTCCATCGCTGCATTCCTCCTTCTAAAATTAGACCCAGCCGCGCCAGCGGGACGCTTCCGCCATGCGCCTCAGTCCGACAATGTAAGCCGCTAGCCTCATGTCTACTTTTCGATCCAGCGCCAGCTGATAGACATTGCGAAACGACTTGCTTAGGATCTTTTCCAATTTTTCGCTGACATCCTCTTCCGTCCAATAGTAGCCTTGATTGTTCTGTACCCACTCAAAGTAAGAAACGACCACGCCTCCGGCACTTGCCAGGACGTCAGGTACAATCAGGACCCCTTTTTGCGTAAGGATTTTGGTTGCCTTCAGCGTAGTCGGCCCGTTGGCCGCTTCCACCAAAATCTTCGCTTTCACATCCGCGGCATTCGCTTCGGTGATCTGGTTCTCAATCGCAGCCGGCACCAAAATATCGCAATCATGAACCAGCAGCTCCTCATTCGTGATCCGATTCGGGAATAGATTTGTGACCGTTCCGAAAGAATCCCTTTTCTCCAGCAAATAATCGATATCCAATCCCTCAGGCTGATAAAGCGCTCCATAAGCGTCCGATATCCCGATTATCTTTGCACCTGCATCATAGAGAAACTTCGCCAAGTAACTGCCCGCATTGCCAAAGCCTTGGATGATGACCCGGGCTCCCTCGACCTTCATGCCCAACACTTTCGCCGCCTCGCGCATCACGATCGTCACGCCTTTGGCCGTGGACGTTTCCCGGCCTGCCGACCCTCCCAGCACAAGCGGTTTTCCCGTAATGAAGCCTGGAGAGTCAAACTCGCGGATGCGGCTGTATTCATCCATCATCCACGCCATGATTTGCGAATTCGTAAACACATCCGGAGCGGGAATATCCTTCGTTGGCCCCACCAGCTGGCTGATGGCCCGCACATATCCCCGGCTCAATCTCTCCAGTTCACGGAAGGACATCGAGCGCGGATCACAGTTGATCCCCCCTTTTCCTCCCCCGTAGGGAAGATCCGTGATGCCGCACTTGATACTCATCCACATTGAAAGCGCCTTCACTTCTTCCTCCGTCACATCCGGATGGAAGCGAATCCCTCCTTTGGTCGGACCCACAGCATCATTGTGCTGGGCTCGATACCCCGTAAAAATCTTGACGCTCCCGTCATCCATGCGAACCGGGATGCGGACCGTGAGCAGGCGAAGCGGTTCTTTCAAAAGCTCATAGACGGAATTTTCATACCCCATTGCATCGAGCGCTAGCTTAATGACCTCTTGGGTTCTTTCAAAGACATTAAAGTTCTCTTCTGCGGCTACTTTCATTACCATATGTGAACCCCCCGAAATACTAGTTTCATACTGATATCTTATTACAGCCCCCCGGGTGCCCGATATTCGCCGGAGAAGAGGAAAATAAAAGACTCCTATTATACGCGGTGTACAAAAGCTATTGTCCATAGGAGCTCTCTCATGTTACAACTACATCAGACGGATTGAACAAAAAGGAGAAAAAGAACATGGGCATCACGATTCAAGAAGCGCTCCGCCTCCCTGTCATGTCGGAAACAAAGCTTGTTGCTGGGTTGGACGGGCTGGGCAATGAGATTAAATGGGTGACCATCGTGGAAGTCATTGAGGATATCAGCCGGTTCCAGGAAGGGGAATTCCTGATTACCACCGGATTTGGCTTATTGGACAATGAGCAGAAACGAGCCCATTTTCTGGCGCTTTTGGCGAACCGGAAGCTCTCGGGAGTAGCCATCTATACCGGATTTTATTTGCATGAGATACCGGAAACCTTTATCGAGGTGGCGAATGAGGCGAAATTGCCCATCATCGAAATTCCGACCAACATCAACTTTTCCGCACTAACGCGTGCGATTCTCGAGCAAATCGTCAATAAGCAGCTCAAGCTCTATGAGTACTCCCTTGCGATTCATAAAGAATTCAATCGGCTTGTTTTGAGCGATCAAGGCCTGGAGCCGATCACCCGGGTATTGTCCGGTCTCATTCAGGGAAGCGTTATATTACTTAATGAGGATGGCGTAATCATGGATTATCTTTTGCTGCACGAAGGGGTGGACTTGGAAAGCCAGGAGATCCTGAACCCGGCTTTGCAATTAGAAAGCTATCCGATTATTGCCAACGAAACGGGATATGGCTCCATTTTGGCAGTAAAAGAAGCCGGTTCATGGAAAGACCTTGACTTCATTGCTATCGAGCATGCCGCCACTGTCTATGCGGTGGAATTTTTGAAGCAGAAGGCCGTGGAAGACACGGAAATCCGTCTTCAGGGGGATTTTTTGGACGAAATATTGAATCAAAACTTCAAAAATGCGGGCCTTGCCATCGAACGGGGAAAAAGGCTCGGTTTGGATTTAACGCTCAATCAGGCGGTGCTGCATTTTAAAGTGGAGGCCGACCCCGAACCTTTATACCACCTTGTTCAACAGGTTATGCGAGAGCAGAACAGACAGTTCATCCTTCGCTATAAATGGGATGGGCTGGTCATGCTGACTAATGTCATGGAAAGCTTGGAACAAACGCCTCGCATCTATTTGCTAGATGTGGCGAAAGACATCGAAGCTCGATGGAAACAAAGCTATCCGTTAAGTTCTTTACGGGTCGGCATTGGACGCAACTACCGGGATTTCCAACAGCTGGCAAAAAGTGCCAAAGAAGCCGAATATGCTCTCACCTTTGCCCGCTTGCTGTTGAAGCCGAAGACAGTGGTCCACTATGATGATTTGGGGCTCTACCATTTGCTCATTCAAATGAAGGAATTAGAGGTGGATCTGAAAGAATTCTGTGAGGCCAACCTGTCCAACTTAATTTCCATGAAGCGCCAAGGCATGGACCTGATTTTAACCTTAGAAACGTACTTATTGAATAACCAAAGCATCCATACCACGGCGGCCGATCTGTACATCCATCGCCATACGCTGAAATACCGTTTGAATCAGATCGAGAAAAAAACCGGAATGGATCTCTCTTCCGCAGACGACCGGATGAAGCTGCAGCTGGCGATCATGGCTTATAAGCTACTGAACGCAGGGGAGTAGTCCCTACCAGAACAAAAAGGATACTCCAATAAAGTCTCTAACTTTATTGGAGTATCCTCTTTTTACATCTTAAATTTTCCTATCATCTCTCTTAACTCCTCAGCCGTCTCGGCCAAAGAAGTTACAGAGGTTGAAATCTCCTCCATCGATGCCAACTGCTCTTCGGCCGATGCCGAAACCTCTTCGCAGCTGGCCGATGTTTCCTCTGACACCTGGGACATGGCCGTCACCGAGGCCGTAATCTGCTGGGCCCCCGCGAAAATCTGCTCGGCGGTTCCCGCTGCTTCCTGAACCTTACCGGAAATTTGACTCATGGAAGCAAGAATGCGCTGGAAGCTTTGCTCGGTCGTGCTGACAATGCTCAGACCGGATTCCACCTCTTTTTTCACTTGATCCATGGCCTGGAAGGAACGTTTCGTATCTCGCTGAATCTCCTCAATCAGGTTTGCAATCTGTTGCGCCGATTCTGCCGATTGTTCGGCCAGCTTGCGGACTTCGTCGGCCACCACAGAAAAACCTCGCCCATGCTCCCCAGCCCGGGCCGCTTCAATCGCTGCATTCAAGGCCAGCAAGTTGGTTTGGCTGGAAATGCCGGTAATCGCTTCGGCTATATTGCTAATCTCATTGGAGCGTTCGATCAGCAAATTCACCGCTTGACTCGATTCGTGAACGGATCCATGGATGGAGCGGATTTGCGTTACCGTTTGCTGAACATAACCGCCGCCTTCCTCCGCCTGCCGGCTCGTATGTTTCACTGCCTCGGATACAAGGGATGCGTTTTCCGCGATACGCTGAATGCCATGGGACATTTCCACTAAAGAAACAGCACTTTCTTGCGCTCCCTTCGATTGGAGCTCTGCCCCGCCTGCCACTTGCTGGATGGCCGACGTAATGTTCTCGGAAGCGCGAGTGGTCTGCTCAGAGCTTGCAGAAAGCTCTTCCGATGAAGAGGCCAGTTTTTCCACGGTTTGCTGAACGCCGCTCAGGACCGATTGAAGCGAATGGATCATGGCATTGAAGCTTTTGCCCAGCTGTGCCAGCTCATCGTTCCCTTTAATCGCAATCTGTTGGCTTAAATCCCCTTGACTCACTTGATTGGCTGCCTCTACCAGACGAACAAGCGGACGATTAATCGAGCGGATAATGGCATAAACCAAGATGGCTCCTACTAAAATGGCTACAGCGATCACCAATAACGTCCTATCAAAGATAGACTGAGCTGCCTCATCCACTTCTGATGCGTACATCGTGCCTGCCAGTTTCCACCCTGTCCGCTCATTCGTAATAAAAGCCATTCTCTTGGCCTGACCTTCTATTTCATAATCCAGTTCCCCCGAAGACTGCTGTAAAACCGTGGCTAGCCAGGACTCGGTGGCTTCCGTACCAATCTCGGCCGTCGGATGGACGAGAACCTTCCCGGTTTGATCTAATAGAATGGAATAACCTGCACGTCCAATCTTTACTTGTTGAACGAGGGCGGCCAGGCTTTTTAAATCCAGGTCCAGTCCCACAACCCCCGATCCGTCAGCTGTCATTTGGGCAATCGACACGACAATCTCTCCGGATCCTGCATCCACATAGGGCTCGGTAATCACAGGTTGTCCCTTTTGAGCCATGGCTTCCTGGTACCAAGGACGTTTTCTCGGATCGTATCCCTCGGGAAGCTGCTGATCCGGAGCCTGAATCATTAACCCGGTTTGGGTGCCGACATAGGTGGATTTAACCTCGGGATGCTGCGCTGCATACATATCCAGCCGTTCAATGATAAGCGGACTTTCTTCCCCCTCGTACAGGCTTGCTGTAATCGCTTTAGAAAAATAATCCGTGTCTACCAGCTTGGCGTTAATCGTGCTGTCTATCATAGAATTGAGAATATTAATATTTCCCTTTGCACTTCCTATTAATTCATTTTCTATGCTAGCTTTCGCACTTAAAAAAGACAGCCCTCCAATCGCCAAACAAGGTAAAAGAAGCAGGATAGTAAAAGAATAGATAAGCTTATGTTTAATTTTCATGGTTCCCCCTATGTGATACTAGTAAATAAAACTATTTATTATTCTATATCCTCCAAGACAAGATTCAAAGAATTATTTTTGTCCCTTTATCATCCACCCATAGAGCTCCATCGTCATGCCAAAAATCGCCCTTTATGTTAAAATACGGGGAGAAAATCATAGAAAGGAAGGGCTAAACCGGGCCTTTCCACTGACCTGGTTAAACTAGCGGAGAATGAATATGAAGCAAGGAAAAAGAACCAAAAAGCTGCCTTGATGCATAAATTCACGGATAATATGTAATATGGGAAATTACTATGAGGAGCCTCCGGGCTCCTTTTCACTTTTCACCCTGCACAAAAAGAAAGGCGACGAAACGCCTCCTCTATCCACTACATGATGGAATTCCTTCTATTTACCAATTCGTAAAACCACTCCTCATCCCTGGTATCCAAGGCCAAGTCGATTAATGCATCAATATCCTCCAACTGGCTTATAATGTAAGGCGGCAACTTGTGAATATACCGGTATTCGACGGGGTATCCATCTTTTTGCCTTTTTAGGAAGGTTTCCTCCGAAATGGGTTTAGGTTCACCCCAGCGAGCAGAACCGCCTAAATACTCCTGCCGATAATAAAATCGTTTATCCTTATAAATTTCACAGATATATTTCACTTTCTTAAAATGGTCCATAGCGATCCCTCATGCTGTGTTCCCCCTCCCCGAACCTTTTTCTTTCTACTAATATATTCAGATCAGGGGTTGCCGGTTCTAAAACGAACTCGCCTTTATTATCTTTGTACAAAAAACAAAGAAGGAGCGTGTATCATTTCATGCTGGCTCAATTCTTGGAAGGAATTACGCTAGATCCTGCCCTTGTGCTCGTGGCACCCGCACTGAATGTCATAGGCTACGCCCTCAAACAAACACCCTTTATACCAAACTGGCTCATCATTTGGATTTTGCTGGGTTTAGGGATCATCGCAGGCATTCTTAGCATCGGATTTACGGTTAATGGTGTAGCGAATGGAATTATTGCTACAGGAATGGCCATTACGACGCACCAAGCAGTCAAGCAAACCATTGAGCAAAAATGAAGAAGGCAGGATATGGCAAAAAAGTCCATTTTCTATTAAAATAGTACTATATACAAATAGTGAGGAAGTTTGTAAAATGATTCATTATTACTATCGATGTGATTTCTGCGGGGCACATACGATCCATATATTTATCTCCAGGTATGGCAATTACATCTGTTCCAGCTGTACTCAAGATAAACGAAATCACGATCGATTTGATGACCTGGACGAAGATCACGATAATGTCACCTATGAAGGGTAAATCAGAAGATGCTGGACTATTTTTTCCGTCCTAGGCGTAACGATGATTCTTGTATCTCTGAGGCTGATTGTGAATTTTTAGAGTGAGTTACTTTTTTCTAAAAGCAAAAACCTTCCAGCTGCCCTATTGGAAGGTTCTTTTATGCCTATCTACCTTTACAAAAAATCCAACGTTTCCCTTACAAACCACTCCGGATCCTCCACCTGCGGGGAATGCCCCACCCCTGGATGGGTCACCAGCTGGCCATTCGGAAAATACCCGATGGTTCTCGTCATATCATCTAACGAAATTAACACATCCTGTTCTCCATATAGAAGCTTAACCGGCTTGGAAAAGGTCTCTGCCCACTTCGTATAATCGATCTCCCCCAGTGACCTTGCATTTGGGATCGCAGTATGGGTACTGTTCCATGCATCATCGACCAATTCCTGGAATAAAGGCGTATGGGCCCCCATCGGTACGACCGCCGTTAATGCAGCTTGGAGCAGTTCCCGATCGCTCGAATATTGTTCGATCATTTGGTATTTATCCTGTGAAGTCGGAAAACCAAACACCGGTGCAGGATTGAGCAGGATGAGTTTTTCCAAAAGTTCAGGATTCTTTGAAGCAATATCCATCGAGATCGCCCCACCCATTGAATGACCCACAACGGAAAGGCGCTCCAGACCCATTCGTTTGATAAAAGCCAGGACATCATCCCCGTACTGCCAAATCGAGTAGCCAGCTGGGGGCTTCTCCGACTGTCCGCACCCTCTCAGATCTACCATGAACACGGTAAAACACTCTGCCAACGGCTCTTTTACGAGATTCCACCACCGTTTGCTGGCCAGGTTCCCGTGAATCAGCAGAAGGGAGGACTCGCCGTCCCCATGTTTCTCATAGGCCATCTTAAATCCATTTACTGTCACTGTATTCATGCTTCCACCTCCTCTTCATAAAGGATATGATGGATATAGGCCATTGCTTCCTGCAAAGTGTTGGCTTGGATGTCTTCATCCCCTTGCACATGCGTAACCTTGATTCTCCAATGACCCGTAAGCTCATCTTCCGGTTTATAAAAGCGAAGAACAAACGATATCAGCTGTGACCCCATCTACTTCCCTCCTCTGGCCGCCCACTTCTCCTGGATGGTTCCCACGATACCTTTCGGAAAAAACATGACGATTAGAATATAAATGATCCCAAACAGAATCAGCCAGCGTTCAAAAATCCAATGGACTTTCGCCAGCTCGGTTAGCGACTCATGAGCGTATTGAATAATGACAGAACCAAGCAGCGGTCCAAAAAGGGTACCTACTCCCCCCACGATGGTCATGAGCAGGGCATCTACCGTTTTATCCACGGCAAAAACGGAAGTATTCACAAATTTGATGGATAGGGCATACATGATTCCTGCTAAAGAGGCGGATACGCCGGCTACAATATTGGCGATAATCTTGTAATGCACCACTTGGTAACCGAGCGATTCGGTCCGCTGTTCGTTTTCACGGACGGCTACGAGGACTTTTCCCACCGGTGACTCGATAAATCGCCGCAGGCACAAATACATCACGACCATAAAGATGCAGGCTACATAGTAGAACGTCAGCCGGTCATTCAATAGCTTCGGAATGGAAAAAGTAAAGCCGTCATTGCCTTGGGTGAGACTTCTCCACTTTTCTGCCACGATGAAAAACAATTCCGCAAAAGCCAAGGTGATCATCGCATAGAAGGTGGCTTTCAATCGAAGGGATAAAAATCCGATAAACAAGCTAATCACAAAGGCCAAACCGACGGTGACCAACACGGCAAGAAAGAGAACTCCTAACGTATTGTCCCATTGCTTCATCATAATGGCCGTAGCATAGGAACCTAAGCCAAAAAACATAGCATGCCCAAAGGAAATGATCCCTGTGTATCCGAGCAATATATCATACGACATCGCAAACACACCCAGTATAAACATCTGCGACACCATGATCATCGTGCTTCTGGAGTCAAAGACCAAAGGAAACACCAGCATGGCAGCCAGGATCACCAATTGAAAAGCGAGCGATCGGTTCCATAGGGGCTTTTTATCGATCGTAGATGAAAAGACTTTAGCTTCAGTTTTCATTTTCTTCTCACCCCTTTACCCCGAATAATCCGGAAGGCTTAATCAGTAAAACAACCGCCATTAATAGAACGTTTACGGCAAGGGTTCCTTCCGGGAAATAGTAAGCCATGAACGCGCCCGAAAGTCCCACGAGCACGCCAGCCAAAGCCGATCCCTTAATGCTCCCCATGCCCCCGATCACGACGACAATAAAGGCGAGCAGCATGTTTTGCATGCCAATGGATGGGTTGATGGATCCCGAGTAAGGTCCCATCAGGACGCCGCCTAAGGCAGCAAGCCCTGCTCCAAACATGAAAACAAGAGCAAACACTTTCTTAATGTTAATGCCGAGCGCTTGAACCATTTCCTTATTCATCACACCCGCCCGGACGATCAAGCCGATCTTCGTACGATTCATCACATACTCTAGTCCAACGAGCACCAGGAGCCCCACGAGAATAATAAATACGCGGTATTTAATGATAATCACGTCACCCACTTGCCAGCTGCCATCCAAGTAGGAAGGGACCGGCGTCCTATGTTGATTCGGCCCCCAAAATACTTTGAGCAGCTCGCTCAGAACGAGCATCGCCCCCATGGTAATCAAGATTTGCTGAATATGATTGCCGTAAACCGGACGAATAATAAAACGTTCCATAAGAAAACCAAGCAGCACCCCTGCCAAAATTCCGCAGAGAATGCCCACGATAAAGTTCCCTGAAATCAAGTAAAACCAGGCTCCCGCATAGGCTCCCCAGGCAAACAGCCCCCCGTGGGCAAAGTTCAGGACATCCATGAGCCCAAAAATAAGGGTAAGCCCTGCAGCCAGCAAAAAGATCAGCATCCCCGTAGCCAACCCATTGACGCCAAGTGTCAAGATCAAGTCCATCTCTCTATATACCTCCTCTCTCTAAGCGATTCCCAGGTATTGCTTCTTAAGCTGTTCGTCCTGCTTCAAATCTCTCATGGTTCCCGAGTGAACGGTATGCCCATCATCAATAATGTAATAGGAATCTCCCACTCCGCCGGCCATCATAAAGTTTTGCTCCACTAATACCACGGTCGTTTTTTCTTTAATCTGATTGATCGAGTCCATTACCTTCTCGACCATGATCGGGGCGAGCCCCTTGCTCGGTTCATCGATCAGGAGAAGTTCATTATTATTGACATAAGCTCTCGCGATGGCCAGCATCTGCTTCTGGCCGCCGCTCAGATGACCGCCTTTCTTTTTCCAGTAGGTTTTCAGGTCTGGAAAAAGGTTCAGAATATAATCCAAGCTGGCTAGGGTCGGTTCGTCTTCCTTTTGCATCGCGACCTTCATATTTTCTTCTACCGTAAGATCCCCGAAGATCGACTGATCCTCTGGGACGTAGCCAATTCCTTTCTTGGCAATCGTGTAGGTGGGGAGAGCTCCGATTTCCTCCCCTTTGAACGTGACGCTGCCTTTGCTGATAGGATTTAGGCCCATGATGGAGCGGAGTGTAGTCGTTTTTCCTGCCCCATTTCTTCCTAAGAGCACGGTTACCCCCCCTTGCTGGACCTCAAACGAAACCCCTTGCAAAATATGATATTGTCCAATATACGTTTCAATTTGATTAACCTTAAGAAGCGTCGTCATATAATCCTCCCAAGTATGCCGTTTGAACCAGCTGATTGTTCATGATTTCTTCGGGCGTTCCATCAGCGAGAAGCTTTCCGTTAAAAAGAACCGTCAGCGTATCGGAAAGGCCCAGCACCATGTCCATCTTATGCTCGATCAGGATAATGGTCCGGTCCTTCTTTTCTTTAATTCGTTGAATCACTTCCAGAATGGCTGGCACCTCTTCTAGGGACATGCCTGCCGTCGGTTCATCAAATAGCAGGATCTCCGATTCCAGGGCGAGCAGCATGGCAATCTCTAGCTTTCGTTTTTCCCCGTGAGCCAGGTTTTTAGCTAGATGGTCGGCTTTCTTATCCAATAAAACCGTTTCCAGGAGATGATAGGCTTTCTCTTCAAACGATTTAAATTTCTTAAAATGAGAGAAAAAATTATACAGGACGCCCGCCTGGGCTTGCACAGCCAGCCGCACATTTTCCATCACGGTCAGTTGAGGAAATACATTGCTGATTTGAAACGATCGGCCGATCCCGATTCGGGCTCTTTCTGCCGGGGATCGCTTGGTAACATCCTGTCCCTTAAAGAGCACCTGCCCCATGGTAGGCTTCAATTGCCCGCTGAGAAGATTAAAAAACGTCGTCTTCCCCGCCCCATTCGGTCCGATTATGGACTTGAACTGGTTGGCCGGGACCTGGAGGGATACTTGATTAACGGCCGTATGCCCCCCAAAGGAAATGGTTAAATCCTTGGTTTCAAGGATGATTTCGCTCATTGGCTCACCTGCTTTTCGGATGGTTTTTCAGATTCGATATGGTCATCTTACCCAGTTGAGGTTACATATAAGTTACAGTTGTCGAATGGGCTATATCCTGTATAAGGTTATTTTTTAAACAACGTTGTGGATGAGAAAAGATCTCAGTGAATGACACAAATTTAATATCATGCCGTCCCAGTCCATCCACAATGTTCTATAAAAAATGGACTTCCCCACACTTCATGGCTTTCGACATGACCACAACAAAAAAAGCCTGATGATCATCAGGCTAATGTTAACGGTTCGGCGTGCAAAATATTTTGGTGCAGCTGCTGGGTTAAGGAAGAAGGACGAATGCCCAGCTCTTCTCTCAGTTTATCCTCGCACTTTTGATAATACTTCAAAGCCAGTGTGCGATTGTTTTTCATAGCATAGCCATACATGATCAGCCGATAGGCCTCTTCCGAACAGGAATCCGTTTGGATAATCTTCTCGCAGCATTCAATGGCGGCATCGTATTCCTCTTGATGAAGGAAAAGAAAAGCCAACCGTTCCGCCGCCCGCAAATACAGCACCCGCAATCGTTCTTTCTCCTCAATCGACCAATCCTCGTAGCGGCATTCCGGCAAGTAATCCCCTTTGTAAAGCTTCACCGCTTTTTGCAAATAGTCCTTAGCGGCAACCGGGTTCTTATCCTCGAATCCCATTTGGACGAAGGCCTCAAACTCTTCTGCATCAAGCCTATATCCGGAGGCCAGGTTAAATCCGTAAGAAGAGCCGTGCCGCTGCACGTAAAAAGGATTGGTTCGGGCCTTGCGCTGCGGTTCCAGCGCCTTGTTTAAAGCATTCAGCGCAACTTTAAAGTCCCTTCCAGCCACCTCTTCATCCGATTCGCCCCATAAAAGATGATAAATTTCCTCTTTCGGAAGCAAATGCTTTCGGCGGGTGATCAGAAGCTGAAACAGTTGTTTGGCCTTATCGCGCTGCCAGCCCTTATCATCGATTTCCACGTCACCGAGCCATACCCGAAACTGGCCCAGCGTTTCGATTCTCAGCGTATAACCGGGATGGGAGGAGATGTTCTCTAGACCCATCTTTTGCAGAAGGTGGTTCACATAACTCGGCTTCACGTTGCGCTTTTGGGCCTCAAGCAGCATGGGGGCAATCTTTTGAATATCCTTGGGGCTAAACAGCGTTCTTCGTTGGAGCAGAAAGGGATAATCCCCTTGTTGCATCCTTTCTAAAAACTCTTGGATATGAACCGTAAACCCGGTCCACTCCTTCGCTGAAAAATCCACATAACTGAGCCATAAAAAGGTCACCGTGCAGCCAAAAGAATCCCCGACCGCTACGAAGCGCTGGGATGTCTGGAGAAGAAGCTCCCTTCCTTTCTCCCATTGGCCGGATGACGTATAAGCGATCCCGAGACACAGCGAGACAAGGGAAGAAAACCAATGGTCTTGGGCGGACTCGCTTTCCCGCAAAGCCGCCTCCCCATATTGAAGCGCCAGCTCCAAATTCCCCTCCAACCCATGAAGCAAGCATAATCCCATCAGCGGCTCGGCTTTCCCGCGAGAAATTTGCACATCTTCCATGAGCTGCAGCGCATTGGCATAGCATTGCTGGATCGTTTCCCATGCGTAGGGAGTCGAGTGGATCAAAGAAGCGTGACCTAGCCTCATCCAGCCCACCGCCTCCACAAAAGGCGATTTCGCTTCCGTCCCTTGCAAAAGGCCTTTTTCCGCATACCGCTTCGCCTCCTCCCCCTGTCCCAAAAAAGAGGATACAATCGATAACAGCAGGGAAGTTTCCCGATGCGAGTTGGAAAGGCGATAAGGACGCACACCCTCCTGCTGCAGCTTGCGCTCAAGAAGGCGTTTACAAGTTTGCAGGCGTCCGGTGCGCAAGTAAAACCTTGCTTGGAGCTCTCCTTCCTCCATGCCTTGCTGCATGTTCTCAATTTCTTTAAACCAATACTCCGCTTCCACTGGCTGCCCTTTGTTAATCAGGTTTTCCGCGATGAGATGAATGACGCGGAGCTTTTGCTCCGACTCTGAATCCCCTAAAAGCCGAATCGCCTCGCGCAGCAAATGGTCTGCTTTGCCTGGCTGGATGGTGTCCAAATACACTTTCGCCTGGCCTTCCAAGCCCCGGACCTGTCCCGCCACATCCCCTCCTTGCAGGGCAGCCTGGCAGGAACGCTGGTAGTTTTGGATAGCTTCCTGATAATTGCAGCGGTAGCGGTTCATTTCCCCTTTGTAAAACCATAAGGAATAATGCTGGTCCATCACCTCTTCCGGGATCACCTTGAGCAGCTCAGCCAAGCTCTCAAACTCTCCATTCAACACCTTCGTCTCCCCGAAATCACTCAGGGCTTCCCCCATCTCCGGATAAGCGCGAATCATGCGGTAGTGATAGATGGCTTGGTTGTACATCCCTTTCAACTTGTAAAAATGGGCCGCTTTTCGATGGAGCCATTCATATTGCTCATTTTTCTTATATAGCTGCTGCTGCAGGAATTCCCGGAACAGCGCGTGGTACCGGTATTCTCCCGACCCCAAGTAACTAATGAAGGTATTTCGCTGGACAAGCTCCTGAAGCATCTCTCCGGGATTTGGGATATTCAGGAGAAACTGAGCAATCTCTTCATTGAGCTCCGTCAAAATCGAAGTCCGAATCAAAAAGCTTTGCATCTCCGGGGATTGCTTGGATAATACCTCCAACGCCATGAAATGAAAGAGGTCTTCCATTTTCCCCTGGCTCTGCAAGAGAGCAGACAAGTCCGCCCCCTCCCGAAGTTCCTGCCAGATCATATTCAGAGAAATCGCCCAGCCTTCCGTTTTTTGAAACAGCAGCTGCAGCTCCGGCATGGGAATATCCACTTCAAATTGATCCTGGAACAGCACTTCAATTTCATCCAGCTGAAAGGACAAGTCCTTTTGATTAATGTCAAGGATCATATTTTTGAGTTTCATAGAATACAAAAAGTCCCAATCCGGCTTAATCCGGCTAGACAGGACCAGATGGACGTGCGGCGGCAGGTTTTGCACAAACAGCTTCACCCACTCTGTTACCAGATGGGAATGGTTCAAGTAATGAAAATCGTCTATCACGATCACAAAGGGTTCCTCTGAAATGGCAAAACACTCGTTGAGAATCAGGCGAGAGAAGTAATTCATCTCCTCATGGTTAAAATACCAATCCCCCTGATTCAGATTCCGGAGAAGCTCTTCCCCGAAGGAGGGAAACTGCATCCGGATCGAATGGATCAAATGAATTAAAAAAGGAAACATGTCATCATCATGTTCCGAAACACTATACCAGCAAACGGGCAGCTTCGATTCCCGCGCAAAAAGACTGAGTGCGGTGCTTTTTCCATAGCCCGGGCCGGAGTAAAGAAGCGTGAGGGAATAGTCCGGGATGGTGCGAAGCTTTTTCTCCAGATCCACCCTCCTTAAAATATTCGATTTCACTAGAGGCAGCGTCAACTTCGACTTTAATACGGGGCTTCTCCAATTCATAGGAACCTCCAGGGTAAATGAACATTATTATTCCAAAAATAGGTAGTAACTCTATCATAAGATCTTTCCCCAGATTTTTCTAGTAGAATCCAGTAAAAAGTAAGGATGCCTCGGCGAAATCGAGACATCCTCGTAAGGGTTTGCTATTTATTTAAAACTGGCGGTTCCGTTTCTTCAGGAGAAAGCTCACGCAGCAGGGTAGGCACCAAGTGGTCATAGCCCTCTTTCTTTTCTAGCTTGATCGCATAAAGCGTCTGCAGCGCCTGATGATCTTCCGCACGGAACTTCATCTTGCCCTTCGGCGTATCAAATTCCATGCCTTCCATCGCCGCGATCAACTGATCGGCATCGGTAGAGCCGGCTTTCTTAATGCCTTCTACAATAGAAATGGCAGCGGACATGCCTCCAGCTGTGAACAAGTCGGGTACACTGTTAAAGCGCTTTTTATGCTCTTCAACTAGCCACGTGTTGATAGGGTTGTTCGGCAGCTCATTATAATAGACGCTGAACCCTTCCATTCCCTCCAGGTTGCCCATCGTTTTGAGAGCCGCAATATCTGGGGCACCGGTAGAAATCTTGATTCCTTTTTCCGGAAGCTTCATGTCAATCAGGTTTTTCCAAGGGGCATTCGCGCCAGCCCAAATGACAAACACATAATCCGGTTTGGCTTCAATAATCTTTTGGACGTTTGCTGTGAAGTCCGTTGCGTTGGGATCCGCATACTCCTCCAAAACGATTTCGGCTCCCAGCTCTTTGGCCTCCTTCACAAATGCCGCCGTACCATCGCGGCCAAACGCATAATCCGGCGCTAACGTGGCAATTTTCACGCCAGGCTTGGCAATCGCAGCCGCTCCTGCCGCAGCATCTTGGGAAGAATTTCGCGCCGTGCGGAAAATATGGCGATTCCACTCAGAACCTGTAATGCTGTCGGCTACCGCCGGTTCAACGACCATCACTTTATTGAACTCTTCCACGAGCGGAAGAACCGCTAACGTATCCCCTGAGCTCGCACTTCCTACGAGCACGTCGACATTATCTTCTTCAAGCAATTTCGTTGCTTTTTGCACGGCGATGTCCGGTTTGGTTTGCGTGTCTTCCACCACAATCTCGATCTTGCGGCCATCGATTTCCCTCTTGCCATCGGTCGCATAATCAATTCCCAGCTCAAACCCGTTTAGCATTTGGTTTCCATACGCCTCCAGCACCCCGGTTTTCGAGGTGACGATGCCGATTTTAATGGGAGCTTTGTTTTCATTTTGGGCTGGTGAAGCGGCTGGCTGTTCGGCTGGTTTATCTGTTCCTCCCGTTGTGCTCTGGTTCCCCCCTCCACATGCCGTGACAAGCATCATCGATGCGGCTAGAACCCCCATGAGAAAGCGATTTCTACCTTTGGTGCGACTGATCATTTCTTAGCCCCCTTTTTTTTCTTTACTCATTTTATATAAAATGGAAGTTACACCTTAGTTACACAGCGCTTGAAGCTGGTTCACCATTTGTTTGCGGTCGATTTTCCCTATCGGTGTTTTGGCTAGTTCTTCAACAAAGAAGATGTTTTTTGGAACTTTATATTTGCCTAAATGGCAGGCCACATAATCCATCACGTCTTGTTTAGTGAGCGTTCGGTTTGGCTTTAATACGATCGCAGCAGAAACCACCTCTCCCCATTTCGCATCAGGGATCCCCACGACAACCGCTTCATCCACCGAAGGGTGTTGATCCAAAAGGTGCTCTACCTCCTGGGGATAGACATTTTCCCCGCCGGTGATGATCATATCCTTTTTTCGCCCCACGATATAATGGTAGCCCTCCCCGTCCCGCTTGACTAAGTCCCCGGTCCGCAGCCATCCATCCTGCTTGGCCTCCCGCGTTTCTTCCGGTTTATTGTAGTAGTACTCGAACACGTGATGACCTTGGATATAAAGCTCACCTACTTCATGCGGTGCCGCTTCCTGGCCTTCGTCATTCACGATCTTCACCATGGAATGAAACATGGGTTTCCCAACAGACCCTCGCTTTTTCAACGCATCCGAAGGATGGATATAAAAATTGTTTGGTCCCGCTTCCGTCAGCCCATAGCCTTCCTTAAAGGAAAGGCCGCGCTTTTCAAACGCTTCGTAAATCGAATGCGGGCAAGGCGCTCCGCCAGACAAGAAAGTGTGGACACTTTCGAAGGAAGCCTCCTCAAAAGCCGGATCCGCGATCATCATATGATACATAGTTGGCACCAAGAGAACGATCGTGCACCGTTCCAGATCCAGCGTGCGGATCGCTTGGACCGGATCAAAATTGTGGCCGAGAATCACCTTTCCTCCCATATGAAGAATGGGCAGGGAAAGCGCATTAAGCCCGCCGGTGTGAAACATCGGCATATAGGTCACCGTCGTTTCTCTATCCGAAATCCCCCAGCTGACAATCGTATTGATGGAATTCCAAAACACATTTTTATGGGAGAGAACGACTCCCTTCGGCCTCCCCGTCGTCCCTCCTGTGTAGATAATGAGGAACGGATCCTCCTGGGTGACAGGCACTTGTCGAAAAGTGCCTGTCACTTGTCGAATTTCTAGATACTCCTCCGTACTATGGGAAGGAATTCCAGGTTGAAGAATACCTTGCATCGACGGATGATAAAATAACAGCTTCGGCTGGCAGTCGTCCAGTATATATTCCAGCTCAGAAACACCTAAACGGTAATTCAGCGGAACAAAAATCGCTCCGATTCTCCCGCAAGCAAACAGCAATTCCAGGCAACAAACGGCATTGGGGGAAATCAGGGCCACGCGATCACCCTTGCCTACTCCCCGTTCCTGCAAAAATCCGACAGCCTTGGACACTTCCCCATCCAACTGCTGATACGTCCAGCGGCCGCCTGACTCCAACTCTACAACTGCTTCCCGATTGGGGGTCAGCCTCGCTCGGCTAGCTAGCCAATCCGTCTCCCATATCATGATTTTCTCGCCCCACTTCTGTAAGTTCATCTGTATGACTAGTGTAAAGGAGTGAAGTTTCAATTGAGTTACAAGATAATGGGGAGATCCAGCCGGTAGGCAGGTGAGGCGGGGAGGCGCATTGGTGGGGGCGGTCCGATAATCTTAAGCCGCCAACGAATTCCGTTCCTTGCTTGCCATTTTTTCATAAACCACACTGACGACATAAATGCCCAATGAACTGGATGCGGTTAAAACCATAGAAAATAAGGTTTCTCTGCCCCCGATAACAAACAAACTCAGAGGATACACGGTACAATCAATAAAAAAGATGGTTTTGCTGAGCGAGAAGCCATAGCGCAAATGAAGCATTCTGCCCAGTAGCGATCCGCCGCCTAAGCTGGCATTCATTTTTACAAGGATGCCTAAAGATAACCCCATCCAAAACCCGCCAACGATACTTCCGATCCATATATTTTTAATACCATAAGAAATAAGATCATTTTGCAGGATCCCAACGATGATAGAAAGGCAGGTCATACTAATAATGGATTTATAAAAGAGATCCCGGTATCTAAAAAAGGCGAAGAGAAAAAGCGGCAGATTAAACAGAAAGAGACTCAACCCGATATTCATCTTAAAAATATAGTAAGACATTAAACTTAATCCTGTCATCCCGCCGTTCATAATTTGGTTGGGAACAGCAAACAGCAGATTTCCTACACCAAAAAATAAGATAGCTATAAATAAAATCACATAACGCATAAAACACCACCTTACTCTAGTAATATTCAGTACCGATACCAAAAGCAAAAAGAGGCTATCGCGTAACCGATAGCCCAAAAACGCCAATCATGGATGAGCGCCTATAAAGTCTTGTTCATGCTTCCGCTCCGATATCCAAGAAGATCCATGGTCACATACGTATAGCCATAACCTTGAATGATTTTTACAATTTCCTTGTGTTTCTTCAGCAGCGTTGGCATATCCTTCGGCTCTACCTCGATTCTTGCCGTCTCTCCATGTGTGCGAACCCGAACTTGACGAAGCCCTAGACTTTGCAAATAGTGTTCGGACTTATCAATTTTTGATAGTTTCTCCAGCGTAATTTTTTCCCCATACGCGATCCGTGAAGAAAGGCAGGCAAAAGAGGGCTTATCCCATGTCAGCAAGCCTAGATCTTTAGATAAAGCTCGTATCTCCTCTTTATATAAATCCGCTTCCTGCAACGGACCTCGAACCCCCATCTCCTTCGCAGCCTTGGTCCCCGGTCTATGTTCGCTTAAATCGTCCGCAATTAAACCAAATACAATATTCTTGTATCCCTGGGATTGCATAATGGGGATCAAATGCTCAAACAAACTTTTCTTGCAAAAATAACATCGATTTTGGGTATTTTCCGCATACCCGGGAATATCCAGTTCTGACGTCTCAATCACTTGATGACGAACACCTAGTTCATCAGCCATTTTCCGCGCCTCCATTAACTCACTCGAAGGGTATGTCTCGGAATCGGCCGTAACTGCCAGAACATTCTCAGGCCCCAAGCTATCCAGGGCCACTTTGAGAAGGAAAGTGCTGTCTACTCCTCCTGAAAATGCAACGACCACGCTCTCCATTTCTTGAAGGATCCGCTTTAATTTCTCAACCTTTTCTTGTAGCATTTCTCGTAAAGCTCCCTTTCCATGACATCATAAGCTGCATCAGAATTATGCTGACCCTCTGCAACTGCTGCAATAATTCTTTAATCTGTCACTGACTCCGCATTGCGGCGATTTTCATATACTGATGGATTTACTATATGCTGAAGCTCCTTACCTAGAATTCCCGCAATAATATTTTCCGAAGCCATAATAGCCATCCTCGTTCTTGTCGCGATACTTGCACTGCCGATATGAGGCAGCGCCGTCACATTCGGCAGACTAAGAAGAGGGTGATTGGCCTGAATCGGTTCAACATCGAACACATCCAGCCCAGCAGCCCAAATCGTCCCATTCTTAAGAGCATTATAAAGCGCTGCTTCATCCACATTCGTCCCTCTTGAAGAATTGATAAAGATGGCATTTGATTTCATTAAGCCAAATTCCCTGGCTCCCATCAATCGATGAGTGCCGGATCCTCCAGGAGCAAGCAGCACGACATAATCAGATTGTCGAAGAAGATCATCGAGTTCGCAATAGCTCGCCCCCAGCTGTTCCTCGACTTCAGGGCGCCTGTTGCGGTTGTGATAAAGAATATTCATCTTAAAACCAGTTGCTCTCTGGGCTACTGCTTCACCGATCCTTCCCATTCCGATGATCCCGATCGTTGCACCATAAATATCTTGGCCGGTTAACAGCATGGGAGACCAACTCGTCCACTTTCCCGATTTCACATAGTCATGTCCCTCTACGACCCGTCTGGCCGTAGCCATCAATAAGGCAAATGTAAGATCTGCCGTCGTTTCAGATAACACGCCGGGAGTATGACCGACAGCTATGCCTCTTTCTGTAGCTGCCTGGACATCAATGTTATCAAACCCAACGGCCATGGTGCTGATGACTTTCAAATTTGGTGCCGACTCCATGACTTCTCGGTCAATTTTATCAGCAACATTGGTATAAATCGCTGCAGCATCCCTTACTTCTTCAAGCAATACATGCTGCGGAATGGCATCTTCCTCACGATCCCAAACGAATAGTCTCGCATGCTGCTCCAACAATTCCAAAGCCTGTTGAGGAATTTTTCTGGTAATTACTACTTTTGGCAGATTCATTTTACTCCCTCCCCTAATCTCAAGAAAAAGGGAACAGTTCTTGATCTGTTCCCTTCCCTCTTATGCCTCTCTCTTTGGAGCTAGCTCGATGCCTTGGCGGATTGCTTCCTTTAAGCTTAATTCGTCAGCAATTCCTTTACCGGCAATATCAAAAGCCGTTCCATGGTCAACACTCGTTCTAATAATAGGTAAGCCAACCGTTATGTTAACCCCTGCTTCCAATCCCAGCACCTTCACCGGCCCATGGCCCTGATCATGATACATGGCCACAACAACATCGAAATCACCTCGCACCGTACGGAAAAACAAGGTGTCGGCCGGAAGCGGACCGAATACTTGCATTCCTTCTTGCTGTGCTCGCTCTACACCGGGAATGACTTTTTCCTCTTCTTCCCCATAACCGAACAATCCATTCTCTCCCGCATGCGGATTGATGCCGCAAACCGCAATTCTTGGCTGTTCATATCCGGCTTTTTTCAGCGTATCATGGGCAAGCTTAATCACGTTGTAAACGCGTTGCGGGTTAATCATTTTCACCGCATCCAGAATTCCGACATGGGTCGTTACGTGGATCACCTTCAGCTTCGGAGCAGACAGCATCATCGAGAAATCCTTCGTATTCGTCAACTCAGCGAGAATCTCCGTATGCCCCGGATAGATATGCCCCCCCTTATGCAGGGCTTCTTTATTCAAAGGAGCGGTACAAATGACGTCAATCTTTCCTTCGTTCGCTAATTCAATGGCTTTCTCCAAATAGCGAAATGCAGCGTTTCCCGCTTCGGCGGATACCTGTCCGAACGGAAGATCTGCTGGAAGCAAATTTAAATCTATACAATCTACCGTCCCAAATTCAAATCGGGCTTCCTCCGGTGACTCAATCACACGCAATTTTAAACCTGCGTCCACAACCTGATTGGCACGCTCCAATATTTTAGCGTCACCAATAACAAATGGGGCACAATTGTCATAAACGGAAGCGTCCTTTAAAGACTTCATGATAATTTCCGGACCTACTCCTGCTCCATCACCCATAGTAATTCCAATGATTGGCTTACCCATATCATGTTCACCCTTTTCTTATATTAAATTAAAAAGCTTTTCGCAGCAGTTCCTCATAGCCTTTTTGAGTGGGAACGCGCGGATTGTTTCTAACTAAGCGATTGATCTGCAAAGCCTTTTCCGCAATTTCAGGAATATCCTTAGCTTCTATTCCAATCTGCGACAACTTAGATGGCAATCCGATTTCTTCAAGCAGGTTCAGGACAGCCTGTACAGCTGCAAGACCTGCTTCCTTTTTGGAAAGCCCTTGCGTATTCACCCCGAATGCTTGAGCAATCTTCACCATCTTCTCTGTCTCGACATCAACATTGAATTCCATTACATAAGGAAGCAGCAATCCCGTCACTTCTCCATGCGGGGATTTGACTAAACCGCCGATGGGGTAAGCTAAAGCATGGGCAGATGCGGTTCCCGCATTGGAGAAGGCCATCCCTGCCAATAGACTTCCCAAAAGCATATTTGAACGTGCCTCTATATTCGTTCCTTGCTGTACAGCCAAGGTAAGATTGCTGGCAATCAGTTCAATGGCCTGCAAAGCCAATGCGTCACTGATAGGAATGGATCCCTGGAACAGAATCGGCCCTTCCGCTTGAATATAGGAATAGGGTTTCGCCGTATAAGCTTCTACAGCATGGGATAATGCATCGATTCCGGAACAAGCTGTTACATAAGCCGGAAGACCGATCGTCAACTCTGGATCAAGAAGAGCTACCGCAGGGCGCAAATAATTGTCAGAAACCCCTACCTTCAAGTTATTCTCCACATCCGTCAAAACGGCTACCGAAGTGACTTCCGACCCGGTTCCAGCCGTCGTCGGAATGGCGATGAGGGGAGCAATCGGTCCTGGAACTTGATTTTCGCCGGCATAATCGAGCGGATGCCCTCCATGCGCTACAAGCAAAGCTACGATTTTTGCCATATCGATGCTGCTTCCGCCGCCTAGGCCAATAATAGCATCCGTATCCATTTGGGATTTAGCGAATTCATAGCAATCAAAAGCCGATTGAACCGGAGGCTCCGGAACGACTTGATCATAGACCACTACATTATAATCCGCTTCCTTAAGCAAGGATAACACCCGGTCAGCAATACCGGCATGCTTGATGCCCGGATCAGTGACTAACAGCACATTCTTCGCTTTCAATCTTTGCAATATAGTATCCAATTGTTGAACAGACCCATTACCAAATACAATCCGTTCCGTAGAATAGAACTCCCATGTGTTTCTCATCCAATTTCTCCCTCCCTGTTACAGGCTAATTACAACTATCTTTTCATCTGTCATTTCTTGTACGGCATGATGGGGTCCTTCTTTTCCAATCCCGCTGTCTTTTATGCCGCCATATGGCATAACATCGGCACGCCAAGTAGAAACATCGTTAATGATGACGCCTCCGAACTCCAAGCTGTGGGCAGCCCGCATAGCAAGCGTAATATCGGATGTAAACAATCCGACCTGTAAACCGAAACGGCTGTCATTCGCTTGACGGAAAGCATCATCAATATCATCGAAAGGAATGATGCTAATCACCGGAGCAAAGACTTCCTGGCAAACCACTTTCATTTCCGGCGTGACATCAGTAAGGATGGTTGGATCCAGCACTGCGCCTGATCTCTTGCCGCCGACCACGACTCTTGCCCCCGCTTCAACAGCTTCTTGAATCCATTGTTCAGCGCGTGCGGCTTCTTTTTCCGATATCATAGGTCCAACGTCAGTTGCCGGATCTTCCGGATTCCCCACGTTTAACGACTGGGCCACATCAACAGCTTTATCCATAAAACGATCCAGGATATCGCAATGGACATAAACCCGTTGAACAGAAATACAAGCCTGTCCAGCATTGACATACCCGCGCGTAACGCAAAGCTCCGCAGCTTTTTCAATATCCGGAGCATCCTTGTGAACAATGTTCGGAGAATTATTCCCCAATTCCAAAGTTACTCGGCGAATGCCGGTCACACTCTTGATATGGCGCCCCACTCCCGGGCTTCCGGTAAATGTAAACATGGCGATCCGATCATCTTCCAGCAGATATTGACCGGTCTCTTGACCGAGACCATTCACGATGTTCAAAAACCCTGCCGGCAAACCAGCTTCCGTAAGGATGTCTGCCATCTTGCAGGCAATGATCGGAGTCAGCTCTGCAGGCTTCAGAACGACCGTATTCCCCGCAGCAATAGCAGGGGCCACTTTATGTGCCGTTAAATTAAACGGAAAGTTAAAAGGTGTAATAGCACCGATGACACCTACCGGGACACGAATGGAAAAAGCCATCTTATTCTCTGCCCCAGGTTGTCCGAGCGGAATTCCTTCGCCGGCAATGCGTTTTGCCTCTTCTGCCGAAGCGATAAATGTCTGTATGCCTCGGTCAATTTCTCCGCGGGCATCCTTCAGCACTTTTCCCACTTCCCGCACAAGAATCATGGCTAGTTCTTCCTTGCGCTCCTTAAAGATTTCTGCTGCACGCATTAAGATCTCATAACGCTGCCAAGGAGTTAATTTCATCGAGTGGAAGGTTTCAAATGCATTCGTTACGGCTTCTGTTACGACCTCTCGAGAAGCCTTTCCGATTTTTGCAAACTCTTCACCTGTATACTTATTTTTCACCGATAAGGCTTCCGGACTCTCCATCCATTCACCGTTTATATAGTGCCCATACATCATTTTGCCGCTCCCCCTTGATTACCAATTGATCAATGACCCAAGCTGGGTAAATAGCCATCCTCGCCAAAATTCATCGGCTCTAATTCTCCCACGATTTCAACCGAATCGAGCCCTTGAATCTCAGCTAAGATGGGCTCGGAAACATAGAGATATTCCAAATGAAGGGTATTGGGAATCCAAACGATTCTTGCCTGCTCCGGTGATACGCCCCAGTTCGACCGCAGCGCTGCCGAAATAGCTTCCCTGTCACTATCCAGGACCATCGGAATAGCCGCACGGGAAAGGAATGTGCTTGTCACCACATTTTCATTCATTTTTTTGAAGTCCACTTTATCGAAAAATCTTTTTGTCGTTAAATCAGCTAATCCGATTCCCAATGCGTTGCCATGGGATTCCTCGCTTATGTCCCTTGCCAATATATATTTTATGCGCGGGGATTTAGGTTCCTCGACGCCAAGTATCCTGATTCGCCCAATAATATTCGTATCCATTCCCGTACCGCTGTAATTCTTTCCGATTTCATCTACTATGAGCAAATCGATATCTTCAACAGGCAATTTGGGCATTAGGGCTGCTGATTCTTCCAATAACTTCCGCTCCCTGACTCTGATTTCATCGGTGGGTACAGCTTCAATTTTTGCCGTTTGCTCATAAGCATTTTCAATGATCCCTATTCCACATAGGATGTTCGCCTTTTCGAACATCACCTCAGCGACCTTCGGCATGATATCCCGGATGCCATGCACACCATAGCTATGAATAAGAAGAGCCTGCTTATGCTTTCCCAGACCGATGGCCGCCATTTTCATCAGTCCGCTTTCGATTCCGATAGGGGATTTAAAATCGGTATGTACCTTGATCCTGCCCACTAAAAGAATCCCATCCGCCTCCCAAGCGTTGCGATCGATGTGAACGGGCATGCCATCTTTGGTTTCACCGACTTGTACGACTTCCATCGAAGAAACAATCGGGGCTCCGCAAAACGACTCGGTAATTCCCAAACTCTCCAGTACCTCCACTTGACCTTCAGCCGTTGCACCACCGTGGCTTCCCATAGTCGGGACAATAAACGGAGAGGCCTCAAGCTTCTTAAACTCGTTGACCGTCGCTCGCACGATCTCGGCAATATTAGCAATTCCACGACTTCCGGCTGTTATGGCAATTCGCATGCCGGGCTTCACTTTGTCACGCATCCCAATGTCTGTAAACTGCTTCGCTACCGCAGCATCAATATCTTCAACAACCGGACCATGGAAACGTTGTTTTACTTTTACCATGCGAGGGAAATTCAATGTTTTTTCCTCCTTCAAATGATCTATGGCTTATGGTTTTGATGATTTTGTAAAGCTAACACCTTTGTGTTAGCTTCTTAAACGATTATAGGTTTTGCTAATTATTTCAACAGGGACGGCAGCCAAGTTGAGATAGCCGGAAAATACGTGATAATGAGAATATCAAGAACCAGCGTAATAAAGAATGGAAGCATCGCTTTCGTAATATCCTCTAATTTGATATTAGCAATCTGACAGGCTACAAATAGGTTTACTCCTATTGGCGGAGTAATCATTCCCATCGCCAAGTTAACAATTACAATCATTCCGAAGTGAACAGGATCAATACCCAAGGCGACCGCTACGGGGGTAAGCAATGGAGCTAATATAATGATTGCGGCAGATGTCTCAAAGAACATGCCGACAACAAGAAGCAAGATATTGATCAAGGCCAAGAATACAATGGGACTTTCGGAAAAAGAAGTAAAGAATGCAGCGACTTTTTGCGGCACTTGTTCACGAGTCAAAATCCACCCGAACATACCCGCGTTAGCGATAATGATCATAATAATGGATGTCGTAATGGACGATTTGGTGAAGATCTCAATAAGATTTCTCCAATTTAATTCCTTATAAATAAATACGCCTACGATTAGCGCATAGACAACGGCCACGACAGAAGCTTCGGTTGGAGTAAAGTACCCGCCATAAATTCCGCCCAAGATGATAACTGGCATTAATAAAGCTAAGGATGCTTCCTTGAATGCCTTGAATCTTTGTCCCCAGGTCATGCCTGCTTCGCCTTTATAGCCTTTTTTCTTAGAGAGGAACCAGACCGTGAAGATCAAAGAGCCCCCAATTAAGATACCCGGCAAAAATCCGGCTATGAAAAGATCTCCAATAGAAACACCGGCAGTAATACCGAACAGGATCATTGGAATAGAAGGGGGGATAATCACCCCAAGCTCTCCGGATACCGCTTGAGTGGCACCGGCAAATCTGACATCATACCCTTTCTTTACCATCGCCGGAATCAGAATGGATCCCAAAGCTGCCGTCGTTGCGGCACTGGACCCCGAGATCGCCGAAAAGAACATGGCGGTTACGACGGTTACAACCGCTAATCCTCCCGTCATGCCCCCAGCCAAAGAGTTTGCGAAATTCACAAGCCGCTTAGAAATCCCTCCTGTTTCCATCAAGGAACCCGCAAGGATAAAGAAAGGAATCGCCATCAGCGGAAAAACGTCCAATGCTGCAAACATCCGCTGGATTAACACTAATAACGGCATGCTCCCTTCCGTGAGGAAGGCAATCATGGAAGCCAAACCGAGCGAAAGAGCAACAGGGACACTCAACAGCAATAAAACCAATAAAGATATAAACATTATGCTTGCCATGTTTTATTCGCTCCCCTTAAAAAATTCCCGGTTGGTTTCATTGTTCCACACTTCAATAAAGACAGCGATGGAATTGAGCAGCATAAAAATTCCGCTTACCGGAATCGCCGCATACGGAATCGCCATGGAAATTTTCAATCCTGGAGATAACTGTGATGAAACGTGGGTAATCATTTCAAATCCATACACAATCATAACGATAAATAAGGTCATAGAAATGACGAGCACAGTGAGCCTAAGTATTTTCTTCGCTGAATCACTGAGCCGCTCCGCGATCGCTTCCATCCCGATCAACGCACTGTAGCGCACTGCCAGTGAAGCACCGACAAACACGAGCCAAATCATCGCATATCTTGCTAGCTCCTCGGTCCATCTGGGCAATTGAAGATCGGTATAAGCAGACAGCATGCGAACGACTACCTGATAAGCAATCAATGCCGTCATTACGGCCATCAAAAAGGCTGCAAAATAACGCAATAGTTTATTTAAGGCATCAATGCCTTGAACAATCCCCTTCAAGTTTTCACCCCGCTGTATTGCGGAGCGGATAGGTTGCCCTATCCGCTTTAATCCGCTATTTTATTTTGTATTTTTAATGCTATCGACTAGGTCTTGTCCGAATTGAGGTACATACTTGTCATAAACGGACTGTACTGCATCTACGAATGGCTGCAAATCAGGATTTTCAACGATTTCCATCCCTTTTTCCTTCAATTCGCCCAGATACTGCTTCTCCATGTCTTGAACCACTTGGCGCTCATATTGTCCAGCTTCTACGGCAGCTTCCGCAATGGCTTGCTGCTGTTCAGGAGTCAACGCATCATACTTTCCTTTTGCCATTAAGATTAGAGAAGGAGAATAGAAATGGCGAGTCATCGTCAAATGCTTTTGAACTTCATAAAAACGGGAAGTCATGATGACTGGTACTGGGTTCTCTTCCCCATCGATAACCCCTTGCTGCATTGCAGTAAACAACTCAGTGAAAGACATTGGAGTCGGTTGCGCACCCATTGCACTGAAAGAATCCATGTGAATATCATTTTCCATGGTGCGGATTTTTTGCCCCTTCAGATCCTCAGGCTTATTTACCGCTTGTTTGCCGCTGGTTATATTGCGGAATCCATTTTCCCACCAAGCTAATGTTTTAACCCCCATAGTTTCTTCAACTTTCGTACGCAAACCGTCACCAATTTCTCCATCTAGCACTTTGTGTGCATGATCCGCATCACGGAACAAGAAAGGAAGATCTACAACGGTTACTTCCGGAACAAATCCGCTCATAGGGCCCGTCGAAGTAAGCACCATATCGATGCTTCCCACGTTCAATCCTTCGATCATATCACGCTCTCCACCCAACGCTCCATTAGGGAAGATCTCTAAGGTCACGGCTCCATTCGTTTTTTGTTCTACCAATTCTTTAAATTTCTTCATCCCTTCCTGATAATGGGAAGTGTCAGAAAGTGTATGTCCAATTTTTAAGCTGATCGCATCAGCTGCTTGTGTCGGCGCTCCTGCAGGTGCTTGTTCCTTTGCCTGGTCTGCTCCCCCGCCGCATGCAGCAAGGAACACCATGGAAGTTACAGTTAATGTGCTTAATAGCTTTTTCATTAGTTAATCCCCCTAATAAACGTTTTGTTTTCTTTTATTTTGTTTACCGCATTCACAAAGGAGCTTGGATTGCCGAAAGCGCCTGCTTTGGTCACAATCGGGAGACCATCTCCGCTGCCTCCTATGATTTGCGATAATGGAATGCCGGGCTCTACCTCATCAAGTATTCTTAGCGCCTTGACTTCCATATGGTGACAAAAGCGAAAAGCAATATCTCCACCCGTTGCAATCAACCCGCTAAACTTTCGTTGAGACATGATATAGGATCCTAGTCGCCCTAATTGGTCTGCAATTCGATTGCCGATAAATAAGGAATCCTTTTTTTGGGAATTCCCCCATTTCTGCACAGCTTCTCTTGCATGAACGGATGAATCCGTTGTCAAAATAGGACTATGGCCCTGGTCGATTACTTCTAATATTTGATTGACTAAACGCTCCCATTCAAAGCTTGAATCTTCATCGAGGATTCCCAAAGGATCTGCAGAGATGACTTTATAGCCTTGCAGGTTGGAAAGCTGCTGCACTTGCTGTTTCGTTACCTCGCTGACACTCCCCGCTATCACAAAGATCGGATCTTCTGAAGGAGAGAATAAACGGTCGTATATGAATTCGTTTGCATCATGATCAACCGATTGATCCGCCAACGATTGGGCCAACCCTGCCGACCCTACCCATAGGCAACGTAATCCACTGCATGCAACCGCCTCTGCTACCGCTTTCAAATCATGTTGTACAGCGGCATCAAATAGGATGATTTGAGTGCCATTCCTTGTTAAGGCTTTAATCTGTTTAGCCAAATCAAGTTGATTCCTAATCTCTTTAATACCGATATGCCCAATCTTCCTTCGGGTTTGCCTAGCCAGCAAAGACGGTAAGTAGGATTCCTTCACTGGGCACTTCGGGTCTTTTGAAAACTCGGAGTCTTCAAGCAGGGCTTGATGAACTAAATGGTATCCCCCGACAGTTAACCTCGATCCTTTCGGATAAGCAGGAACGACCACTGCCAAATCAAACTTGTGCACATCCATAATCCCATCCATTTCAGCACCAACGTTTCCACGCATAGTCGAATCTATTTTTTTATAAATGCAGGATGATTCCGCAAAAGGGAGTTGGTTTGCAATGGTTTTGATACACTCGTATGCAGCATTAGGTTCGAGCGATCTGGTTTCTGCGTTATAAACCAAGACTTCAGCATCTTGGATATATTCTTGCTGACTCAAATCCAGAAGCGAAACAGTTGAAAATCCTTTCTTAGCAAATTGAACACCTGTATCATTCGCACCTGTTAAATCATCAGCAATGATAATGAACTGCGGCAAGGTGTACATCACCTCTTTATCTCTTGTTGTTTAACCTTTTGGATATTAACCGTTTACATATTTAAAAATACACGATGCAGTTGCAAAATACAATATATTTTTTAAAAAAATATCGTTTTATTTTGCAACATAAATACCAAAAACATATTTGGGTTTTATTTTGCAACATCAACAACAAAAAAAAGAGGTGTTATCCTCTTGTTATATTCCCCAATTCTTTAATTTTTCTCCATAATGTTGAGCGATTGATCCCTAAACGTTTGGCTACCTGCGATTGATTATAATCCTCCTCCTTGAGAACCAGCATAATAACATCCTTCTCAATTTGGTCCAAGGTTTTTCCCCGAATATCCAGTCCGGCTTTTATTTGAACAGGATGATTGTCCAACAAATCATCCAATATAACCTTCACTTCTTCTTTCTCGATAAAAGGACCAGAACTGACTAAGCACATTTTCTCGACTGTTCTTTTTAGTTGTTGGACATTCCCACGCCATTCTGCGTTTTTTAGCATTTCCAATACTTCCGTTCTCAACCCGACTATTTGTTTCCCTGAATTTGAATTATAGGAAGCAATGAACCAACGCACTAATTCTTCAATGTCATCTTTTCTTTCCCTCAGCGGGGGCACTTGCAAAACTCCCCCGTTCAACAGGTGATACAAGTCCAAGCGAAATTCACCGGATTCCAATTGATCTTTCAAATCACAACCATTTGCAGCCATAACTCTTGCCTTAACAGGAATCGAATGGGCCCCCTCCACTCGCGTAATCCTGTTTTCCAGCAATACATTGATCAGCTTACCCTGTAAGTGTATAGGGAGCTTTCCTATAGCATCAATAAATAGAGTTCCTCCATGAGCTAATTCAAAAGCCCCTGCCCGCTTGTATTCACCATCGCTGCCCCAAAGCTCATATTCCAATTGTTCATCATTAAAAGCCTCGCAATTAACAAAGATAAATGGAGATTCTTTGCGGTTGCTGCCATTATGAATAGCTTGGGCAATACTCTGCTTACCTGTACCCGGTTCGCCAAAAATAAGCAAAGGAAAATCGCTTTTACTGAATTTCTTTGCTGATCTAATGATATCCTTCATCGAAGCTGAGTGAGAGACCAAGTGATTAAAGTGTATCGTAGCCTTATAATCTTCGCTTATCTGCCGGTTGCGAAAGCGAGTCTCCACCATTTGAATTTTGCTCGCAGGCTGCAGTACCGTTACTGAACCCAGAAAAACTTCATTGGCCTGAAAAGGAAAGCTTTGGACAATCAGATCTTCGCCATGCCAGTTTATGATCTGTTCAAATGATGATCCTCCGCCTTCCAAAACCGTTTCGGCATGGAGAAAACTGTACGCTCCCACGGCTTTCTTCCCAACCAATTCGTCTGTATGCAAAATTTTTCTAGCTTGCTCATTTACGGCGACAATATTTTTCTGTTGATCGACCGCCACTAAGGCTTCCAGATGAGAGTTGAATATCGCTTCATAAAACTCTCTTTGAACCCTTTCTTTGTTCGTGTAGTGCGCCATTTGTTCCGCTTCAATAATAGATTCAATGACCGCTTCCCGTCCGGAAGTAATCAGGATCGTTTTCAGGCCATGCCTTGAAGCAACTGATGTGGAAATCACGTCACCTATAATGACTTGAATGTTCTCCTCAAGAGCTTTCTTTATTTCCCGTTCAACCTCATCCTCTGCCCCTATCGGAAAAAAAGTGAGATTCATTTCCAATAAGGTACCAATTGCATCCGCACCTAAAATCGTATTCAGATAACTCATTAACCCGATTTTTCCTTGATAGCCTTTAACTAACGTCAAAGAGCGCAAGATATCATACCCCGATATCTTCACCTCAACCACGGGGATATGACAATGCTCCCGCAATAACCGTGCCGTTGCTCCCCTGCTGATGATGACATCAAAACCTTGATTCTCCAAATCCCTTGCTATAGTTAGCCCCTTGTAAAGGTCTCCGACTTCAATCCGAATATCCTTGTTAAGTTCGGAATTCACCTCTGAAAATAAATCCCTTAACCCTTCATAGGGGGCAATCACCAAGATTTTTCCCATTTGCGACCGCCTCATTCATTTTAACAACTATATTGTTGCATTTTAATACATTCATTCTATAAGCAGCACCCTTCTTTTTCAACAATATCGTTTAGGAAAATTAAACAGCAAGATCAAAAAAGTGGATTGCATTTAGTATTTTGGCAAGCAGGATCAGAAGCAATTCCCCTTCCCATCTTGCCCACATTCATTTAAATAATTCTGTTGACAATGATTATCATTACACGGTATACTGTATACCATAAGGAAGATGAAATCAAACCAAACACTAGGAGGAATGAAAAATGGTAAACTGGCTATTTGGAGCAGGTGTTGAAAAGTTAATGGCTAAAAAAAGCAAGTCTTTGAATCTGACTATGAATTACAGCAAGTTGAAAAAAGTGGACCGCATTTAGTTTTTTTCTAATTAATGATAATGATTATCACAATCGTTAATCTGCCCCTATCTTC
This sequence comes from Ammoniphilus soli, assembly GCF_040813775.1. Lineage (NCBI taxonomy): Bacteria > Bacillati > Bacillota > Bacilli > Caryophanales > Paenibacillaceae > Ammoniphilus > Ammoniphilus soli. The sequence goes on from NZ_JBEGDL010000012.1 coordinate 155,416, forward strand.
TACCCTACTAAAAATCTAGGAGGAATAAATCATGTTGAACTGGTTATTCGGCAAATCTGTGGAAAAACTGGCAGCAAAGAAAGCACAAAACTTAGATAAGACTTTTAATTACAGCAAGAACCACAAAAAGTAAGCGGAAAGGAGATCACAATGAAGGAACGCTAATAACCCTTTACCTAGAATCGAGGCAAAGGGTTTTTTGCATGTAATCTGTTCCGTTAAAAATTATTATATATAAATTGATTTCCGGCTCCTGAACTAAACACGACAACGAGGGAGATCAATATCACCCAAAAAATCGCCCTAACCCCTGCCACAATCCAAGATAACACCCTCTCTATCCCCCCAGTTTATGCAGAAGCAGCATTCGCTCGATAACATGAAAGCTTTGATCGAATTCACAAAAGAAAAATACCCAACCGATGACCACATAATGAAAGGTGAAAAGTCCACTGAAGGCCGCTACGGCTGGATGATCAGGGATCCTCTTTTCAATATAAGGATAGATCCATTGCGTATAGTACTTTAATGCGATCAATCCTGCCGCATGAAATAAACCCCAAAAAATAAAATGCCATGCCGATCCATGCCATATTCCCGTTGCCATCCACACGAGGAGAATATTTCGAATCCCTTTCCACGCCCCCACGCGGCTTCCTCCGAGCGGAATAAAAAGATAGTCCCGAAACCACTGGGTCAATGACATATGCCAATGTCTCCAGAATTGGGACAGATTGCGCTGAAAGTACGGATAGTGGAAATTTTCGATAATGCGATATCCGAACAATTTGGCTGTTCCGATCGCGATATCGGAGTAGCCTGAGAAATCCATGTAGATTTTTATCGCGCAGGCGTAAGCGGCAATCCAGTAGCTAAGGGCACTTAAAGAAGGATTTTGAAGCCCGTCGGAAAAAGGGGTAATCGCATCGGCGATCACCACTTTCTTGAACAAACCAATGAGGATACGAAAGATTCCTTCCGATAGGTATTCTTTGCGAAAGAATGCCAGGTTTTCCTTCGTCTGCTCTTGAAAGGGCTGATATCGTTCAATCGGGCCTGAAGATAAAGTAGGGAAAAACATCATATACAAAGCAAATTGCATAAAGGAGGTTTCTTTGATATTCCCCCGATAAATGTCCACTAAATAATGAATAAATTTAAAGGTGAAAAAGGAAATGCCGAGAGGGATCGCAAGTTCTGGAATCGGCACCCGGGTATGATACTGCAGCAATAACATGAATTGATTAAATGTATCTAAGAACCAAGGGGTGTATTTATAGTAGCTCAATACCCCCAGGGTCAATAGGACACCTGCCGCCATCGGCCATTTGCGCTTGTTTTCCCCCAGCGAAATCATCCGCCCTAACCCGTAGACAATGACCGTTAAGGCCATCAAGAGAAGCGTGGCATAGAGAAAAGAAGAAAGAAAAAAACCAACACTCCCCACAAGTAATGCATACTTTCTCCAGGGACCGGGGACCACCCACCAATAAAGCAAAAAGAAAAAAATCACAAAAAATCCGTAGGTCAAAGTCAGAACCATGCTGCACCTCTTATTGGTCCGAAAAGACACCCATTTGTTGAATATCTTCAAACAATTGCTTCGCAATGATACGATTGCCCGCAGGCATTGGGTGAATGGAATCGGAAAACAACCGGTCAGGCAACAGTTCTTCATAATCGAAAAACTGGACATGTCCCTCCTCTGCCACCTGAGCGAGCTTTTGTTTCGCTTCCTCAAGACCTGCCTCATCCAATTTGTTATATCTTTTTAATAACACGTCATTTTGCGGAGTGAAAAACACCAGGCTCTCCCGCGAGATATCGTTCATTAGCGCTAAAAGGAATTGAAAATACTTCCACTGCTCATCTGTATAAGAAATCGAACCTATTTTCCAATCCCCCTGGTATTTAGCTTCCCAATTCTTTTCATACCAAGGCAAATAAATCTCTTGATCTTCCTCTTTAGAAGAAGGTTTAAAGGTATACCTTGCTTGATCTTCCACCATTACCGTGGCATTTCTGCCAAAGATCCAATTATTCACCAGATCCCTATAATTAAACAGCCGCCAGTGCCTTAAGATATTTTCTTTAATCCAGCCATCTGTCGTATCGTCTTTTTCTGGAGGCTCCACCCCCAACCGCTTCCAGTCGATTTGCTCCATCGGATATTGCTCTAAGATGAAGGGGCGATTAATCAGATTCGGTTCATTGAACCACCCTATATTTAAATCATACACAATCAGGTCGATCCCATTTTGAGCATCGCGAAGCAAGCCCAGTAAATAATAGGCATCGGCAATCCCTAATCCTTTGATCCCAAGATTATAAACATGAACCTCTTCCCCTTGACCCTGATTCAAGTATTCTGCAAGAAACACAGGTATGGTTTCAGAATCATTCTTTGATGCGGAACCAAACATCACCGAATTGCCTAACATCAATACCTTGGGGTAAGGATCCTGTTTTATCTGCTCAAGGTAAACCCCGAAAGTATTTTTCCCTTCCACTTCTTCCCGGTAATGTCCGTTTCCGGACATCACAGTACTCATTCTATACGCAAGGGCTTGATCCAACAGGAAAAGAAGAATAAAGACCATAACCAGCGTTTTGGCATCAGGGTAAACCCATTTTCGCAACCCATCCACTAATATCATCACCTATGATGAAGATAAGAACTAGAGATAGTATTTAACTTTCCTTTTATTGGTATACTTAAAAAACAAACGACCCTAAATTAATAAGGTCGTCTGCACTAATGAAACTTTTTAGATTCGGTAAAGCTGGTCAGATCACAAATCCACTCTATCACACAATTACCCATGGTCTTTCTTTATGCCACTGGATGGATAAAGGCAGATGAAACGCTTCCGATAGGGCTTCATCGGTGAGTACCTGGCTCTTTTCTCCTGAAGCGATAATACGCCCTTCCTTCAAAATGGCGGCATGAGTAAAGCAGGGAATAATCTCCTCTAAATGATGAGTCACATAAATCATTCTCACATTTTGTTCCGCGAGCTTTTGAACGCTTTCCAAAAATCGTTCTCTCTCTTCTAAATCCAGCCCTGCACAAGGCTCATCCATGATCAGAACAGAAGGATCATTAATTAAAGCTCTCGCCAGCAAGACCTTTTTTCGCTCACCCTGGGAAAGCAAACCTAAAGGTCGGTCTTTCATATGGCTGATTTGGATTCTATCCATGATATCGCTGGCTTTTTCCAAGGCTTCTTGCGGAATTTGCTGATAGAATCGCAAATAGCCAAAATTCCCGGTTGCTACGACCTCAAGTACCGAATCGCTAAGGGAGAGCTTTTCAAATAAGTTCGGAGTAATATACCCTATTTTTTTGCGAACCTCCGGTATATTGCATGAACCATATTGATTTCCCAATACTTCCACGCTGCCGGAACTCGGAAACAAATAACCGGTAACCATTTCTAATAAACTGGTCTTGCCTGATCCATTTTTTCCAATAATGACCCATTGCTGTTCACTCTCGATGTTAAGATTGACATCTTCCAAGACCACTTTGTTGTTTCGTTTCAAATAAATGTTATTTAGCTTAATCACAGTCCTTCACCTTTCCTGAGGCAGAATGAGCAGGTTGCGGGGCACATGCCACCCCGCCCCACTAGCTTTTTTTAAAGAAACTCTGTACTTCAAGCATGTGATTTAACATAAGCAAGCTAGCTTCTTCTGGATTTCGACGGTTAATGGCTTCGTATATCGCTTCTCGTAAAGAAGTTCGGGCGACCCTCAAAAATTCCATCAGTTCCCGTTCTGGCAATAATTTATCCCGTTATGTTACAATAATTTGGTAAGCCCGTCAATGTAAGTATTTAAAAAATTCTATCAATATTTTTTTTTAATGTGTTGCAAAAAAAACTCCACCTGTAAAAACACAGGCAGAGGGTAATATTGTAATCCTCGTTTATTTCTTTTTCTTCTTCCCAAAATCTATCATCTCGGTGGAAACCGCATCCTTTAAGACTTCTTCGTCTGTAAATAAGATCGGCTTGTACTCGAAATTCTCATACATCTCGATCTGATCTTCATAGTGGTCTCTTACCGTTCCATCCTTTTCCACAAAACCAATCTGGCCCGGAGGGGTTAAGTTAAATCCGGCTTGTCCATCTTTCTTAAGCTCTACAAAATGATTTTCGCTTCCGCGGTTCATTTCAATGATCGGTTTTTCTGAGCCCAATCCGTGCGGAACTCCGATCAGCGATTGGCCTCCAAACGTAACCGTTCGAATGGGCTTGTTCCACTGCGCCATATCTAATCCGTATTCTTTCTCTAAATTATCAAGAGCCTGCTTCAAGCTGCTGAGAATCAGCTCGTCCCGATTTTCTGTCATCCAGTCATGCTGGGTTGGCGCAGAAGCCTTATCCTCTTCAAGAATGCGCAATAATAGGCCGGTTCCGTAACGGTGATCAATAATTCCTCTAAGCGTGTTGTAGTCCTCACCCAGATCGTCTTTAATGACGTTTTCTACTAAAATAGGCCACCAGGCTTCAAAAAGTGCCACAGCAGGAGAATCATAAAGTTTATCCCTATCCTTGTCCTCCGCTAAATTGTTCCATCCCTTCAGCAGCTCTAAAGCTCTGGCAAATCGGTCATCCTCATTTACGTTCTTTTCAAGTGCCTCTATGAGGAAAGGCTTGAACTTCGTTGTTCGCAAATTGACAAAGCTTGCATGATAATTGATATCGTTGACATCTTGAAGATCAAGCTTATCACGGGATTCCACACCCAGTTTGAATTGCTGGACGCGGTTATCCGCTGCCCAAGAATAAGTACTTTCATTGTTGTCCCAGCCTGCGGACGGCTTGTTATTCCAGTTGGCAATATAGCCAGACTTAGGATTGATGACATGCGGATTATCCTTTGTATCCGCCCAGCCCTTCCATTCATATTCACCAGTCCCTGGCGTCGGAAGCCGCCAATCCACCCTCTCGTCACGCACCGGCTGCTGCCCCACATGATAGTAGGCCGTGTTTCCTTCTTTATCAGCATAGAACCAGTTCAAAGACATTCTAAAGTCGCGTGCCGCCTCTAACCACTCATTTAGATCCTTGGCATGGTTCGTCCTAACATAGGCTTCCCATCCCTGTGCTTCCTGTCCGCGGAATACCCATTTTTTCGTGTAAGCTAAATGGTTCTGTTCATCGAGATAAACGACAGGCCCGTGAACGGTATAGTAGAAGTCCTTCTTGGTCTCCTCTACCTTGCCCGTCTCGATATTCTTCACCTTAAATGTCTGTGTCTTTTTCTCCATATCCACCCATTTCCCTTGGTACTTATACTGATAAGGGTTCGCCGGATTCAACTCTTCCTGGTAAATATCCACCATATCAGCGAAGCCAGCGGTTGCGGTTTGGGCATGATGATCACTGCTTCCGAACATGATGAACGGATACCCGATAAATCCGGAGCCCTGCATATTAAAATCAGGAGAATGCAATCCGACTTCATAAATAAATCCAGGGGCCGTTAATCCGACCTGAGGGCCGCTCATTAAAAGAGCGTTTCCGCTTTTAGACTTCTTAGGACTGATTACTAACGCGTTACTTCCTACTTTCAAAGGCAGGGAAAGCTCTTCCGAGGCTTGAATGAAGTCTTCTCTGTCTTTGCTTAGGGCCGAAGAAGCAGCTAGCACGCGAAGATCCGCTTGGCTTACCTTCTGGTCTGCTTTCTTTTCGCCATAAGTAAACTCATCCCATTCAATCGTGGTCACAGCAAAAGGGTCTGCGTATATGATATCGTCAAACAGCTTTTTGGCCTTTTCCTTGCCGTGCTGCTTTTCTAGGCTGGCTAGTATCCCAGCATTCTTTACCTCCTGTTCCTGGTCCATAAACACGGTCATCGACGACATCCAAAGCCGAATAATGTCCACATCGGACCATTTTTCTGGCGTCAGTTTGTAGTCATGGAATTCCTTGGATAACAGCTTATCCGGATCCTTTAGGGCTTCTTCGACATACAATGAAATCCCTTCAGCAAATTGTTGAGCCACTTTTTGAGAGAATGGATCCATCTTCTTGATCATCTCTTTAATTTCTGCATCACTGTACCCGTCACGACGCATTTTTTGGTCACGCTCGAAGTACCTCTCCCCAAAAACCTCTGCTGCTGTTCCCTCATTTCCACGCTTGAACATTTCTAATTGAAATAAGCGGTCCTTGGCCATTACATAGCCATAGGCTTTATATAAATCGTCCAAATTCTGGGCGTAAATATGCGGTACCCCATAGGAATCCCGGATCACTTTAACGGTTCCTTGCTTGACTTTAACCTCTTCCGTTTGGGAAACGGTTACATGCTTTTCAGCCGCAAAGCTAGGCAGCACACCCGTTGTTAAGCTTAAAGCTAATGCTAGACTCAAAGATGCTCGACTCATTTTTCCCCACGTTCTCATTATATGACCCTCCATTATGTCTAAAATTTATTTAAGTATCTCTAATTATAATTTTCAGAAATCACATTGCAATGTAGAAACCTACACTTTATAATAAAAACAGTGTAAAAATACAACTTCCAAGGTGATAACATAATGAGCCTCCCGTTTATTTCTGGCTACTTATCTAAAAGGTTTACAGATGTACCCTACCAAATTTGGTTGCACGGGAAGAAAGAAGAAAACCACCCAACCCTACTCTGCCATTCCGAAGACCACTGCTTTCCTCCTTATCCTTCTTCCCATGCCGCGAGATCCGAACGTTTCTTTCAGCACCTAGGAAACACGTATCATTCTTTTCGTTATCCCGAGGAATACGTCATAACTTTCGTTCTCATGCAAGAACGCGTTGAAATAACGAGAGAGGACTATGAAGAGCTCTCCTTTTTGTTCCGCCCTCTGGTTTTAGAGCACATGTTGAAGTCGAAGGAAACCGACTTAAAACGAATGCTGGAGGTCACGACTTCCATCACCTCTACTCTAGAAAGAGAGCAAGTGCTGACCAAAATCATCGATCACGCGCTGCACGTCATTGCCAATGTGGATGCGGGCTACCTCCTGCTTTTTGATCCCGAGCGCCAGCGTCTCGTTCCCAAAGCTTTAGTCGGGTTTAGCCCCAAATTTTTCGACTTCCAGGCTGCACCTGGAGAAGGCATTACAGGCAATGTCTTCCTCGAGGGGACCTCTCGGTTATTTAATCATCGGGATGAAATTTATGAGGCCATGGCCACCACAACGCCAGAAAACTATCGGATTACACTGGAATCGGCCGATACGCTCAATCCGAAGGCGATGATTTGTGTGCCGGTTTCCATAGGGGAGAAGAGAATCGGCATTTTGGCGGTCCACCAATTTCACAAACACGGCCTCCTTACCCCATGGGATGTACAGCTGATGGAAGGGTTTGCCGCACATACAGCCATTGCCATTCATAATGCGAACCTCTACCAGGATGCGGAGACACAGCTTAAGAAGGTATCGAGGCTTAGCGATCAACTGCGCTTGAAAAATGAGCTGCTGGAAAAAAGAAATCAAATCCATAAGGTGCTGACCAAGCTTTCCCTCGACAACAGAGGGATCGGGGGAATCATCCGCGAATTGAGACACATGCTTCAAAGACCTCTGCATTTCTATGACTTTATCAATATGGAAGCGACCCCTAAATCTCCTTTGCCTTGCGAGGACGTTCAACGGCTGTTCCATCGCCAAAAGAATTCCTCCATTGATTATCAAGAAGGCGATCAAGGGCTCCGCTTTTTTCCCATCAGCTCCGGACATGAGGTCTTAGGATGTATCTGCACACCTGTTCATGGGCAGCTTCCCCTCTTAGATCAAGTGATGATTGAGCAAGGAGCCTCCATCCTTGCCCTGGAGTTCATGAAGACACTTTCTTTGCTGGACAAGTATAATCGAAAAACGCACGAATATTTTAACGAACTTCTGCAAAGTGAAAACAGCGAATTTCATGCCAACCGGTCGGTCGACTTAAAGCTTTCGCTGCACTCCTCCATATTTATCGTCATCATAGAGAACCTGAACGCCTATGAGCCGTATCGTCTTGAACTTGATATTCACCGTTTAATCTATCGGATTAAAACGAGCCTGACGTATCAACCCAAGCTCATTTACGGATTTAATAACAAAGCCGTAGCCTTATTTTCGCTGGAACCAACCGAAAGCTTTCAACCCATGCTGAAAGACTTGCAATCCCTTCACCGTGAATATGAGAAAAGGTTCGATTGTTCGCTCAGGACAGCCGTTTCAGCCGTCCATCAAGGACTAGTTCAAGCGAAAAAAAGCTATGAAGAAGCCCAGAGGGTATTGGACTTTCTTTCGGCTCGAGGCAAGCATGAAGTGCTTTGCTACAAGGATATGGGCATGAATCGCCTGTTCATTGGCCAACATTCGGAGATCGAACCCTTTATTGAGGAAATTCTTTCTCCCCTATGGGCAAGCGGTCATGACGATCTCGAAAAAACCTTGCAAGTCTTTCTTTCTCACAACCAATCTGCCGTTCACGCGGCTGAGGAGCTCCATATCCACGTCAACACGCTCTATAAGCGATTGAAAAAAATTGAAGATGTATTAAAGATAAGCTTTCAGGATGGGCCATCGATGCTAAAAGTACAACTGGCTTGCCATTTGAAGCAGACGTTTTTTTGATAGTAGGAAAAAATTACAAAATTATGAAGAGAATCAGTTGCTATCCCCCTCGTGATATAATCTGATTATTGCTAAAGGTTGGAGAAGGGGAAAAGGATTCATGAAATACACCGGAAGAATCGCTGCTTTAGGCCTTGTTATCATAACTTCTTTGCTTGAACGCGCTTATCAATATATGGTTTATGATACCATCCTGATTTCAGACTTAATTGGTCTTATTTTCTATGGACCCTTGGGTTGGTGGATCGGCAGATTTTATGATAAAACTCGTTTGCAAGCAGAAAACCTGAAAGAAAGTAAAAAAGAATTAAAAGAAAGTGAAGAAAAATACCGGCGCTTGGTAGTCCTATCACCTGATCCGATCATTATCCATGACGGAAACTTTATTTTATTTGCTAACGAGAAAGCGACAAAACTAATAGGCGCAAAGAGTTATCACGAGCTGGTGGGAAAATCGATCTATGATTTTGTTCACGCAGACTACCATGAGAGTACATCTTACCGTATTCGAAAAATGAATAGAACGAAGCGGGAAGCCGGAATAACCGAATTGAAAATCATCGGACTCGATGGGCAAATGCACGATATTGAGATCTCGGCTAACTTCATCACCTATAAAGGAAAACCTGCTTGCCAAGTGATCTTCCGGGATATCACGGAAAGAAAACAGATCGAAAAAGCGTTGAAGGAAAGTGAAGAGCGTTATCGGTTTATTGCGGAAAATTCTACGGATACCATTTCCCTTCTTTCTGCGGAAGGATTATATCTTTATAATTCCCCAGCATGCAAACGGCTTCTGGGCTATAGCCCAGAAGAGCTGGATGGGCGTTCATTCCTGGAATTCATCCATCCTGACGATTACCCCAAGTTAGAAGGAATGCATATTGAAGCCATGGACGAGCTAGACATCGCTACCTTTAGCTTTCAATTTCTTGCAAAGAATGGCCAGTATATCTGGCTGGAAACCAACGCAAGAACGCTCCGTAATGAAGATGGCAGCCTCCGGCAGATTTTAGCGGTAACCCGAAATATCATGGAAAGAAAAAAGTTTGAGGAAAATTTAGTAGAGTCCAACCGCTTGCTGCAGCAGCTATCGAATTTAGACGGCTTGACCGGGATTGCCAATCGGCGTTTTTTCGATGCTTTTCTAAACTTGGAATGGGACCGTGCAGCCTGCTCTGCTGCCAGACTATCCGTCATCATGCTCGATATCGACTATTTCAAGCGATACAATGACACCTATGGACATCAAGCGGGAGATGATTGCCTCAGAACCGTTGCTTCTGTCCTGCAGAAAACTTTAAATCGTTCCAGTGATCTTATAGCGCGCTATGGCGGAGAAGAATTCGTCGTGATCTTGCCGAATACCGATATGAACGGGGCACTGGTTGTAGCGGAATCCTTAAGAAAGAACATTGAGAAATTGCAAATTCCCCACCTCGGCTCAAAGATTGGCAGCCATCTTACCATCAGTTTAGGGATCGCTTCTATGATCCCCCAGTTGGGATCCGACCCACAGGAGCTGATAAATCAAGCGGACAAGGCCCTATATCAAGCCAAGCAAGAAGGCAGGAATCGGAGTAGCCAGCATCGAACAGTTTCTGCTTTCCAATAAGTGCACTTTCCAAGATGGGAGGTGCCTTTTTTGCTATGGTGATTAAAGAAAAAGGCTGATCCCCAAAAGTCGGTTTTTCGACCTTTAGGGACAGCCTCTTCTCATCATCGGAATCCCTACTTTTTTTGAAGTGAAAGGTTCAGTAATGCTGCCGCCTTTTGGTCGATAATGACCGTCACATGGGGATGAAGCCGCAGGGAGGTGACTGGCACCTGTTCCGTGATTTTTCCATGGAACAATTCCCGCATCGCTTCTGCCTTCGCATCTCCGTTAGCGAGGAGAACCATTCGCCTGGACTCCAGAATCGTTCCGATTCCCATGGTAATGGCCTGTTTCGGCACGTCCCCCACATCATCAAAGAATCGGGCATTATCCTGAATCGTCTGGTCAGCAAGCCGGACCACCTGTGTACGCGAAGCGAAGGAAGTTCCGGGTTCGTTGAATCCGATATGCCCATTGCTTCCGACACCTAAAATTTGCAGATCGATGCCTCCATGCTGATGAATCAGCCGCTCATACCGATTGCATTCCTCCCCCGTATCCTTCGCTAGTCCATTAGGGATAAATACCCGATAAGATGGGAGATGGAGGGGATCATAAACATGGTTTTTCATAAAGGAAAAAAAGCTTTGGGGATGATCCTGAGCCAGCGGATAGTATTCATCCAGATTGAACAGGCGAACATCAGTAAGGTCCAGTTGCCCTGCCCTGTTTTTTTGGACCAGTTGACGGTACAGTCCCAAGGGAGTGGAACCCGTTGCCATCCCCAGATTGAAGGGCTTTTTACCCGACAGTTCATCAGAAATGATGTCCGCTGCCATCCGGCTTAGCTCATCATAGGTTTCAGCGATATAAAGCTTCATTCCCTCCCCCCTCTTTCCTCATGCACAATCGACCTATCGTCCATCGTCAGACCTCGCTTTGCTGTGATCTCCTATTAGTTTCTCCATCACAGCCATCAGCATGTTCAGGATCGCGGCATCCGCGGCTGTCTCTCAGCTAATTCTTGACAATATCGAAAAAAAATTAAAAGCCCGCCGATATAATCGACAGGCTACGAACCATCCAGTGCTTTTTTCCCATCATGGCTTCCATAGCTTCCATTCCTTCAGTTCCAAACGGCGAACTCCCTCAACAACATGAGGGTCATTCTCGGCCATTTGCTGGGCTTCTTCCCGCGTTTCAGCAATATAGATGACCATCCCGCCTGATCCATCCGCAAAAGGACCTCTGCCGAAAATTTTTCCTTGCTGGTCAAGCTGATCCAAGTAGGCGATATGGCGCGGCAGGACTTCCTTATTTTTTTCCGCATCAAGCATATGCAAAAGGGCTGTATAATACGGCATTCTATTCCCTCCTGAGGGATCAAAGATTAGTTGCGATTCCAGACGACAAGCTTTAGTTCCGTCATTTCCTCAATGGCATATTTCAGTCCTTCCCGTCCAAATCCGCTTTCCTTTACCCCGCCATAAGGCATATGATCGACGCGAAACGTAGGAATATCATTGATCATGACGCCACCTACATGCAATTTTTCTGCAGCATCCAAAGCCACATGCACGTTTTCGGTATAGATACCCGCTTGCAGGCCATAGCGTGAATCGTTGACGAGCTGAATCGCTTCTTCTACTGAATTCACTTTGTTCACTAACACAATCGGAGCAAAAACTTCTTGGCAGGATACCTTTAGGGAAGGGTCTGCATTCAATAGGATGGTTGGATAAAGGATATTCCCTTCCGCTTTTCCGCCGGATGCAACAATCGCCCCACCCTGCTTGGCTTCCTCGATCCAGTGGAGGGTTCTTTCTACATCGCCTGGAGAGATCAAGGCCGATACATCCGTTTCCGCATCCAACGGATTCCCCAAGTTCAAGCGGTTTGTTGCTTCTACAAATCTTTCAACAAATTCATCATAAACTTCTTCGTGAGCATACACACGCTGCAAGGAGATGCACACCTGCCCCTGATTGGAAAAAGCACCCGTCACACAACGTGAAACCAGTTTGCCGATATTTACTCCCTTGTCGATGATCACGGCCGCATTGGATCCAAGCTCTAACGTAACGCGCTTCAACCCGGCTCTGTTGCGAATCCCAATCCCTACAGCAGGACTGCCGGTAAAGGTAATCATGCTGACTCGATCATCGGACACGATCTTATCGCCAACCACTCTGCCGCTTCCCGTAATGACGTTCAGCGCTCCACTTGGCAAACCTGCTTCTTCTAGCAGTTCAGCAATAAAAAATGAGGATAACGGGGTTTGGGAAGCAGGCTTCAGGACGATGGTATTACCGGAGGCAATAGCAGGCCCTACTTTATGGGCTACGAGATTCATAGGAAAGTTGAAAGGCGTAATCGCCCCGATCACGCCGATCGGTTCCCTGACGGTATAAGCGATTCTTCCTTCCCCTCCGCGTGCCGCATCAAGCGGTATCGTTTCGCCATGGATTCGCTTCGCTTCCTCCGCGGCAAACTTATACGTTTCCACCGTGCGGGAAACCTCCGCTTTGGCCGTTGTCACCGGTTTTGCTGCTTCCAAGGCGATAAGATGCGCGGCTTCATCTGCCCTTTCTTCCAGCAATCGGGATAAAGTCTCCAGAATTTGGGCCCGTTTATGGGCCGGCATTTTGGCCATTTCGATTCTTGCCCGATAAGCCGCTTCGATGGCATCATCGGTTTCCTTTTCCGTAGCAACCGGTATTTCAGCAATCACTTCTCCCGAATAGGGAGACAGCAAAGAGCTGTATTTTTCTGTTTCCAGCCATTCGCCATTGATCCATAATCTTTTTTTCACGAGGCTCACCTCTCCCTTTTTAACCCGTTAAGAGCAATATTCCTGCAATTTCATCGATAAACCGCCATGACCAAACGGCTGGCGGCCATTTCCGTCCAGAAAGCCAAGAATCGTCTTGCGGCGTTCTACGATATTCTTCCATCCCTGCTCATAAAGCCAGCAATCAATGGTGTTATAGACTCCCCGATTAATCCCGTATCGGGATTCGCATAAGCGTATGAATGATAAATCCGGTAACTGGACGTCGATTTCCTTTCCTGTTTTCATACGGCTCCCTCCATTAGAAGAGAACGGTTGTTGAAAGGATCCGTTTTTTCCAATCGAAGCTTAACAAATCCAACATCCCTGTTAATCTGCTGGATCAACTCCTCCAAACCGGAAAAAGACATTTCCTCTCTTACGAAAAAGCAAACCTCGACTTGAAGGCTTTCGCCATAGATCATTTCATCGAAATCAAAGATGTGCACCTCATAGTGGACTTGGGTTTCTTCCTGCTGGATCGTCGGTCTTACACCCACGTTCATAATCCCTATATAGGGCTTTTGATTGTAATGAACCTTCACGCCGTACACGCCATGCAGCAGATCGGGCTTTTCCGAATGGATATCCAGATTGGCCGTAGGAAAGCCGATTTTCCGGCCAATTTGATTCCCGAAAATAACCGTCCCCATTAAACTCCCTAGCGTCTCACTCTTTCGCATATCCGCCACATCGCTTAAATTTAGTAAGGGAATCCCGTTTTCCTCTGATATCATTTGAATCTCCGTTTCCGATGCTACTCCGCCCTCTTGATTTAATATCTCGCAAATATAGCCTACCGGGACAGCAGAGGTCATTTGGGAGAGATCTAGCACTGCTTCCACGATATCCATCCTCTGCAGCACTCCGTTGTTTTTCCCGACCAAGGGGAAAAGATGACCTGGTTTTCGGAAGTCTTCCGGCCTGGAATCTTCATCTGCAATGGCTCTGATCGTATCTGCCCGCTCATAGGCGGAAATCCCTGTAGTGTTCGTTTTATAGTCTACGGAAAGGGTAAAGGGCTTCACATTCGAATCTTGGGAAGGAGCTGCCATGAAAGGAAGCTCCAATTTCTTCGCTTTCTCTTCCCTGATGCAGACGGAAACTAACCCCTTTCCGATTTTCGTCATCAAATTAACTTTATGGGGAGTGACATGCTTGGCCGATCCTACCAGAATGCCACTTCCTGTTTTGATGTTGTCAAAAAGAATAATCAGTTCCCCATCTTTCAGGAAACGAAGTCCACGTTCAACCGTGTCGGTGATCATGCTTTTCCCTTCCCCCTTCCCAGGTGTGATTTATTTTAAAGCTTGTTGCATGTGAACCACTTCATCGGCAAGCTGCTTGACCCGTTCCACGACTTCGGGGTCTGCCAATTCATTTTGTTTATTGAAATGGTCATTATGAGCGTAGACATAGCCTGGTGCGACGAAAGCCCGAAAATAGCCTGCGATCGGCTTCAGCTGGTTTTCAATGACCAGATAATGCTGATAGGTTCCTCCTGTAGCGACAAACCCCATGACCTTGTTTCGGAAAACCTGCGGGGGAATTAAATCGAATAGATTCTTCAAAACGCCAGTGATCGAACCTTGGAAGATCGGTGTCCCCATGATATAGAAATCCGAAGACGACACCATATCGATCACTTTTTTCGTATCTCCGGTATAAGTGGCGGGGTCTCGCCCATCGCAAAACTGGACGTCATAATCCTTCATATCCAGAAATTCAACCTCAACGCCCGGGTGGTTCTGCTTGATTTCCTCTAGCACCTGTTGAACGAGAACCCGTGTTTTGGAGCCTGTAATCGTACCGGAAATTCCTAATAACTTCATTTCTCTTCCCCCTCCAATTTCTTTATTTTCAGCTATCTCATGATAAACGGATCCGGCATCGGTTCGGACGACGTATTCACCCAAACCACTTTATTTTCCGTGTATTCGTAAATGGCATCATATCCGCTTTCTCTTCCGTAGCCGCTCCAATGGGATCCTCCAATGGGAGCAATGGGAGATATGCTTCGATAAGTATTCACCCAAACGATGCCGGCCCGAACCCCTTTGGCCACCCGGTGCGCTTTGGCTAAGTGATTGGTCCAAATCCCTGCTGCCAGGCCATAATTCGTGCTGTTAGCCAACCGAACCACTTCTTCTTCCGTTTCAAAGGGAATGACGGTCAATACCGGCCCAAAGATTTCTTCCTGGGCGATGCGAATTTTGCTGTCTGTATGCTCAAAGATGGTCGGTTCAAAATACCACCCTTTGTTCATCGCCTCCGGTTTCTTTCCTCCATACACCAACCGGGCGCCATGCTCGTGGCCGGCTTGGACGTAATATTCCATCCGTTTCACTTGGCCTTCCGTAGCTAAAGGTCCTACTTCCGTTTCCGCAGCCATCGGATCGCCAATCACAATCTTGGAGGCGCGCTCCACCACTTTCTCCAGGACGCGATCATAAATATTTTTCTGGAGAAAAGCCCTCGAGCCCGCTACGCAGCTTTGTCCGGCAGCCCCGAAGATCCCGGCGATAATCCCCATGGCAGCACTTTCTGCATCGGCATCGTCAAATACGATATTCGGGGATTTCCCTCCCAGCTCCAGCGTAACGCGGGCGAAGTTCTCCGCAGAATTGCGGACCACATGCTTGGCCGACTCTGTTCCCCCGGTGAAGGCAATCCGCCTGACTAGCGGATGGCTTGTCAAAGCGCTGCCTACCGGATCGCCGAAACCGGTGACCACATTCACCACGCCAGGCGGAAATCCTGCTTCTTCAATGAGCGGCACGAGCTCCAACAGAGAAGCGGAGGTCACTTCGGAAGGCTTGATGACGATCGTATTTCCTGCCGCCAAGGCCGGTGCCAATTTTAAGGTTGTAAGATAAAGCGGGGAATTCCATGGGGTAATCGCTGCGACAACGCCTAAAGGTTCCCGGGTCGTAAAGGCAAACATATCCGGCTTGTCGATGGGGAGGGTTTCCCCATGAATCTTATCGGCCAGGCCCGCGTAATAATAGAAGAATTCAGGAAGGTACTGCAGCTGTCCCCGCATTTCCCGAATTAATTTTCCATTGTCCAGCGTTTCGAATATCGCCAAGTCTTCCACGCGGGCAGCGATCAGGTCCCCCAGCCGCCTTAGCAATTTCCCTCGCTGCGTATAGGTTAGGGAACGCCACGAAGCATGCTCGAAAGCCTCCTGTGCCGCTTGGACCGCTCGGTCCACATCCGCCTCGGTCCCCTTGGCCACCCAGCACCAGGGCTCCCCGGTTGCCGGGTTATAGCTTTCAAAATATTCCCCGTTGCTGGACTCTACCCATTCCCCATTGATATACATCCGGTATTTTTTTAATTCAGCCATGTTAACGCCCCTTTCCCGCACACTGTTCCATTCTCGAAAGCAAGATTTGATTGAGCTGCTCGCCCGCTTCTATCGGCAGCATATGGCGAATGCCAGGGAGTACCAGGGCTTCTGCGCCCGGAATTTGCTGTGCCATGAACCTGGCCATCTCGGGGGTAGATCCCTTGTCCAGTTCTCCCGTGATAATGAAGGTTGGGCACGCAATTTGGTGAAGCTTCTCATAAAGCTCTTCATCCGCTGTAGCGAATACCCGGTAAGCCGCCAAGTAGGCATCTGGCTCATTGGTTTGCAGGCGACGGCGAATCTGCTCGACCACTTCAGGGCGCTGGGACTGAAAAGCGGGATTAAACCAACGCTCAATCGCGGCATCAATCGTCGCTTGATGTCCATGCTCCTCCACTTCCTTCACCCGGGCAAGCACTCCCTCGCGCTGCTCCTCCGTACGTTTAGCCACAGAACTGACGATAGTTAGGGAAGACACTTTATCCGGATGATGAGCGGCATAGGCTTGAGCCACCAGCCCTCCCATGGAAAACCCGACCAAGTGGGCCTGCGGAATCGCCAAATCGCTAAGCAGATCATCGAGCTGCTTCTCAAATTGGGATAGACTGTAAGGCCCAGGAGGGCAGGCCGACCGGCCATGCCCTATCATGTCATAACTGATCACACGGTACTGAGCCGACAATGATTTCATCTGCTGCTCCCAGATCGTCGAATCTAAGCCTACGCCATGGATCAGGATGACAGGATGCCCTTCCCCCGCCTCAACATAATGGGTGGATCCGCTTTTTGTCTTTTCCATCCTACTTCAATCCCATCTCTACCATATCCTGATGGCGATCGCCTATGCGCGGATGCGGTCTTGAGCCTGTCGCTACGCCAATGGCTACGACAATTTCATCAGCTCGCGGGGCATCTGGAATATTCGTCTCAAAGGTAATGAAATGGGAACGCTTGGATTCATCCGTTTTGTGAACCAAGGGAAGCGTAACATAAGTTCCAGGACCTCCACGCTTATTCGTAAAGGTGAGAATGCTCGTTCCTTCTACAGCATCGCGGAACTTGTTCCCAAAGCGGAACGTATGGATGAGAGCGGAGGCATGCTCCACCTCTCCGTCCACTCCGACAACAGCTGCCTTTCCAAAAGCCTCAACATCATCTGGAGAATCAATCACTTCAAATAGCTTCTTGACTAGTATCTCTCCTAATTCAGGGGCACAAGCCAGGATTTCAGGCTTTAAATCTTCTACATACCCTCTGCCATGCCAAGGATTTTTCACCACAGCTACAGCGGCAATATTGCGGATGGATGGGTTGACTTCTTTTTCCCCTTCAAGCAAGGTTTCCTCTATGACGGTATATAATTTGCGAATTTTCAGCATTGTTATTCTTCCTCCCCAAAGTGATATGGTTAACTCCCTATGCTTTAAATCTCGGCATAACTTCTTCGGCAAACAATTTCGTGCTGCGCATAATTTTTTCATGAGATAGGCTGCCGTGATTCGTCCAAAGCAATAGATTCTTTAAGTTGAGCTCTTCCTTCAGTTCCTGGATTTTTTCCGCCACATAATCCGGTGTTCCAAACAATAGATTGCGCGGATGCAAAAAATCATAGCTCAATTCCGTTCCCGGCTTTAATTCTTCACCCGGATCCAACAGATTGCCCAGCCCCCTCCAGTGGCAAATCCAGCGGTATGTATGCAGGACCGCTTCTTCTGCATCTCTGCGGGCTTCTTCCATCGTTTCGGCTACATAGCAGTCGCGAACCAGCGCCAATCCTTCACCCAATTCTGCTTGGGAACCTTTTGCCTGGGATAAGCTTTCACGGTACATTTCAAAACGAGGCTTCAATTCCTTTACGGTTGGCATCCAGAAAATCCCCTTGACCTGGTGCTCTGCTGCCCACTTAATGGATCGGGGCGTATCGATGACCTGCCAAAGCGGAGGATGCGGCTGCTGGAAAGGCGGCGGCATGATGGACATCTTTTGAATCTCGCCTTTTTCCATATCCATATAGTCCGGTGTTTGCGGGCTCAATGGATGATTCCATTTCAATCCGGGAGCAGGGAATTTATAGAACTCGCCTTGGTGGGAGAAGAAGCGCTCGGATAAAGCCTTCTTTAAGATTTCATAGGTTTCTTCAAATAAAGCCCGGTTCCTTTCCTGGTCGCGGGGATCTGCGTATTGATTCAGGTTCATGGCTTCCCGTCCGTAAAGCCCTCGTCCGATACCCACTTCTACGCGCCCCTGACTCATCTGATCCAGAAATGCGATATCTTCTGCCAAACGAAGCGGGTGCCAAAAGGTAATAATGTTTGCTGCTTGGCCAATGCGGATGTTTTTCGTACGGGCTGCGATATCGGCTCCCATCATAATGGGATTCGGCACCAGCTCATAGCCTTCATGACCGAAATGATGTTCTGTATACCAAATGGAGTCAAATCCAGCTTGATCGCAGTAAACCGCTTGTTCCCTTGCTTCTTCCAAGACCTTCGCAAATTCTTGTTCTCTTCCGGGACCTGCCAAGTTCGCAAAAATTCCAAATTTCATTTGTCATACCCCTTTTCCATTTTGGATTCCCTCTTGTTCGTTCCATGTACCATGTACCATGCAAGGCAGATTATATTCATACTATAACGACAAACGCTTTCACCTGTCAATATGTTTATTATTTTTAGAATTTTGGATGTAACCATCCCTTGGCAGGACCTATCCTGCTTCTCCTGCCAAGAGCCTTTTACGTTCCAAATAACTCTGCCTTCATGATTTCGATGAGCTTTGCCCCGCTTGCTTTCACATGCTCTCTCATAAGCTGCTCAGCCAGCTTCGAATCCTGACGCTGAATCGCCTCCACAATCTCTCGGTGCTCTTCTACCGACTTTTCAAGTCGTTTCGGTTGACCTATCGTAAGATAGACAAATCGTTTATAAGGGAGCTGATTAATGAGCAGGTTAAAATGATACAGAAGCTTGCTGTTGCCCGATCCTTTTAAGATGGCATCATGAAAACGGTCATTGGCTTCCACATAGCCATCTATGTTGCCTTTCCTTACGGCTTCCTCCATGCTTTTAAACGCCTTGACTAATTCCTTTCGTTCAGGAACCTCTCCTCTTTCAGCCAGCAATCCCGCAGCTAGGCCTTCCAGTGATTCTTTCAGCTTAAACAATTCCAAGATTTCTTTTTCGGTTGGTTTCGTAACACAAGTACCCACGCGTGGAATAATTTCCACAAGCCCCTCTTGCTGCAGCTGTTTTAGCGCCTCCCGGACTGGTGTCCTGCTTACCCCGAGTCTTTGGGCTAGAGCGGTTTCCGAAAGCTTTTCTCCCAATTCAAATTCCCCGGATACAATCGCATTGCGCAATACGTTTGTTACTTGTGTATGAATACTCTCAGTTGAAACGGAAAGATTCAATCCGTTCACCCACCTCTCTGTTTATGTCTATGCCATGCATCATGTACCATGCAAACTCTCGTTATAGTTCATAATATTTCCAATCCAGCGATGAGTCAATGCGCACTTTACTCTGTTTCCATTTCAGCGAAAACCTCTTGGGCCAGCCTAAAGCTGTCCATTGCTGCTGGAACACCGCAGTAGATGGCTGTCTGCAAAAATACTTCCTTGATTTCTTCCTTGGTTACGCCATTATTCATCGCCCCGCGAACATGAAGCTTAATCTCATGCGGCCGGTTTAGGGCTGTTAACATCGCAAGATTGATGATGCTGCGCATTTTTCTGGAAAGACCTGGTCTCGTCCAAACCTCTCCCCAACAATATTCGGTAACTAATTCCTGCATGGGGAGATTGAAATCGGTTGCATTTTGAATCGACCGATTGACATACTCCGATCCCAACACCGCCCGACGAACTTCTAATCCCTCATCAAATCTCTTTTTACCCATGTTCAGCACTCCTTCTCATTTTTTACACAACTACTTCTTTTTCCTTTGCTTCTACGCTTTCCGCTCTAACGATCCCTTGTTCGATGGCCATTTTCTTAGCCAGCTGAGGAGCATGCCATAAGGAAGGCAGCAGCAAAATCGATACCGGTACAGCGGCAATCACCACAAAAGATTGAAGCGCATTAATTCCACCTGTTCCGATGTTGATTAAAATGATTGCAATAAAGCCCATCAGCACAGCCCAGAATACCCGTACAAAGTTTGGAGGATCCCCTTCTCCCGTGACGCCCATTGCCAGCGTATAAGACATAGTGTCTGCCGTGGTTACGACAAAAAGAATCGTCAATACGAGGAAAATAGCGGGCATGATCGCAGATAGCGGCATTTGCTGAGCAATCGCTATAATAGCAGCTGGCAAGCCATTCTCATTTAATGGGCCGCTTACGGAACCAGCGTTGTTCATTTCATAAAAAATACCCGAACCCCCTAATACGGTGAACCAAAAATTCGTTGTTATCGAGGAAAGAACCGAAACAGCCAAGAATACTTCTCTGATGGTGCGTCCTCTTGAAATTCTTGCGACAAATATCGCAACCATCGGTCCAAACCCAATAAACCATCCAAAGAAGAAAAGCATCCACCATCCCAGCCACTCTTGATCCTGGCGATACGTACTCACATTAATAAATTCGCTTAAATAAAATCCAAAAGAAGAGACAAACGCGTCAATGATGAAGGCTCCAGGCCCAAACATCAAAATGAAAACAGCAATAACCACAGCCATGATGACGTTTAATTTACTGAACCATTGAATCCCTTTATCAATCCCTGTGACCGTTGAAATAATGGTAACACTGATCAGACCAATAATAATTAAAGCTTGGGTAAAGGAGCTATCCGGAATCCCAAATAGTGAATTCAGGCCATAGCTGACTTGCAAACCTAGGAATCCAATCGGTCCGATCGTTCCAGCTGCTGCTCCAATGATACAGAAGGAATCAGCAAACGTTCCCCACTTGCTCGTAAGAATTTTATCTCCCAAAATAGGGTATAGCAACGTTCGAGGTTTTAAGGGCATTCCCTTATGATAGTGAGCATACATGAAAATAATCGCACTGATGGCTCCATAAACCGCCCAAGCCGTAAAACCCCAATCCATAAAGGCTTGTGCTAAAGCGGGCGCTATAGCTTCTTGGGTATTAGGCGAAATGCCCTGGTGCATGGGCGGTACGTCCATGAAATAATACATAGGCTCCGCTGCAGCCCAGAAAACCCCTCCTGCTCCCAGTCCAGAAACTACTATAATAGAAACCCACTTAAACCTGCTCATCTCCGGCTTAGCTAAATTGCCTAGCTTGACACTCCCATACCTCGAGCAGGATAACCCCAGGCCAATTATGAATGTCGCCAATAATAGCAGTTGCCAGTATGCCCCAAAGTATCGAATTGAAAGTTCAAAGCCTGTGTTTACAAATTTAGAAACCGCCTCTACATTAAATATAGAAAGTATAACAAACAGCAGCAAAAGCCCACCGCTGATAACAAAAACAGGCCAGTCAATCTTCCTGCTTACGGATTCCCATTTGTTTCCCACTCGTAATTCCCTCCTTATTTCCCCTGCTTTGAACCCAACCAAACATTCCCTTTAAACTTTTTGCTGCTTTTGAGTAACCGTTTCCATTTTACCCTCCTTCATGAACTAATCACTAGTATTTTTTAAAAATAGTGCACGATACAAGGAAAGAATAGCTTTCATTGTACCATGTTGCATGTACCATGCAAGAAGTTATATTAAATTTAAACTATTAATTCACTATTGTCAATAAGATTTGTAATTTATCTAAAATTACATTAAATATACTGACACCTTGATAAAATCTCAATAAGGTTTTAGGTTCATGGATTTGCGAGGAAGAGTGGATGGGTTTGAAGTAAGTGGAAATTCGCCAATTAAACGCCGAGATCATTACTTTTTCTTGTAATTAGGTGGATTTGCTCCCACTAATAACGTTGGAACGTCCAAAATGATGGGATTAAGCTGAATTAGATGGAGCTTTTCCCATTATTTTAACTTTATATTGTTTGATTTTGATTTTAAGTGGCGTTTCTCCACTTATCCACACGGGAATAGAATAATGGTCTTTTCACCGGTTTATTTATTAAAGTTCCGATGTAGCAAAATGGTAGAAATGTAGGAAGGTGTCCCAAGAACCTAGCTTGTTGGGACACCCTCTAACTATGCAATGAACTCTGGTTATCTGACATTTAGCCACCCATCTTTAAATAGGTCAAACCAAGCAGAGTGGCAATCTAAAACATCGACGTAACCTTCCCCGTCTCCACCTCCACCAGATACCATCCGCGGGTAGCGGTGTGCTCGTCGACGAGGTCATAAACATGAATGGTATATGCGCCTTCCTCCATATGGTCAAACTCAATCACGGTGTCGGAGTTCTTCGCGATCCCGATATGGTCACGGACCAACTGCTCAGCCTGTTGAATAGAAACCTTTCCTGCCTCTGAGATATAAACCGTCTGATCCAGGGGGACCCACTCCACCTTGGCATCAAACGCCTCCGCTATGGATCGAACAGGAGCAATGGCTCGTCCCTGAGCTAACTGAATGGGTGCTGGGAGTTTGATCGTTTTTCCGTTCAGCAACGCTGCCTTTTTCCCTACATGAAGGACTAACGTTTTCGTTCCCTTTTTGGCTGTGACGGTTCTCGTTTTTTCATCCCAGGAAACGGCTGCCCCGATGGTTGCGAAAGTTTCCCTCACTGGAGCCAACACGCTTCCTTTGACCAAATAAGCCGTCTGTTCCAACTCTAGCCATTCCCCGTTCCACCTGATCTCTACTTCTTTCGATTCAGCTTGTCCGACGAGGGAAACCATCAGCCATACAACCAGTCCAATTAGCAATGAGACGAATTTTCTATTCAAAATCCCAAGCCTCCGTTCTCTCAGTCTACTACTTTATATCTATGAAAGAACCAAGAGGCCTAGAACCTTAAACCTTTCTTTTGCGCAATTGGTAGTACGTTACGGCTAGCGCCAGAACCAGCACGGTTCCTTTCACAATATCATGCGCATAGTAAGGAAGGTTGAGCATGGTCATTCCATTTAAAAGAATTCCTATCAAAACGGCTCCAAAGAAGGTTCCGATGACATTCGGCTTCCCCGCGCCAAATACGGAATATCCTACAAACGCAGCAGCGACGGCGTCCATCAATAGAGGAGCTCCTCCATCTACCTGACCGGTACCTATGCGGGCCGCCAAAAGAATCCCGCCCAATCCGCAAAACAATCCAGACAAGACATAGGCGAGGGTTCTATAACGGTCTACCGGAACACCGGATAAGCGGGCAGCTTCCGCATTTCCTCCTGTAATGTAAAGCAAGCGCCCTTGGCGGGTATAGTTCAGATAAATATGCACAGCCACCACCGCCAACAGCATCAAAATGACCGGTACGGGAACGGACGCAATTTGCCCCTGTCCCAGCCAAAGGAATCCTTCGTTAAACTTCCCCGGGGCTGTCGATCCATCCGGCATAGGCATGTTGGCGTAGATGGAGTACCCTTTGGTATAGGTTAAGTGAATCCCTTTGACAATATAGAGCATAGCTAAGGTCGCGAGCAAATCCGGTATGCGGATTTTCACGATCAGCAAGGAGTTGACCCAACCGATCAGCACACTCAAAACAATAGGAATCAGCAAGGTGACGAAGATTCCTTGTTCATACCAAATCATCATCGAGGACGAAACGACCGTGGCCAGGGAAACGACAGATCCGACCGAAAGGTCAAATCCATTAATAATAAGCGAAAAGGTCACCCCAATGGCTACTAAAGTCACGATTGAGATCGAACGAAGGATATCCGCTAGATTCCCATACGTAAAAAAGTAAGGGTTAATCAAGCTAAAAAAGATAAGGACAATGGCAATGACCGCGAGGGTTCCGTATTTATAAATCCAATCCATTACTTTCATTTTATTTTCCTCCGCTTGCGTAATACATGATGTTTTCTTGGGTAGCTTCCTCCCGGGACAGCTGCTTGACGATCTGTCCGTCACACATCACCAGGATGCGGTCGGCAATCCCTAAGATTTCCTGAAGCTCGCTGGAAAAGTAAAGGATTCCTTTTTTCTGTTCCGCCAGCTCCCCGATGAGCTTGAAGATGTCTGTTTTCGCTCCAATGTCTACCCCTTTAGTCGGCTCATCAAACATGAAAATATCCGCATCCGTATCCAGCCATTTTCCAATGACCACCTTTTGCTGATTTCCGCCGCTCAGGTTTCCAACAAACTGATGGATGCCGGAGGTTTTGATCCCCAGACGGTCAATGAGTATTTTCGAACGAACCGCCTCCGCGCTTTGGCGCATAAAGCCGAACGAAGCGAACTGCGAGAGAGTGGCCAACGTCAGATTATTTCGCACCGATTCTTCTACCAGAATCCCTTCTTTTCGCCGCTCCTCCGGAACAAGCACGACACCCTGGCTTACGGCATCCGCGGGATTTTGAATCGATAGCGTTTTTCCCCGCAAGATGAGTTGGCCCTCATCACGAGAATCAGCACCGAATAAAATTCTGGCCAATTCCGTTTTACCCGCGCCGACCAAGCCGGCTATACCGACAATTTCTCCTTCGCGAACCTCCAGATCCACTCCTCGGACTTTGCTGCCGCTCCTCATCCCACGCACTTCGAGCAACGTTTCGCCGATAGGGACTCGTTTTTTCGGGAATTCTTCGGAAAAAGCTTTTCCCAACATGTCCGCAATCACCTGATTTATGCTCGTTTCCGATGTCTTCTTGGTTGAGACATGCTGACCGTCCCGCATGACGGTGATCCGATCACACACTTCAAAAATCTCCGGCAAGCGGTGGGAAATAAAGATAATCCCTACATTCTGCTGCTTCAGCTGCCTCATCAGGGCAAACAGCCGCTCAGCTTCCTTCACGCTAAGAGGAGCTGTGGGCTCGTCAAAAATAACATATTTCACATCTTGAGCGATCGCTCTGGCAATCAAGATGATTTGCTTTTCCGAAAGCGTCAGTTCTTCCGCCTTTTTCCGAACAGGGATGGAAAAGCCTAAACGCTTCAGAATCTCCTCGGCATCCCGGTATAAGTCAGGCCACTTGAAAAACGTGCCCCTTCGATTGACCTGCCGATCGAGCAGGATATTCTCCGCTACGCTCAGATAGGGAACCAAGGCGACGTCTACCTCTTGGTACACACATTGAACGCCGTATTTCTTCGCATCAGCGGGAGTTGAAATCTGCACTTTTTCCCCGTCTACCCAGATCTCTCCTCCATCCGCTACATAAGCCCCTGTCAGGATTTTCATCAGCGTGCTTTTCCCTGCCCCGTTAGCTCCCAGCAGCGCATGGATTTCTCCCGCACGAAGCTCAAAATCGACCGCCCGAAGAGCAGGGACGCCTGAAAAGGACTTCTCGATGCGCTTCATCTCTAGTTTGGACATGTTCCATCCCTCTCTTATCAAAAATTAAAACTCCCCCTATTATCCGCGAACCCTATCATCCTGATAGGCCTGAACGTTAATAAAGGGAGTTTTTGGGTACATTCTTGTAGGAAAGACTCCGTATAACAGGAGAATCTCCGGTTATTTCTCTTTTTTAAATGCAATAGGATAAGATAAGAGGATTTTTTCCGGTTAAGTCCGGTAAAACAAGCATTTTTTCCTGATTTCAGGTGGATAACCGGAATTTCTCCTGCTATTTTAGCCCATTTGCCTTCGTTTTTCGGAATAGCAGGATTTTCTCCCGTTATGTTATGTTACTTTTGGTTCTGAGCTTCCAGTTCCTTCATCCACTCTTCGATTCCTTGCGTGCTTTGTCCCCATCCTTCGATGTGCTTGGAAAGGTCACCCATGGTTACCTTTTCCTTCGGAAGCATTTCGCGAGTGACTAGAATTGGATCTAAAGAAACATTTTGCGGGGTTTCTTCCCCTTTAATTTTCTTGTATACGTAACGTACTTGCACGCGTCCGATATCGGAAGGATCCACCGCAGCAGAAGCGATCCAAGGAGATGCTGGATCTTGAATCATTTGCAAGTCTTCATCACTCAAGTCGATCCCGTAAACTTTAATTTCGGTACGGCCCGCTTGTTGGATGGCGCGAGTAGCCCCTTTTGCGAATTCATCCCATGCTGCCCAAACGGCTGTAATATCGCCAGGGTTAGGATATTGCTTCAAGATCGCTTCCATTTGCGTTTGCGTATCTAACGCGGTGTTTGCTGATGCACTACCGAAAGCCGCAACCTCTTTGATTTCTGGGTATTTCTCTTGGAATTGCTTATAAGCGATTTGACGGCGCTCCATCGGAGCAAAACCGGCTACCCAAATCTTAACGATATTCCCTTTGCCGCCTGCATCTTCAGCCAGCTTTTCCAACGTGGACTCGGCCATCTTCACGTCACCTTGCTCCAATACCGTAACGCCAGGAATATCTAAAGCTGCGTCGAACGCAATAACAGGAATTTTTTGCTCAACGGCTTTCTTGACACCTTGCGTTAAAGCTTCCGGTGTTCCATGGTCAATCAAGATCCCATCGAATCGTTGGTTCACAGCCGCATCCAGCTGAGAAGCCATCTTAGCCAAATCATTATCTGCATTAAAGACGGTCAGTTCCCCGCCAAACTTTTCTACTTGTTCTTTTACACCAGCCACGTATTGAGCCGAAAAGGTTCCAATATTAAACTGCATGACTAAAGCAATACGCTTCTTGGCTTCAGTTGCTCCTTCTCCGCCAGAAGTGGTTCCGCCCGCTTCTTCTTTCGCTCCCCCGCCGCATGCGGTGAGGACTAGCGAGAAAATCATGACGAACGAAAGAAAAAGAGATAATTTCTTTGTTTTCATTTGAGTGCCCCCATATTTTTTTATTTATTATAGAAAGACCTGAAAAATTCAGGCAATAACTACCACAGTTTTCTTAGTTGTTTACTTTGCTTTTAAAACTAGAATAATCCGATTTTTTAGCGGAGTAAAGTCCAAAAGTCCTAGTAGTTTATGGTAATAAGGTCCTGGAAAAAGAAAAAACTTCTTCAATAAGAAGAAGTTTCATGAACAAGGCATTTTCCTTCATCTTATCTACCAGGATTCTCCTGCTGGAATTGGCACCTTTTCATGTCCATTCATGAACGGTTGCCGGGTTTCATAGGGCCAGTCCCTCCACCTCTCTCGATAAGAAACTATTCAGTTCGCTAGGTAAGATCTTACTAAAAAAAAATGGGGGCGTCAATAAATTTTTTAGAATCATGATTGCATAGAATGAACCAAAAGGAGGAGTGACCCACATGTCTCTTATGCCTCAACCCCACACCCATTACTTCCGCACTACAGGTTCGGGCGAACACGAGCACTTCGTTCATGCTTTTACCTTTCCTGAGAAGGGAAACTCTACAGATGGTCATGTTCATGCCTTTAAAGGAGTAACCCCAAAAGAACACGGCCACCAGCATTTCTTTACAGGCAGCACAGGGCCCGCCATCCCCCTCCCCGATGGGACACACATTCATGAGGTGAAAGGGAAGATTTATCGAGATGAGGATGGCAGACCCACCCATCCCCATGAGTTTAAAGCTCTAACCGGAAGACCGTTGGGGCAGGCGCCACCGGGGTGGTAGATTCGTTAGTCGATTAACTAACATGTTTGTGCCGGTCATCATTCACATTGTACGCTTGATAAATCCCCGAATCTTCTCAAGGAAAAAATCCCGCTTTTCTAGGTGCGGAGAGTGTCCTGTGTTTTCCACTACCCATTCTTCAAAGTTTCCGGAACGTTCTAACACCACGCGCATTTGAGATACCATGGGCTGTGGAGGAAACTCATCCATGCCTGGCCAACCGGGAACGTAACCCAGCTTCCCCAAATAACCAAAATCAAATAAAGAGCTATCCGATACGATCTGATCATCTGCTCCGCGAATCCATAAAACGGGGATTTGAGGCTCTAGGTCAGCAAATGCAGCAAGATTCAAATACTTAGGAGACAACGCATTATTTATTCCTTTGTCTCCGGGAGCTACGCCCGGCCATTCCGCGCAAGTCTCAAACGTACCCGGGTAGAAACCGGATCCCAACTTTGTGGATAGCATAGAGCGGACGAAACGATCTTCCTTTTGGGCATCAAGCCGGAAGGGCGGCTTAACGTAAAACTGATTCAAGACATTCCTGGGGCTATGGGGCTGCTCCTCCCCCGTAGCCCTTTGGCTAAGCAGCTCTATGAATTGAGGGTTAGCCGTTCCGCCGCCAGACCCGGCAAAATTCGGATAGCAAGGTGTCCCCTGCTCATCCTTCGTTCCCCCAAATCCAAAAGGAGATACGGGATTCATCAACATGAGCGAAGAAACCTCATTCGGGTAGTCTATCGCATATTGCATGACCACCCCGCCACCCATCGACCAGCCCAACATATGAAGCTGACGATCCAATCTCAGCGACTGTACAAACGACCTCACATCCTCCGACCAATCACGCAATCCTCTCGTTGCATCGATGGCTAAGGGCTCCGTCTCCCCATACCCCCGTAGGTCCGGCGCCAAAACATAAAAATCCTGTGATAGACTTTCCATCATGTCTTCCCAAAACCAACTCGATGACACATTCCCGTGCACGAGCATTACCACTGGACGAGCTGGATCTCCCGCTTCCAAATAAGCTACTTCGAGTCGGTCCGTCTTGATTCGCTTCGCTTCCATGAAACTCCCCCCCTTTTTCCTGTCTATACTCTAGATTAGCAGGTGGGGATTACAATGGAGTTACATGCAGCAGTTCCGATCGAGAGATTACACTATGGTTTCGAGAGATTTTGGACTGATTTCGAGAAATTAACGTTCTGGAAGGAATTACGTCAGCCACTAGCGAAGTTAGGAGGAAAGGAGGTTTTGCCAATGCTAAAAAAACAACGCGAATTTCCACTCAGAATAAAACTTGAGGAAGCCTTGCTGCGTCGACTTCCCCTTCATCACAAAAAACGCGAAGAAATCCTCGTCAGTCTAAGAAAATTACGAGCAGGTTACCGAGGCGAACAGGAGCTGGATTACCACCTTCAGTTTCTACCGGAAAAAGAATATCTCATCTTTCAAGATTTACGGCTTCCCATTGATGATCAGTTTGTTCAGCTGGACACCCTCATCCTCTCCCCTTGGTTTGCCCTCATTATCGAGTCCAAGAACATCTATGGCCACCTTTACTTCGATCCCGTTTCCAAACAAGTCATCAGAACGTATAACAATACAAAAGAAGGGTTTCCTGATCCCATCCTGCAAGTCAAAAGACAACGAACCCAGCTTCAAAAATGGATGGAAATTCATATGTCCAAATCCATTCCCATTCACTGTCTAGTTGCCATCGGCTATCCTAGCACGATAGTTGAAACAACTCCTGGAAATCGGCATATCTTTCAAATAGTGCATCATGCGGAACATATCCCCAACAAAGTACTAGACCTTGCCAAAACGGCTCCATCACCCTCTCTCACCACTTACCAGCTCCGCAAGATCAGCCAACTCCTTATCAATCAACATACTTCCCAGGACTTCGATGTACTAGATTGGTATCAAATCCACCCTACTGAGTTCATTCGTGGAATCCCCTGCTTTTCTTGCAATCTCGAGACTATGCAGCGGATCCACGGAAACTGGCTATGCAAAACATGTAAGTTAAAAAGAAAAAAAGCCCATGTACAGGTCATTCAAGATCATATTCTACTTCATGGAACCATCACCAATGAACAGTGCAGAAAACTTCTTGGACTGTCTTCCATACATACTTCCACGCGGCTGCTCCTCTCCATGAACTTGCCTTTTCAGGGGTCTACAAAAGATCGGGTGTATACTAAATGAAAAAAGCCGCTCAATCTCTTGAGCAGCTTCAATCCCTATGCCTATGCATCCTCTTCATACGTCGATCGACCTTCTTATCGTGTACAACGAATACCGCGTGGATCGCCCCCGGCAACCAGAAAAAACAAGTCAAAATCAGATTGAGAACAGCCTGAAATGGCTTTCCGCAAAGCAAAACCGCTACGGGAGGAAGAACAAGGGCAAGCAAATACATCATCGAAATCACTCCCCTTTATCATATACTCAATAAGTATTACGGGAGTAGCTTGCTCCATGTTTCGCCCTACTCAGCCCATTATTGCTGCGGCTCAGCCCCGATTTCCTTAGCCTGCTTTGCTTCCTCCGGAAGCGCGATAGCCTCTACGCTATTAAAGTCGGAATACGACCCGCTCATGTTCATCTCCATTTTTTCCAATGGCTGATTGGGTAGCTCCGCTAGTTCAATTTCTATCTCCATGGTCAGTTTCGTCGGGAGCTTGGTCTCCACATCAAACCACATGGTTCCTGACATGGTTAAAGCCTCCATGCCTGAATGAGCCATCATATCAGCAGGCAATTCCCCATTGGAAAACATATTGCTCGTCATATTCATCATCTCTTGCATCGAAGCAAAACGCCCTTGAACAGACACTTTCTGCTGTTCTTGCCCGTCCACCATTTCCTTACCTAAATCGCGGTAGAAGACAAATTTGTTGTTCATTTGCTGGTTATACGCTACACTGTTTTTTTGCATTTCCATCATTTGATCAAACGTAAAAGGCATGCTCGTCATCTTTACCCATTCTTCCTGATTCGTCTCCGGGTTCAGCATTTTCAAGTACATGCCTTCCTTCACGAAATATTGCTCCATCTCCATTTCCGTTTCTCCATTAGGCAGGGGCTCGGGAAGCTTAGACTTGGAGATAATGCGGAAGCCTTGGTCTTTCTTGAATGCCATCTCCATCTTCATGGACATGCTGGTCAATTTTACAGAAGGATTTTCCGGAAGCCCTTTTCTAAATATCATGTTCACGTCCTGATTCATGCTTGCTTTAAAAGAATCTTGAGCATTCATCACCTCGGAAGATTCGATCACCCACTCATGTGCCGTCGGATCGCTTACGAGGGCTTTCTGGATTGCTTGGCGCGCCTGCTCTTCCGTTACCTTGTCCTGGTCAAATGTAATTCCATACTCGTTCTTTAAAACCTCTATATTCAAACCTAGTATTTTGGATAAGATAATATATGCTTCATTTGGCTTCAGTGCATTCGCTAGGCGTACCGTTCCATCTCCATAACCGTAGATGACTTTACGTTCCTTCATGATGCGAATCGTATCCGCATAAGGAGAATCGGCCGAAACATCCTGAGGCAAAGCGAGATTCTTGTCCTGTAAAGGAAGCTGAAGCTGATCCACAATGTTCTTTAAAAAATCTCCTCTTTTCACTTGGTTCCCTTCTACTGTTTGGGCCGAAGCGTTTCCATAGCCAATCAAAGATCCTGCTAATAGAGTAGCAGATAGAGATAAAGCTAGTAATCCTCTTTTCATAAAAGCACTCCTCCTGTCTATGTACTCGTGAGGTTATACGATAGTTACTAGAAAAAGTTTCCTTTTTTGAAAAAAAACAGAGGCCGTAGCCTTTCTTGGTGTTGACCATTTCGAGAATACTTAGTAGGATTGGCGGATTTGTGAGGGAAAGGTGGATGGGTTTGATATAGGTGGATCTTCTCCACTTCTTTGCTTCTTCGTCCATTAAAAAGGGAGGGTGTCCCAAAAAACTAGTTTTGGGACACCCTCTGATCTTAAATCTTAGTCGCCAATATCCGCGCGATCCATCCAGATTACATGGGATACGGCCCCGTAATCTACTTCTTTGTCATCAATCTTGCAAATGCAGCGGTCGTTTCCACATTGAGCCTTGATTTGCTCCAATACGGATTTATCTACATTTCGAAGAATAACCATCTCTTGATTTTCCTTGTATAATACAGCAGCTGTCATAAAATTTGACCTCCAAATGTCTGATTTAATATAAAACGTATAGTAATGGGATCTATCACCCTACAAACCGAACCTCTTGATCTTTTTCCCCAAACTTCTTGACCCCCAGCATATCAGCAAGTTGCTTGCTCGCCGTTCTGCGAGTGCGTCTAGCCTCTGCTCGGTTTGCCGCTCCTTCATGGAGAAAGATTTCTTCCGAGTTTTGTGGCTTAATGCCTGGAACCTGGACCGGTACACCCTCCGGACTAACCGCAACGAAAGTTAAAAACGAAGTGGCGCATACGGTCCGCTCCCCCGTCAGCAGATTTTCGGCAATCACTTTGACAAAAACCTCCATCGAGGTTTTATGAGTCCACGTCACCATAGCCTCGAGGGTAACCTCATTGTCGATCCTTATAGGATGTAGAAAATCAATAGAATCCGTAGACGCCGTTACCACTCGGCAATTCGAGTGCTTCATGGCTGTGAGAGCTGCTACATCATCTATATGCGCCATGAGTTTGCCGCCGTACAGCGTGCCATGGCAATTGGTATCTGGCGGGAGCACATGGCTCGATTTGGAAGTCCGGGACTCCCATACATATTTTAAGTTTGACATTGATTCTCTACCCTCCGTTGATTGCCTAAAGGCCCTACATCAATAAACATGGTTTGTGTCGGGATTCACCCTTATCATTTAGCTAAGACCTTGCTCGTTACCCGTATCACCCCCCTTCACATCACTTTCTACACTGCTGAGCACTGCGAATCGATTATTATCAATGTGATTCAATACGGCTTTTTTGGTTTTTTCGATATCCCTGGCCTTTAGAGCCTCGATAATGAGCCCATGTTCTTGCAAGGCTTGGTCTTTTCGGTTGGGACGGTTGAGGGCACTCATCCCAAACCAGCGGATCTTGTCATTAATGGCCTTTAAAAGCTTGACTAACTGACGATTGCCGCTAAGCTTGGCCAGATAGATATGAAACTGCCTATCCGACGTAATGAACTTCGAGTGATCTTTCTCAGCCAACTGTTTTCGGTAAATCTGTTCGATTTTTTCGATATCCTGATCCGTTAGAATCGGAATTGCGAGCTCGATAGCCAACACTTCCAACGCCCGGCGGAGCTGAATCACGTCCTCTACATCCTGCTTGGTAATGCGGCAAACGAACGTCCCTTTCCGCGGGATGGACTCCACCCAGCCATTCAGCTCCAATAGCGGAATCGACTCCCGGATCGGAGTCCGGCTAATGCCCAGACGCTCACTCAGCTCCCTTTCATTCAAGGCTTCCCCTTGGGCAAAGGTTTGATGAATAATCGCATTCTTGATGGATTCATAGGCTTGTTTTTTTAACGAGACCGATGTTTGTACTTTCTCTAAAGTCATTGCATCACCCCATAACCGGACTTTCGAGTCACTGGCATGTGGCATGCCACGCTCTTAACACTGAATTTATTATATTGTCATATGGTATAATTTTCAATATTTTTTTATTAAACTAAATTGATCTAAACGACTGCTATATTCTATTTATCTTTTGTAGTTAACATCCTGCTCTCCGCTTGGAAATTATTTGAAAGCGGTTTGCTCATCCTTATCTTACGTTATCCTCGGAATCTTCACCAGAGAAAGTGTTCGACACATTTCGATTTCCATTTTAAGTTCCTCTATTAGTTGATTGATAAAGTGAAGAAATGAAAAATGCAGCTTAGTTCCGACGAGGAACTAGCTGCATTTTCCTTTTTAGGCTAGAACATCTTTTGTTTAAAAAAGGCCGGATAAGATAAAAAACTAGTGAAGATCGCCGTGATGCATGCGCTAGCCATATTGCTGAACAAAATGACCAATTGGTACTTGACTGCCACAATCGGGGATGCGCCAGCGATGATCGCTCCGGTCATCATTCCTGGCATGTGAATTAAGCCGACCGTTTTCATTACTTCGATGTTAGGAATCAAGGCCGCTTTAATGGTCTTTTCGATTAATTCCTGACAGGATTGCCTAGGACTTGCGCCAAGTGCCAGCTTGGCCATGATCAGATCCTTTGTCGCTTCAAACTCGCTGAGCATCCTATCAAAGGTTAGGCTGGCTACGGTCATTGCCCCCCCAATGATTATCCCGCTCATCGGGATAATATATCGTGCTTTAAAATCCACAATATCAAAAGTAAGCCATAATAAAACCGAAGCCGCTTCAGATCCGAGAATGGCAACTACAGAAACGATAAATGCGTTAGAGAACCTTGCGCCCCGCCTTGCACATGTCTTTCCTGCAATGAGGACCATGATCAAGATGATGAAAATTAACATTTCCCATGTTTCAACGGAAAAGATAAAGGTTATCAAATAACCGATGAGGATCATCTGGATCAGTGCACGGATGGAGGAGAAGGCAATCTCCTTGGATATCCCCAGGTTTTGACGATAAGAAACCCAAATGGGGATCACAACAAATAGGCAAGCGGCGGTTAATGCGAAATAACTAATATCTTTCATGTTATTCCCTTTCTTCGAAAGAAAAGAGTGCAATAAAATAGTTGGAAAATCGCCACTTACAATAAAATTTTATAAAGTTTTATATAAAATAGTTGGAAATTCTCCTACTAATCACGATATTGGCTCCGTTTTAGCTCGTTCTATCGTTGATAAGTGGACTTTTTCCAACTATTCCTTTATTTTCTTTCTTCATTTCTAATATAGGTGGAGTTTTTCCCATTAATTCAAAATGAATCCATTTATTTTCAAATGCTCACGAAACATTTCCATCATGGAAGGCAGCTTTTCTCTATCTGGCCATGACTCCATATTCCAGATGCCCGAATGCTTCAATGCCCGCGGACAATGGATGAAGCACTCTTCCACTTCGACGCCGATTCCCAGAAGAGAGGCTTTGTCCTGTTCATTCCCTTTGATCACATACGCTCGCCCGTTAATCCGCAGGACCTCTTCCATTCCAGGAATTAAGAAGATCAATCCTACATGGGGATTCCTTAAAATATTTCTTAGCGAATCCACTCTCCGATTACCGGGTCTCTCCGGGATAACCAATTGACTGCTATTTAAAACTTGAACGAAACCCGGCTCGTCCCCACGGGGCGAAACGTCGCCTCTTCCCTCTTCATCAGAGGTTGCCAGAAATAAAAGGGGCGAAATGGAGATGAACCTTCTGCAATGATCGTCCAGCTGGGTAATGGTTTTCTTGATGACCGCTTCATGGGGACTGCCAACAATCTCTCTTAATTCCTCCTCCCTCCGAATGGAACATTCCGCAAAGTTGACACGCTCCCCTTTATTCACGCTAACCCATCCTTTCACTGCAGAGCTTTATTTCTACTTTTATAATGATAATGAGTTTCATCATGTCGTCAATTGCCCTAAGGATAAACATATGGGTCTTTCGGCGG
Source organism: Ammoniphilus soli (assembly GCF_040813775.1). Taxonomy (NCBI): domain Bacteria; kingdom Bacillati; phylum Bacillota; class Bacilli; order Caryophanales; family Paenibacillaceae; genus Ammoniphilus; species Ammoniphilus soli. The sequence goes on from NZ_JBEGDL010000012.1 coordinate 190,943, forward strand.
ATCCACTACTTTCCACTCTCTCACTTTGATAATGGGCAATTCCATGTCCCCATACGTGGTCAAATCCAGGGTTCCTTTCACCTGAATCCAGGTATCCTTTTCCAGCTGCGATGCCTCATCCATTTGGGCCAAAAATCCAAGCAGGCCGGCATCCGCTACGCAGTGCGTAATAATGAATCGGGAGAGAACCAGCTGATTCGATTTCATCAGCCCTTCTTCTTTATAAACAAACCCCATCATTTCAATGGGCATCCCTTTAAACTGTTCAGGATAAAGCGAGATCGTATCATACTTGGATACAAAGTTCCGATCAGCATTTGCCATTTGGATCTGCCGCTCGTTTTTCATCTCGTTTATTTTTTCAGTATACAGATCATCAAAATATACGGGCGGGCTGGAAGAGCCTTCAATGTTGGCGGATGGATCACCGGATCCGTCTTCCGTCGTTTTTGGATCTGTTTTGCCGGGTGAAGCCAATAGAACTCCTTTATTGGATGCAATCGAAGCATCCAGCGTCTTCGCCGGCATGAGAAATCCCGTGACTAATGGAACAATTAATATCGTATAGGAAACAACCGTTTTCCAGCTCCACCCCGAAGAAAACCCATGATCATGATCACAGCCATCATGTCCGCAATCCTCATGATGGTGCTCGTTTTCTTTGGCTATCCAAGTGCGATACAATTGGATGAAAAAAAGAAAAACCAGCAATACGGAAGCGATTTGGCTAAACGCCACATACTTCATATTGATGTACTTTCCGATTTCACCCGTATAGTGCAATTTAAATATAAAGCCCGCAAATCCTAATAAGATGATAGCTCTTAACATTCCTTTCACCCCCTCACAGCCAAGCATGTGCCGCCATGACACATCCAAAAACAGTGATAGTAATCAGAGCAACCAGTACGATAACAAATCGAATGCGGAAAATGCCCATCATCATCAACGTATTTTTCAAATCCAGCATCGGTCCATAAACTAGAAATCCAAGCAAAGCCGTCATCGGGAAAGTATTGCGAAACGATGCGGCGATAAAGGCATCGGCCTCTGAGCATAACGATAATAAGTAAGCCATCCCCATCATCACCAGCGTGGAGGAAACGACTCCATCCCCAATGGCCATGAGCGACTTCGTTGAAACATAAGTTTGTACGAAAGCAGCCAAAAAGGCTCCGAAAATCAGATACTTTCCCATATCAAAAAATTCATCAATGGAATGATAAAGCATTTGCTTCATCCTTTGACCAATCGGCTTCTTTGTCCCGGGTGTTGCAATCGGAATGAATGAGCTTGACTTTTTTAATTGCGAGCCCTTAAACAACATTCCAATGATAAATGCCACAATCACAGCGACAACAAAGCCCAACACCATGCGCATGCCGGCCATTCTCGCATCATTGCCGAACGCCATATAGGTCGAGAAAATCACGATAGGATTGATAATAGGTCCCGTAAGGAGAAAGCCAATTCCGGCATGAATGGGAACCCCCTTTGCCACTAAACGGCGCACAATCGGAACAATGCCGCACTCGCATGCCGGAAACAAAGCACCGATGGAACAGCTTGCCAAAACCGCCAGCAATCGATTCTTAGGTATCCACCGGCGAATATGATCCTCCGTTATAAAAACCTGAATCGCCCCTGCAATCAATACGCCAATGAGTACAAAAGGAATCGCTTCGATAAGAATGCTAAGGAAAATGGTGTTTAAACTTAGAACGGAAGGAGGAATAGATAAACCTCCTTGCATGGGCAAATTCCCGCCTAAAAAGAACAGATATAGAACCATTCCAAGCATCGCCGCTCCTATGATTTCAATAAAAGATGAACGAATCCAATTTACCATCTTTAATCCTCCAGCCTACAATTTAATACATTCTATGCAGACAAGCCCATAATGTTGAACTCTAAAAGTAATGATAACGATTATTCTTTTGGAGGACAACCAGAAAAAAGGATCCACTGATTTTCCACGGATCCTTTCTCTCTTTACAGAATCATAATAGTTATTATTTAACAGTCAAAGTTATACCCGTTCCCGGCCCAAACAAGTCCCTCTTCAATCCGGGAAGGTACGCCCAGGAGAACAAGGAGCGAGACAGGCTAAATAGTACAAAGGCGCACCATAGCCCATGATTGCCCCATATGGGAAGCAGCAGCCAAACGGAGAGTAGAAAGACCAGCAAGGAAAGAATCATGGAATTGCGGACAGGCTTAGCATTCGTTGCGCCGGCATAGATCCCTTCGAGCTGCAGGCCCCAGAAAATGCCGAACGCATAAAGAAACAGCCAGGGCAAATAGTCCGAAGCGAGAACTTTTACCTCTTCAATTCCAGTAAATACAGACAAGATCGGTTCCTCAGCCAGAAAGAGTACGGCAACAAGAAAACCCGATGCCAAGAAAGACCAAAAGACCGTCAGCTGGATGGTGCGTTGAAACAGTCCCTCATTTCTGCTCCCAATTGCTTTTCCGACCAATATCGATGCAGCATTGGCAATACCGCTAAAGAAATAAGCCAGGATAAACTGCAATTGCATCAAAATGGCATTGACGGCCAAGGTCATGTCGCCAAGCCCGGATCCATGAGCTGTGAAGAGACCGAAAACGGCCAGCAAGCAAAGCGTTCGGATAAACAAATCCCGGTTTACTTTAAACATCTTAAGGAATGAAGAGTAGTCCCAGTAGGAAGACCAGCTCCATTCCTTGCTATCCACTTTTCGGCTAGCTGCCAGGAGAAGGATACCCGCTCCCGTTCCACTCACTTCTGAAATGAGGGTGGCGATGGCCACACCTGGCACTCCCCATTGCAGCCCCATTACAAACAGGAAGTCGAGCAGGATATTAAGTACATTCATGAAAATTTGCAGATATAAGCCGAGCTTCACCTTGGATATTCCAATAAGCCACCCTAAGATGACGTAATTGGCAAGGGCAAAGGGAGCTCCCCAAATGCGAATGTCAAAGTAGCTTTCCGCTTGGGCCTCTACAATGGGACCGGAATCCAATAAAAGCAGAGCCGTTTGTTTAATCGGGACCTGCAAAAGAATGAACAGCGATCCCATAAGAAGAGCTATCCCTAATGGACGCGCAAGAAACATCAGCAGTTCCTGCTGGTTGTTAGCCCCTAGCGCTTGTGCCGTAAATCCGGACGTACTGACGCGCAAAAAACCAAGCACCCAATATAAATAATTAAAAATGAGCGTACCTACAGCCACTCCCCCGATATAGGCCGGATCAGGGAGCTGGCCCACAACAGCGGTATCCGCTGCCCCTAAGAGCGGCGTGGAAAGACCGGATAGGATAAGGGGAAAGGCCAGGGCGAGATATTCGCGATGCGTAACAGAGACGGTTTTTACCATTAACTCACGACCGCCACTAACTGCCTCGTATACTCATGCCGGTCCTCGCTCAGGATATGGCGGCTGGCGAATTCATCGACGATGCGTCCTTCTTTCAGCACGATGATCCGATCACTCATATAACGCACCGCAGCCATATCGTGAGAAATGAACAAGCAAGCCATGCCAAGCTCGGTCTTCATGCTTTTAAGCAATTGCAAAATTTGGGCCTGAACGGAAACGTCCAGGCTGGAAGTCGGCTCGTCGCATATCAAGAGCTTCGGCATCAGGCTAATCCCCCGCGCAATCGCCACCCGCTGCCTCTGCCCCCCGCTCAGCTCATGCGGATACCGGTCCATATGTTCGGCTCCTAACCCCACCATTTCCAGCAATCTTACCGCTGTATCCCTTCGATGGTGACGGACATCTGCCAGGAAGGGCGGCACCGCCTCCGGAAAATTATCCAGCGCCTCCATCACCGATCGCCAAACCGGCAGCCTCTGATTCAAGGAAGAGGCAGGATCTTGGAAGACGACTTGAATCTGCTTGCGCATGTCACGCAAGGCCTTGTTTTTCAAGTTCAATATCGATGTTCCCCGCAAGCGGACACCCCCGCTATCCGGCCGTTCCAGGGCGAGCAGGATCCGCCCCAGCGTGCTCTTTCCGCTGCCGCTTTCTCCAACTAACCCCAGACATTCCCCTGCCCCAATGCGGAAGGATACGTCTTGGACAGCCGATACAATCTCCCCTGAATTCTTATAGGTTTTCGTCAATCCCTGGACAGTCAAAAGGTCCATCACGCAAGACCCACCTCCGATCGAATAAAAGCTTGTTCTTCCGCCAGCAGCTCTTTATGAATTTCGGAAAGAAGCGGTCTCGCCTTCAGAAGCATTTGTGTATAGGGATGGCTGGGCTGGAGGCGAATGACATGAGCCGCTTCCCTCTCGACAATACGTCCCTCCTTCATGACCGCGATCGTATCGGCTCTCTTCAGAACATGCCGCAAATCATGCGAGATCATCAGGACCGCACAGCCCGTCTGCTGCTGGAGCTGATCCAGCAGATCCATCACTTTTTCCCCAGTAAGCACATCGAGTGCCGTGGTCGGTTCATCGGCGATCAATAAAGATGGCTTCAGGATTAGAGCGGCAGCCAATGCGGCCCGTTGGCGCTGTCCCCCGCTCAGCTGAAAGGGATAGCTGTTAAATACCCTCTCCGCAGGCAAGCCCACCTGATCCAACCAAACCAATGCCCCTTCCTTCGCCTCCTCTTTGGAAATTTCGCGGTGCGCCCGAAGGGTCTCGACGAACTGGTTGCCTATTTTGATAAACGGCGTAAAGCTTCCTTGATAATCCTGAAAGACGTAGCCCATTTGCTTTCCGCGAAGCTGTCTTCTCCTCTTCTCAGGCCAAGGGAGGATATCCTCTCCTTGAAAAAAGATTTGCCCTGCGCTCACATGAACGGACGGCGATAAAAGTCCCAGGACCGCACTTGCCGTCAGGCTTTTCCCGCTTCCGCTTTCCCCTACCAGGGCCAGGGTTTCCCCCGGCTGAATCGAGAGGCTCAGATCACGGACCAGCAGATGATGACTTTTGCCTTGCTGGACACAGATATTCAAGTCTTTCAACTCCAACACCGGTTTCATCCGACATCCCCTCCTCTCATTATCTAAACCTTCCTCTGCTGCGAACGTCAAAAAAGTCACGCAATCCCTCTCCTATCAAATTGCAGGAGATCACGACCAGCATGATCGCCGCACCCGGATAGATCATGAGCTGCGGCAATGTCTGGAAATACGGGCGGCCGTCATTGAGCATCGCCCCCCATTCCGGCGTCGGCGGCTGAGCGCCCAGACCCAGGTACGAAAGCGAAGAAATGATCAAGATAATTTTCCCGATGTCGAGCGCAGCCAGCACAACAATGGGGGAAATGACCTGCGGCAGCAGATGCCTCCACAGAATGGTCCAGGATCCTGTACCTGCGACGCGCGCTGCCAAGACATATTCCTTTTCCCGTTCAGACAGTACAATGCTTCGCACGACACGCGCATATCCGATCCATTTGATCATGACGATGGAAACGATCATATTGGTTAAGCTGGGTCCAAGAAATCCGGAAACAGCGATGACCCAAATAAATTCAGGCAATGCCGAAAGGCCATCGACCAGTCTCATCATGGCAGCATCCAAGCGCCCGCCAAGGTATCCGGAAATCAATCCTAAAGGGATGCCAATCAGCATGACCGAGGCGATAACTAGAGCGGAAACACCGATCGTAATCTTTGCCCCCTCCGCCAATCGCGAGAAAATGCACCGGCCCATGTGATCCGTTCCCAGCGGATACTGCCAGCTGGGTGCCTGAAGGCGCTCCGGCATCTGTACGGCCAATGGATCATTGGGCACGATCCATGGCCCGATGAGCATGAGAAGCAACATCCCTGCCATCAGTCCCATCCCCAGTACCATCGCTGGATAGCGAGGCAGGACTCTTCGGGTAATTACCACCTGCTGAACATTCCCGTTCACGACACGTTCCCCTTTCCATAGCGAATCCGCGGATCCAGCCATCCGTAGCTCAAATCAACGAGCAAATTGACCACGACCACGAATACGCCGGTTAGCAGCACGTAGCCCTGAATGATCGGGTAATCACGCTGAAAAATCGCCTGAACCCCCATGCTCCCGAGCCCGGGCAAGGAAAACAGGGTTTCAATGACGACCGTGCCGGCTAATAAACTGCCGATACTGATCCCAAATACCGTGACAACGGGCAAAAGCGCCGCCCGGAGAGCATGCTTGGTCAAAATGCGCCACTCCGCGATCCCTCTCGCCCGTGCGGCCCGAATATACTCCTGGGACAGGCTTTCAAGCAATCCGGCACGAAGCAAGCGGGCATACACCGCTGCCATGGCAAAGCCTAGGGTGACAGAGGGAAGAATCATATGCTGAAGGCTTCCTTTGCCCATGGACGGCAGCCACTGGAGCTTGAATGAAAAGGCGTAAATCAGCAGCAGTCCCATCCAAAAGCTCGGAATCGACGCTCCAACAAGAGCCAGAAAGCGGCTCAGATGGTCAGGCCAGCGATCCGGATACTTTGCCGCTAATAAGCCAAGCGGGACGGAGATCATGATCATGACGAGAATGCCTCCCACCGTTAATTCAACTGTGGTCGGAAGCCTATCCATCAATTCATCCCAAACCGGCTTCCCCTTGATGTACGATGTCCCCAAATCCAGCTGCAGCACTCCCATCATCCACTGCCCATACTGGACGAGGATCGGCAGATCAAAGCCCAACTCCTTTCGGAGCGCGGCTTCCTCCTCTTGGGTCACGGCCAGCTCATCAGCTCCCAAGAGATGAAGAACTGGATCTCCCGGAGCAAGCTTCATGAGCGTGAAGGTCAGCAGGGATAACAGAAACAGAACAAAGACAAGCTGTACGAGACGGGCTTTCACCAGCTTCAACAATTTATTTCACATCCATTTTGTTAGTCAGGATATAGTACTCTTCCGCGCCAGGCTTCCAATCTATGATTCTTTCGTTGATGCCTACGATAATATTGGGATAAACCGCATAGGAATGCGGAACCTCCTCATTGACCAGGCCAACGGCTTCTTGAGTCAGCTTGACGCGCTCTTGTGTTTCCACCGTTTGATTTAATTGCTCCACAAATTGATTTAGCTTTGGGATATCAATATTTACTGCATTAAGGGATCCTCCCGGCAGGAAAGCCGAATTGAGAAAGAATCCTCCATCTCCGCGAGGCGCGGTCAAGTTACTGTAGGTCACCATGTCCCAATCCTTATTCTCGCGTATGTACGTATCCACATCTTCTACGTTTTTGATCCGGATCTCCACGCCGGCCTTAGCGGCATCGGACTGCAGCAATTGCGCCATAAGCGGCAGTTCTGGTCTTCCTCCATAGGTAAGGAGTTCCAAAGTCAATCTTTTCCCCTCTTTCGCGAGCTTCCCGTCAGCCCCTGGCGCAAACCCGGCTTCCTCCAGAAGCTTCCTGGCTTCGTCCACATTCAATGCTCGTAAGGGTTCCTTACTGCCAAACGGCAAAGCCGTGTTAAATGGACCGTTGGCTGGCGTAGCATTCCCGAGCATAATGTCATTGGCGATACTTTCGCGATTAATCAGTAGATCTATTGCCCTTCTCACCTTCACATCCTGCATCCAGGGCTTCTGCTGGTTGTACAAGAGAAAGTGAACGCGCAACCCTGCGATGGACTCCACTCGAAGCTCGTTGTCCTGCTCGATGACATCAATCGTTTCGGCAGGAAGCCCGTATACGATATCGGCTTCCTTGGACTGTAAGGCCAAAGATCTTACATTGCCATCTTCATTGAATTTGTATGTAACCTCTTCCAGCTTTGCCGCACCGTCCCAGTACCCATCAAAACGCTCCACCACCACTTCGATATCCGGGGTAAACTTCTTCACTTTAAAAGGGCCGGTACCCACTGGAGCAGCGTTAAACGCTTCTGATCCCACCTGCTTCTCTGCCTCTGCACTCACCACAGCCGCCATCGGATTAACTAGCTCGGACGGAAGCGATGGATGGGGCTCACTCGTTACCATGGTCAATTCCTGTCCGGCCGCTTCCATAGAAGCGATCTTCAAGGCACCTATCATCTTCTCATTTACAGTCATGGCACGCTCAAAAGAATCCTTCACAGCAGCTGCATCTAGCTTGGTTCCATCGTGGAACGCAACGTTTTCGCGGATCGTAAACACCCAAGTCCGTTCATCCTTTGCCTCCCATTTTGTCGCCAGCCATGGCTTCACCTCTAAGTTCTCATCCAAACGCACCAGAGTCTCAACTATACCTGCCCGGAGCGGAGTACTGCCATTATGAGGATCCATGCTGCCGGTTTTGAACTGATGGATCAGCGTGACGCTTTTCGTTTGTGGGCCCGCTATCTCTTGCTCTTGGCTGCAGCCCGCCAGAAACAAAAAAAGTAAGGCAAGAAACGGAAATAGATTCATGAATAAGCCACCTTTCAAGTTTTAGAAAATCGTAATAAATACAAATAAATGAAACTTAACAATGATGAAAACCTTATTTTCACTCTTTATTAATAGTAATTATTACGATTTGAATTGTATAATAGGATTTTGTTTCCTGTCAATCCCCAATAAAAATAGCCAGATCGGGTCATATATCTTGCGGAAACTTCCTCGTATAATTTTCAAGGACGAACAGACAACGGTCATTCCCGAGCTTCACCCCGAGAAAGACCGTTGCGTTTTTTCTTGCGATGCGGTTCCAGCACCCGCAAGCTTTGTTCTATCATGGTGAAGGCAAGCTGAGATAGATCCTATAAATCATCCTTCACAATGGCCGCCTTCGTATAAGCCGTGACTTTGGCTTCAAAAAAGTCGGTCTTAATCCCATTGATGTTGGATAATTTGGAGATCCACGGCAGCGGATCCTGCGTGATTTCCGGATAAAGAATCTCGAAATCTAGCATTCTTAATCTTTCATTCGCCAAATGCTTGATATACGATTCAACCAAATGCTTATTCAGCCCCTCTATCTTATCGCCAATGACGTAATGTCCCCATTCGATTTCCATTTCTGCGGCTTGCTTGACCATGCTGCGCAATTCAGCAAGGTGTTCTTCTGTGAAGTATTGAGGATTCTCGGTTCTCATTTCTTTCATGATGTTGCGGAACAGGACCAGATGGGTAAGCTCATCCCGATTGATATAGCGGATTTCCTGGACCGTGCCGCTCATCTTTCCCAATCGTCCCAAGGCGTAGATAAAAGCAAACCCGCTGTAGAAATACAGGCCTTCCAAAATAAAATTGGCCATACAGGTCTTGATCAGCCCCCATTCGCTTGGATGCTGGATGAACTCATTGTATAATCCCCCGATGAAAGAAACTCTTTTCAGGAGCAGGGGATCATCCTTCCATTGGTAGAGGATCCGCTGCTGCTCATGGGGATGGCAAATGCTGTCCAGAATATAGCTATAGCTTTGGCTATGAATGGCTTCATCGGATGCCTGCAGGGTGAGGCAAAGGTTAACCTCCGGTGCAGTAATGTAATCATTGATGTTCGGCAGATTGGCGGCCTGAAGGCTGTCCAGAAAGATCAGGAACGAGAGGACCTTGCCTAGGCTTTCCCTGTACTCGTCAGGCAAATTCCGATAGTCGGTGACATCTGCACTCATCGGAATCTCCTCCGGTATCCAGAAATTATTCATCGATGTGCGGTACCATCTCATGGCCCATTCATATTTAGGCCGGTTAAACTCTTGCAGGTTGGTGGTATTCCCCCCTATGATTCTCTTCTTGGCCATATCGGTATCTCCATGAGGATTGAACAATGGCCTCAGTGTCATGCTTCCCATATTTCATCCATCCTTTCTTTACGCTGAGCAGCTTACGCACTCTTCTATTTCCAATGATTTGGAACGCACGTAGTATACGGTTTTCACGCCTGACCTCCACGCTTCATAGTACAGATTGAAGACTTGGCGCAAACTCGTTTCTTCCGGGTTAATGTATAAGTTGAAAGATTGGCCTTGGTCGATGTACTTCTGGCGAATCGCATTCGCAGAAATCGAATAGCCCTGGTCGATTCGGTGAGCTTCTTTATACAGCCAAAAATTTTCGGAGGATAAATCGGGCGCCGTTTGCGGAATCGTCAATCCCTTCTTTTCCTCCAGCCAATACTTATCCATGATCGGATCGATGGTGGCGCTCGTTCCTGCAATGACCGATGTGGAACCCGTCGGCGCGATCGCCATCAGATAGGCGTTCCGCACCCCATAGGCTTGCACATGCCTCTTTAGCTCATCCCAATCCAGTCCATCTTGCCATCCGGATAATCCCCTCTTATCGAAGTAAGCGCCCGTTTGCCAATCGCTTCCTTCAAAACCAGGGTAGGCGCCGCGCTCCTTTGCTAATTCCATACTCGCCTGGATGGCATAATACGACCACTTGGCAAAATACTCATCCGCCCATCTCATATGCTCATCGCTTTCCCATGCGATTCCAAGCAGCGTCAGGGCATGGTGATATCCCATGGATCCCAATCCGACCGCCCGATATTTCTTATTCGTGATTTCAGCCGCTTTCAACGGATATTCGTTCTGATCAATGACGGCATCCATGGCTCTGATCTGCGCAAAGACCACTTCCTTCAGTTCCTCTTCCTTCAAGTTCCGGCTTATGACGGTGGAGGATAAATTGCAGGTCACAAAATCTCCCGCTTTAACCTTGGTTACGATCACCTCATCCCCGTCTGCCGTTTCAGCATGGGTTTCCAGATACTCTCCTGCACTCATATTCTGCAAAATCTCGGTGCATAAGTTGGAAGAGCGGATCATCCCCAGGTGAGCATTCGGATTCATCCGGTTGACATGATCCCGGTTCATGATAAACGGGGTGCCGGTTTCCAGCTGGGACGTCAGCATCAGTTTGACCAGCTCCTTGATTTTCACTTCCGTGCGCCGCAAGCTTTTATTGCGGATGCAAGCCTGGTACTTCTTCTCCCACTCTTCGCCCCATGTGTCCTCCAATCGAAATCCCATATGCCGCTCGACTTCATGAGGGCAAAACAGATGCCAAAGCTGATCCATGTTTTCTCCCGCTGCACGCCAAAACAGGTCCGGAACGCATAATCCCAGGAAAACATCATGGGCTTTCGCCCGGTCGTCCCCGCTATTCGTTTTCAGCTTCAGAAACTCCAGGAGGTCCGCATGCCACATATCCGTCCATACGCACACGCTGCCGCTTCGCTGGCCCAATTGGTCGACGGAAGTGGCGGTATCATTCGCCAAGCGGATCCAAGGGATAATTCCGCCGCTGGTATTCTTATGGCCCCGGATATCGGATCCCCTTGCCCTGACCTTGCCGAAATAAAGCCCCATTCCCCCGCCGTTTTTGGATACCTCGGCAAAATGGGATACGCTGGAGTAAATCCCTTTGAGGCTATCGTCCACGGTATCAATGAAGCAGCTGGATAACTGATGGTGTACCTTTCTTGCCCCGCTCATCGTCGGAGTGGCAAAGGTGAACCGCAGCGCGGAAGACAGATCATAGTAGGTTTTTGCCCACTCCATCTTATCCTCCTCCGTTCTTTCGGATAAGGCCAAATGCATGGCAATGCCCATGAACATTTCTTGCGGCAGCTCCAGGATTTCCCGGTCATATCCCCTGATCACATAGCGGTCCAGAATCATCTTTAACCCGCTATAACTGAACAGGTAGTCTCTTTCCGGGCGAATATAGCGCCCCAATTCCTCTATCTCCTCACGGGTATAACCCTCGATGATGTACGAGCCAACCAATCTTTGTTCCGTCATATTCTGGATCAGCTCAAAAAAATCGCCATACCCGAACGTGCTGTAGCCGCGATTCAGACTGGCTTCCTTGTAGGCATCATAAGCGAGAAGCTTTCCTGCTACCTGCTGCCATTTCGGTTCGCTGATCGAAGTCAGCTCAACCGCCGTCTGGATCAGGGTCTTTTGGATTTGCCGCGTGGACATCTGGTCCTTCAGCTGAATTTCTACTTCCTTGACCAAACGCTCTGGGGTATAGCCTTCATGCTCCAGCTCTCCGCACGCAAACTGGGCTACGACTTTAAGCTTTTCAATATCCAAGGAATTTGCCGTTCCGTTTCGTTTGATGATCGTGATCATGAATTCCTCCTGAAGATGATTTTGATTTTAAACGCAAAAAAAGCACTTCTCCCCAATAAAGGGAAGAAATGCTTCACTGCACGAGAATAACCCCATGAAAATGTCCATTTCAACACCTCCCTAGGCTCCCGTAGGTTCGTCGCGTCAAACGTGAAACAGGCAGGTCTCCTGACTTAAAGATCATCATTCTTATCCGCCTTCCCAATCCTTATGGATCAGTGGCATTGAGGATAGGAACTCCCTTATCACAGTGGCGGGTCCGTGTCGGATTATTCACCGAACTTCCCTTTTCATCCTTGATTATCCTCAAGGAACCTATTCACACAAGATATGTAATTCAATTGAACTTTACACCTATATATAGGTTGTGTCAAGGGGAGGGTTTATTTTTTCGCTAACTCCCACAATGCATCTCTCATCACCAGCATCCCGTTCACGCAATCCGGCAAGGATGTCCACTCCTCCGGAGAATGGCTTTTCCCGTGGAAAGAAGGAACAAAAATCATGCCGGATGGGACATGTTTTCCTATGATCATGGCATCATGCCCGGCTCCGCTTGGCAAAGTTCGTGCAGGCAGTCCATTTCGCTCAGCTGCCGCTGCAACGGCGCTTTGGATCCAGTCGGGGACCAGGACAGGAGGAATGGAAATAATGTGATCGATTTCTACTTGCAGTCCGCGTTTCTGTGCGGTTTCCTGAGCCAGCTCGATAATCGCCTCCAGCATCCGCTCTCTCGTTTCCTCCTGAATGTCTCTCGCATCCACGAAAACTTCCGTTTTCCCCGAAATGATATTCGTGCCGTTGGGGAAGACGTTGAGTTTTCCTACGGTTGCGACGGCTGTCGGGCTAAACATACGGGGAAGCTTTTCTATTCCCAAAATAAATTCAGAAGCTGCCGCAACCGCATCCTTTCTCAGATGCATCGGGGTGTTTCCGGCATGGTCCGTGCTCCCGAGAAACGTAAAGGATTTCCAGGAAGGGCCGGCTATTCCGTTCACGATTCCAATCTTTTTTTCTTCGCTTTCTAGAATTCTCCCCTGCTCAATATGCAGCTCCAAAAAGGCAAAGATGTCTTCCGGGCGGCGGCGGCTTTCAGCGATTCGATTCGGATCATATCCTGCCTCCCTCATCGCCTTCTCTAGGGTAACCCCATCTGCGTCTACAAGTCGGCCTAATTCATTAGGGGTGACTTCCCCCATCATGACCCGGCTGCCAAATAAACCTTTTTCAAACCGAGCCCCTTCTTCATCGACAAACACTGCAAGTTCTATGGTTCGATTCGGCTTTTTTCCTTGCTTGATCAAGGATTCTATCGCCATCAGACTGCTGAGACAGCCTAACGCCCCATCAAACGCTCCGCCATTCGGAACCGTATCTAAATGAGAACCCGTCATTACGACCGGCAGCTCCGGGTTTTCCCCTTCCAAGCGCCCAAACAAATTGCCTACCGTGTCTTCGTAGACGTCAAGCCCCATCTGTTCCATCCAGCTTCGGAATAACTCTTTCACTTGGTTTTCTTCTTTCGCATACGGGTAGCGGGTGATTCCACCTTCCGGAGTGGCTCCGATCGCCGCCATGTCTGCTAGCCTTTCTGCGGCCTCGATTGGATCAATGCCCTCCACCTGTGGGCACTGCTCCAATTCTTCTAACAATCTTTCCTTTGAAAAAACTTGCAACCTGTCCACCTCACTTTTCTTTATCATATCATAAGGTTGGTTTCGAGAAATGATCGAGAAATTTTAATCGTTTTTCGAGAGATTACATTACTTTTTCGAGAAATTCTATGGGTAACGGATAACGGTCCGCGAATGATGTATGCTTATTGTTAAAAATACGGTCATATTTTCTAATTTAATTAAATTACTAACAGTCTAATCTCCCCAACTTCCTCTAAAAATAAAATTCCACCGAAAAAAGCCGGCTTGCAGGAGAAATTTCCTCCCCAAGCCAGCCTCCTACCGATCCCCCACCAACCCCAGCAGGATCGCATCCTGCAAGTCATCCATCACTTGGTCATCCTTCGCATAGCCATTCATCATAATCGAAAAAGACAGCCATTCCCCTTGTTCGGTCATCGCGTAACCCGACAGCGACCGAACGCCTGGCAGCGACCCGGATTGGGCGATAATCCTGCCTTCTGCAGGAGTACCAAGGAGTCGGTTCATAGGTAGAGTGGATCGGAAGAATTCATCCCCCGACATCATGTCCAAAACCGCAAGAACCTGTCGCGGGGAAAGGAGGTTGTACTGCGTAACACCAGAGCCGTCTACCAAAACATAATGGGTATTTAATCCGTATCCCTTCAAGGAATCCGAAATCACTTCAAGACCTTTCTCCGTACTCCCTTCCCCTTTGTACACGGCCCCTAACGTCTTCGTGATCATTTCCGCATAGTAAGGGTTCTGCTCATTATGGAGCTTCCATACGATGTCTTTTACGGAAGGTGAACGAAACTCAGCCACTTTCATCGCATCCAGAGGGACCGAAGCCAACTGGACTTGATACTTAGGAGGCAACGAAATGCCTGCGGATAAAAGCTTTTCTGCCAATACGGTCCCTGTGTACAGAGCCGGTTCATGGACAGGAACTTGAACAGACGCTCCTTTCGCCGAAATCGGAAGATTCCCGGAAACCTGGACCACATTCTCACCGCGAACCTTCTCGATCTTCAAGGTGTTATCCTCCCAAGCGGATACGGTCTTCCCCTTATTAAGGACCTGTATATACTGGGTTCGGGGTTGGAGACTCACTCGGACCGCCTCTCCTTTTTTCGCTGCAGGCAGATAAGCTAATCGAACCGTTCCGCGATCGAGGCCTAGAGTACGAATTTGCGGATGGGAAGCATCACCTTCTTGATCCCAAACCCAACCAAGCGGATAAGGCTGACGATCAAAATAGGTATCATCCACCAGGATGTTTCCCGTGATTTTTTTAATTCCCTTAGCTTTTACATCACCAACCATTTTGTCGACATCTTCAGTGCGAAGAGTAGGATCACCATACCCCTTGATGACCAAATCTCCCTCCAATACACCCGATTTCATCGGACCTGTCGCGTAAAGTTCCGTTTTAAATTGAAAATCTTTTCCGAGCTTGCGAAGGGCGATGCTGCTGGTCAAAAGGCTGACATTGCCGGCCGGGATCAGGAGCTTGTCTGCATTTTTTGCAAATAGCACTTGCTGCCGATCCAAAGACTTCACCATAATGCCTGTAGTGACTCCTTTTACACGGGGATCCTGCAAAAGTGGATTCAAGACTTTATCCAGTGCATAGGATTCCGTCTTTCTTTCCACCGGGGCCGAGGCTGTGGTTGCAGGAGCGGAAGCCAGAGCTTTCAACACTTCATCCTGAAAGTCCCGTCCTTCCTCACTTTTGAGGATGCCATTCAAGAGAATGGAAAAAATGAGCTCATCCCCATTCGAAGCGGTCATATATCCGGACAAACAGCTGACTCCGTTCATCGATCCCGTTTTGGCATAAACCTTTCCTTCCGCAGCTGTCCCTTTTAAGCGGGTCTCTAAGGTGCCATCTACACCGGCAATCGGAAACGATTCTTTGAGGAACCTAGCATAATCTTGTTTGCTGGCATACGCTAGAAGCTTGACCATTTGCTCGGCGCTGATCAAGTTATACCGTGAAAGCCCGGAGCCATCCGCTTGCCGAAAGTCCATCGCAGCTCCTGCCTTTTTCATCACCGCAGCAACGACTTCCAATCCCGCTTGGGTACTTCCCCCGCCGCCTTTTTCCACTCCTAGGGCTTTCAGAAACATCTCCGCATATAAATTATCGCTTTCCTTGTTCAATACCACGGTCAGCTCAGCTAAGGGACGCGAATAATGGGTCCCCACTCTTTCGCTTTCCTTCGGATTCGCTTTACCTTTGACAACTTCCGTTTGCGGATCAAGTCCAATGCCCTTATCCAACAGTTGATGCCTTAACACATTGCCTGCAAAAAGAGCCGGATCTTCCACCGTTCGAGCCTCCCCGTAAACGGCCGCCTGGTTTCCCATGGTTCCTTTTAAAATCAACGTGTTTTGTGCAATCGGTCGATCCACTGTAAACTGTTGAGCAGCCCCTTGTATCACTTCCACATTATTTTGGATCGTCACATAGTCATTTTTCGGACTCATCCTGACCGTTGGAGGTTGGCCGACCGGTTGATCAGGTACGATTTTAAGATCAACCACATTACGGTTCAATGCCAAGGCACTGATTTGCGCACTATAGTCATAAGGCTCATCATCCCACATCCAACCGGAACCCAGCCTCTTCGTATCAAAGTAGGTTTCATCCATGACAAGATTTCCTTGTATGGATTTAACTCCTTTTTCGCTAAGGTGATCCACCAGCTTCTGCAGGTCTTCGACGGTCAAAGAAGGATCCCCGTACCCCTTCAGTACAACGTCCCCTTTTAAGACACCGTTCTTATCGATCCTTCCGTCCACATACATCTCTGTCTTAAAGCGATAATTTCCCCCCAATTGATCCAAAGCTGCAGCGGATACCCATACCTTCATGTTGGAAGCTGGCACGAAGGGCATCTCATGTTGGTAGGTATAAAGATATTTTTCCGACGTCAGGTTATAGACCGCTATTCCTGCACGGATTCCTTTGCTGCTTTCCTTCTGCTCCAGTCCATTGACCAGCCGCTCCAATTGGACAGACAGACCTTGCACACCCGTTTTTTCTGCAAACGCCAGACCAGGATTAACCGCCTGGAATAATACAGCGAGCGCTAAAAAACACGAAAAGAACAAGGCCCGGCTTTTTCTACTCCATCTCATACACAACCTGAACCTCAGCTTGAACCTTTAGCAATCCTTGCGATAGTTCCGTGCTGATGGGAGAAGCCGCCTTAGCCTCGGCCCCCATCATCAAAGGTTGATAAAAGGAAGGCGGTTGACTGCCCATTTCCGTAATCGACACCACGTCTTTGATTTTCTTTCCGGAAGCGGAGGCAAGCACGGAAGCTTTTTTCAGCGCATGATCCATCGCTTTCTGAAGGACCGCTCCCTCATATTCGGCTGCTTTTTCCGTAGCGAACTGAATGTTATCAATCTGATTGGCTCCGGCAACGGTCACGGCATCCAGCACTTCTCCGACCTTCGCTAGATCACGGGACGTTACGCGCAGGATGTGCGTCACCTCAAAGCCTTTGAAAACGCGACGATCCTTTTCCCATTCATAGCGGGGAAAACTGGTAAATTGGATCGTTTGAATATCTTCTTTGGCAATCCCGTTTGCCTGCAGGGCCGATTGAATCTTTGCCATCACCTTGGCAGCCTCGGCTTGGGCTGCCTGACTCGTAGCTCCCTCTGCCCTGACACCGACATTCAAATAAGCAACGTCAGGCTGAATCATCATTTCGCCTTTTCCGGCCACCTGGATCGTATGAGTGGCTGCGGCCACAGCTTGTCCAGCTGGCACCAGAAAAGTGGAGGCTGCGGCGGTCATTCCCACCAACAGGGCTGCAGTTATTAAACTCGATTTTAAACGTTTCATGCCATCATCTCCTTTTATCCTATTATTTCCTTAGACGCAGTCTCATTCATGAGGGTTGCAAAAGCAGGAAACAGATCACCAGAAAAAACGCCTAACCTTCTGTCTCAGCGGTTAGGC
Organism: Ammoniphilus soli; assembly: GCF_040813775.1. Classification (NCBI taxonomy): domain Bacteria; kingdom Bacillati; phylum Bacillota; class Bacilli; order Caryophanales; family Paenibacillaceae; genus Ammoniphilus; species Ammoniphilus soli. The sequence continues at coordinate 208,559 of NZ_JBEGDL010000012.1, forward strand.
GTTTCTTGTGGTTATGTCCCTTCTTTCCTTTGATGCGGATAATAAATATCCCGTTTGAAACAATACTTCCTCTAGCTTTTCTAAGGTTTCTTCATAAACGATCAGCTGATTGATTTGGCTTTCGTTATGCTTTTGATAACGGTAGCCTTGTTTTTGATGATGGATCAGCTCATAGGTCTTATTCAATTCCTTCATCATGGCGGACAAGCGTTGCTTGAGCAGCTTACGGTTTGAACCATCCTTCGCCTCCTCGCCCGAAACCTCCTCAAACAGCTTCTGTGACTGCGCGGATAATCGGCGGCATGACGTTTCGATGTTGTTCGAGAAGTCAGGAGGCCACACCACAAAATTAACAATAGAAGAAAGTATAATACCGATGGAGGTTGTACCGATCCGCGTATAGAAAGCCTCGAAGAAGTGCCCATCCGTAATCGGGATCATGGCCGCGGCAGTGAGCGTGGCTACAATCATCGCATCATGCCAGCGGAAAAGATGACACATATAGATGGTTAATGCCGCAGATAAGGCGTATGTCAGAGGGATTTGTCCGAAGAGGTAATCGAAGAATAGAGCAAAGGCCGCACCCATGGCCGCCGCAGGAAGGCGAATCATTCCTTTTTTGATCGAGGAAGAAAGAGTCGGCTCAATGGTAACAATGGCCGTGATTACCGCAAAAATAACCGGCCATCCTAGCTGTTGACAGACCCAAGCCGTAATAAAAACTGCAATGGCTGTCTTCATAATCCGTTTTCCAAACCATTTGTTCATGATCATCCACCCACGTCGTAATTGTAAGTTGATTCCAATATATCAGAAATATGAAGATAATCAAGGCGATGGTAAATTTTTCTGACTATATTCTGTTCATAAATAAATACTTGGTGAAAGTCACGAAACAAAACGATGGATCCTTCCTCATCAGTGGCATGGAGGAGAGATTATCCGCTTATTTTCAAATATCGATCGAAAAAAGTCATATAAGCGGACTTTCTCCGGTTAACCACCCCGCCTGACCTTCTTCCTTACCCTCTTCCACAGATAGGAAGCGCTCACGAAGACGAGCCAGAAAGCAATAAATCCCCAGATTCCATAGATAAAGTCTAGAAATTCCATATTTCCCCGTTTGGTTACCTTTTGCATGACTTCCAATAGTAAAGCCAGGACCGCCATTACCGTAAAGGTATACAAAAAAGACACCAAAGAGATGTTCCGCTTTGCGATCCATTTAAACAGCCGGTCTACCCCGATGTAGATAAGGAAACCTAGCAAGCCAAACAACCAGAAATGCAGGTCCTTGTCTGTCAGGGGCAAACCGAAAACGTCCGTCAGGTCAACTATGACATCATGTATAAAGTTTACGAGCATCGATAAAAGTTTAATGGCCTGTTCCATATCCTAATCTTACCATAGAAGAGAATTTTGTCATGATTAATATTGTCTATTGAAATAAGGGTGCCCCAGCCTCGGGCACCCTCATATCCTAAATATACATATGCCGAATCGGAAGGATGACTTCAATTGTAGTTCCTTTCCCTACTTCGCTTTTTACCTCAATATCCCCTTGGTGATTTTCAATAATTTTTTTGCTGACCATAAACCCTAGGCCTGTCCCCTTTTCCTTCGTCGTGTAAAAAGGCTGTCCCAGCTTGGAAAGAATGTTTTCCGGAATCCCGCAGCCCTGGTCGGCAATCCGAATAAGAAACCTCTCACTCCCCAGCGCCTTAATTTCCACTTCCACTGTCCCGCCCTTTGACATGGATTCGATGGCATTCTTAATAAAATTAATGAACACCTGCTTTAACTGGTTCTCATCGCATTCGATGAATAGCCCGCCTGGCGGGAAGGCAGTAACGATTTCCACATCTTTCAGGATGGCCTCTGATTCCAATAAAGTCTTGACTTGTTCCACTAAAACGCGGAGATCGCTTTTTTGGAATTTCATCATTTGAGGCTTAGCCAGAAGCAACAGCTCGCTGAGAATCAACTCAATCCGTTCGATCTCGGATTTCATGATATCCAGGTAATGGGTATTATTGCTCTCCCCGTATTTCATAAGCTGGACAAACCCTTTAATGGCGGTAATCGGGTTGCGAATTTCATGAGCGATACCAGCTGCCAGCTCACCGGCGATGGACAACTTTTCAGAGTTTATCAACAGTTCTTCGGCCTTTTTTTGATCCGTAATATCCCTCAAGCAAATGGACCATCCTTTTAAATTCCCTTTCTGATCCAGGATCGGAAAACCGGATACCATGACATGCAAGGGAATGCCATTTTTTCTGATCCTTATCGTTTCATATCCCTTAATGGACTGGCCATTTCGGGTAATTTGAAAATTGAATTCCGCTTCGTGCTTACGCTCTTCCGGCACAATCGGCAGCTGCAGAAGCTTTTGGCCTACAATTTCTGATGCCTTCCAGCCAAAAGTGCTTTCGAAGGCTTCATTCACCCGGACAAGCCGATTTTCCAAGTCAAAAATTAGAATCGGATCCACATGATTATCAATAAAGGACTCTAACTGGACCCTCGTGGCAACGATCTCTTCGAGCACTCGCCTTCGCTCGGTAATGTCCCTTGCCATCCCATAAACGCCGACGACCTGATTTTGCACGCAGATGGGAATGTAAATGACCTCAACGATGAAAGCCATATGGTTAAATCTGCTCTCGAACCGCTGCACTTTTCCGCTTGCCGCTTGCTGAAAGAATGCTTCTGTTTCTAGCAGGTCCTCTTCATAAGTCAAATCGCGAAAATTAAGTTTTTGTTCCAGGAGTTCCTCGGATGATAACCCGAATCGTGTTTTAAAAGACTCGTTAAAAGCCGTATAGTTTCCGTTCAAATCCATGGAGTAGATCAGGTCAGGGTGGAAATCGAAGATGGATTGATATCTTTCCTGAAGTTCCTGCAATCTTTTTTCCGCTATTTTTTGCTTCGTAATATCCTTCAGATGGAAAATGAAAAATAAGGGCTTCTTTTCCTCATCTTTAACCAGAGAAACACTAAGCAGCACCCATACAATGGAGCCCGACTTGTGAAAGAACCGCTGTTCCATCTGATAAGAATCCCGGCTTCCCTGCAAAAGCTGGATCATATATGGCGTATCTCGTTCCAAATCATCGGGATGGGTCAATTGCTGAAAGAAAACACCGCAAACCTCTTCTTCCGAATATCCCAACAAAGAATGAGCAGAAGAATTGGCTTTTATAAGCCGACCATCAGGAGCTACAAGAGCCATTCCAATGGGGGCATATTCAAATGCCTGGACAAATAACGATTGACCCTCAAGCCGTTCTTCGATCAACATGGATCTTCCTCCGCTTTGAATAGTTTCAGATTATTCTTGATAATATCTATTCTATCAAGAAAACTTCACCCACGCCATTCCCTACCTTGATATCATCCAAATAAAGAAAAAGGCCCCCCTATTGTTTTGGGGTGCCCTTCTTGACCGTTAACTCTTTCACATACTCCTCTAAGGTAATTCCTTTTTCGCTGATTTCTTTCGCTGCTTTTTTGCCGACATAACGGATATGCCAAGGCTCATACGAGTAGCCTGTCAACTCTTCTTTTCCCTTGGGATATCGGATGATAAATCCATGCAGGGCGGCATGCTCGGCAAGCCATTTCCCCTCCTTGGTTTCTGCAAAGCTTTCCTCCAATAAGAAGCCCATTTCCGCAGTTGATATATCTATCGCTAATCCGGTTTGATGTTCGCTTTCTCCCGGGCGTGCACTCCACTTCGCTGCCTCTTCCTGACCTAACGCTCTCACATTGCTATGATAAATAGTCTCCTGTATGTCAAAAGATCGATAAGCTGACACCCCTACCAATGCGATCCCATCCTTTTGAGCATGGGCGAATAGCTCTTCGGTGGCCTTTGCCGCTTCTTTTCGCATGAGCTTTTTGGGGCTTGTCCCCTCAAAGGAAAAAGGAATCGCAGGCTCAACCAGATCAGGGGGAGTATAATCCGCGGGCAAGTGATGCTCTTTATTTATAAATAAAACAGGGCTGTCCAGGTTGAAGAAATCGTCCGTTGCCGGAACCGCTGCCGAAACCTTCGGAATCTCCTTTGGAGGTTCAGGACTCTCTATCGCACTTTGGGAATGAGCAGATAGCAAGAACGTTAAGCTTAAACAAGCGATGCCGGACATTAAAATTCTACCCAGCCATTTGGATTCATTCAAGGTCATTCTCTCCTTCTATCCTTTAAAACATCTTTCTTTTTAAGAATAGCATAACAGAAAAAAGGTGTCCGTGACAAAACTTGGCTGCTATAGAATTAAAAACCCAGAAAAATTTGATAAAAATAAAACCTATGTATTTTATAAATAAATTATTAATAGGTTGACAACTTTAGTCTATTAAAGTATTATCGTACTAAATTTATAAGACTTCCCGACATAGACAGAAAGGGAATGACACCTAGAAAAAGGAGAACAGAGAGATGAAAAAGTATGCAAAAATCCTTAGTCTCATCACCGCAAGCGTGATTGCCCTCGCTGGATGCGGAAGCAGCGGAGATCAAGAAGCAGGTGCAGGAAAAGCCGAAGAAAAAACCCATATCAAAGTCGGAGTAACGGCTGGACCGCATGAGCAAATCGTTGAAAAAGTGAAGGAAGTAGCGAAGGAAAAAGAAGGGCTCGATATCGAGATTGTGGTCTTCAATGACTACGTGCTTCCGAACAGAACCTTGCATGAAGGCGAGATCGATGCGAACAGCTTCCAAACGATTCCGTTTTTGGAGAATTTCAATGCAGACCATGGCGCCAACGTCGTTGTTCTTGACAAAACGGTAACATTCCCTATGGGAATTTACTCTGCAAAATATAAGTCTATTGATGAGATTCCGGATGGCGCTACAGTCGGTATTCAAAATGACCCCACTCAGCGCGCAAGAGCCCTTTTCTTATATGAGCAAGCAGGACTTATCAAATTAAAAGCCGATGTGAAGGATCCAACTCCTTTCGATATTGCGGAAAATCCTAAGAACCTCGAATTCAAACTCGAGTTTGACAGCAATACCCTACAATTGTGGATAACGGTTCTTGTCCTTCATGGGATGAGAGCCGTTTTTTGTGGATAATCTGGTGAGTTTGTAGTGTTATGTGTATAACTATGTCGTATTCAAATATAGTTATTTCGTGGTAAAATATAACTACCATGTATATTAAAGTGAACAAACAGAAAAACAAGGACGGCTCACTCCGTCAATATATTCAGGTAGCTCGTTCTTTCCGAGTTAATAAGAAAACCGTTCGCCAAGAAACCCTCTGTACCTTAGGGAGGTTAGAAGATTTACAAGAGGGCG